>CBDUBU010000404.1:0-3370 GCA_965365465.1 uncultured Rhodothermaceae bacterium
AGGGGATCAAACCCGGAGCGCTATTATGACCAGGCTAGACTTTTCCAGTGCTTTCCTTATAGTCCTTCTTTTCTCAGTGCTTACAGCCTGTGGAGAATCCGAGCCGGAGGGTGCGCAGGCCGCTGTGGAGGTCAAGGACTTCAAATATGTTCAGATGCCGGCAGGCGAGCGTCTTCTTACCGGAAAGCTCTACAATACGACAGCCGTTCAGATTGAGAATGCTCAGATCCAGGTATCCCTTTTCGATGAGAATAACCGCCGCATTTCAAGCATGGTTATTCGCGTGCAGGACGTAGAACCGGGCAGCTTCAAGCCTTTCAGGGAGCGCATGGAAGGCAAACCGGAGGTCCGGGGGGCAAAAGTTCGCAGCGTGCTTGTCATGTAGCTTCGATGGGGCCGGCAACCCGCTTTGAAGCATCAATACTGGGCCACGGAAGGGTCAATCTCCCGACTCCACGCCAGGATTCCTCCTTTCAGGTTCACAGCCTTACTGAATCCTGCGCCGCGCATCATTTCAACGGCGCGGCCGGAACGAACTCCTGAACGGCAGTGAACCACGATTTCGCGGTCACGGTAAGATTCCAGTTCATCAAGCCTGTCGGCCAGTTCCTCGACAGGGATCAGCGGCGCTCCGAGGTTAGCTATCTCATATTCATGAGGCTGGCGCACATCCAGGATGAAAGGCGTGTCGCCCCGGTCCATCCGGTCCTTAAGCTCACCAACCGTGATTTCCGGTACTTTCGTTTCGGACATAGGTTTTACTCCGTTGTTCTGGGGGATTCCACAAAAAGCTTCGTAATCAATGAGTTCGGTCTGTGTCGGGTGTTCGCCGCAGATCGGGCAGGAAGGATCCTTTCTCAGTTTAAGCGTTCGGAAGCGCATCGTGAGCGCGTCCACAAGCAGCAGGCGGCCGACGAGAGGCTCGCCGATGCCTGCGATCAGCTTGACGACTTCTGTTGCCTGGATGACGCCGAGGAGTCCCGGCAGCACACCCAGAACGCCTCCTTCGGCGCAGGAAGGCACAAGTCCCGGCGGCGGCGGCTCTGCATACACACACCGGTAACACGGGCCGTCCGGCATTCCGAAGACTGATGCCTGGCCTTCAAACCGGAAAATGGAAGCGTAGACATTGGGCTTTCCTGCCAGCACACAGGCATCATTAACGAGGTACCTGGTAGGAAAGTTGTCGGTTCCGTCTGCAACTACGTCGAAATCCCGTATGATCTCCGAGGCATTCGCGCTCGAAAGATGCACGTCGAACAGGTCGACATGAACATTTGGGTTTATGTCGCTGATCCGGTCTTTCGCCGACGCCAGCTTGGAACGTCCTACATCTTTCGTCCCGTGCAGGATCTGCCGTTGCAGATTCGACTCGTCTACTACATCAAAATCGACGAGTCCCAAGCGGCCAACGCCTGCGGCAGCGAGATACAGGGCAAGGGGAGAACCCAGTCCGCCGGTCCCTACAAGCAGAACCGAAGCGTGCTTGAGCTTCCTCTGTCCCTCCATGCCAAATTCGGGAAGGATCAGATGGCGGCTGTAGCGGCGAATTTCGTCCTGTGAGAGGATATCAGCCGAAACGAGTGGTGGTGCAATCATGACGGGTCGGTATTACCTTCCTTTGTGTGGGGGCCTGTATACAGTAACCTGTTAGAGCTTCTGCCTGATCGTATCAGGAGCCTCCTGCAATGGAGGGTATGATGGACAGTTCATCGGAAGGGCGAATTTGCGTTTCGGTGCGCTCAAGGTGTCGGATGTCCTCATCGTTCAGGAAGACGTTTACAAAGGAGCGCAGTTGATCCTGTTCGTTGTACAGGTGCTGTTTGAGAGCAGGATACTGTGTAATCAGATGGGAGAGGGCTTCTCCAACCGTTTCTCCCTCGACTGGCACAGCGGATTTTTGACCCGTATAGGCCCGAAGCGGCGTTGGAATGTGGATCGTGGTAGTCATAGGGTCGATGTCTTTTTCAGAAATTAGAGTATTCCTTTGTTGCTTGTTCGGAAGATTTTGTTTCGATAACCTCGGCGTCAAACTGTGATCGATCCGGAGCAAGGCGCCAGGCGGTTAGTGCGGCCGGTTTGCCCTGCTGGATTGAGACGATGACGTAAGTAAAACCAGGGAAAGTTGCCTCTGCCAGATCTGTAGCGGAGGGAAAGGCCGGATGGTCGGGATGAGAGTGATAGATTCCGATGATATCAAGGCCCGACTTGCGAGCCTCCCGGTCGGCAGCCAAATAATCAGCCGGGGTTATCGTGTAGCGACGGCGGCGATTTTCCTGTTGCCGGTTTTTGACGCGCCATGTAGCTGTTACGCGGTTGCCTGCATTGCCGGAAGTCCCAAGCAAAAAACCACAGCATTCCTCAGGATAGGTTTCCTGCCCATGTTTGCGAATCTCGTCGAGCAATTTTTCTTCTATTTGCATGGTTGTGAAGTCAAGCGGCTTGCCAGAATGCATCGCTCAGGTAGCGAGCGCCAGTATCGCAAAGGATGGTCACAACGATGCCCTGGTCGAGTTGCCGGGCTATCCGCAGCGCAGAGGCCACGTTGGCGCCTGCCGAAACACCCACGAGAAGTCCCTCTTCGCGGGCCAGACGGCGCGTCATCTCATGCGCCTCTTCCGTAGAAATATGAAGTGAGCAGTCGGCAAGCTCCGGATCGTAGATCCCCGGTGTCAGAGCCGTTTCCATATGCTTCACACCCTCCATTCCATGCAGCGGAGAGTCCGGCTGGACTGCGATAGCCTGAATGGAAGGGTCGTGTTGTTTGAGCCGTCGTGTAACGCCGGTGAATGTCCCGGAAGTGCCCAGGGCTGCGACGAAGTGTGTTATCCTGCCGTCCAACTGATCGATGATTTCTGCGCCGGTGCCGTCAAAGTGAGCGCGCCAGTTCTCCTCATTGTTATACTGGTCCGGATAGAAATACTTTTCCGGCTCTCTGGCAACCATGCGCCGGACGTGTCGCTGAGCCTCATCCGTACCCCCCATAGGATCGGTCAGGATAAGGTTTGCGCCGTAAGCCTGGAGAATCTGTTTCCGTTCCGGCGAGGCATTGGCCGGCATGGCCAGTTGCACAGGGATGCCGAGCGCGGCGCCGATCATAGCGTAGGCAATGCCCGTATTGCCGCTCGTGGCATCGAGCAGTACCTTGCCTTTTCGCAAGGCGCCCGAACGCAAACCCGCCAGTATCATGCGCAGCGCCGGACGGTCCTTCACAGATCCCCCCGGATTCATGTATTCGCCTTTCGCATACACAGATACGGCAGGAGGCAGGTCGCGCGTCACCACCTTAAGTTTGATTAAGGGGGTTTTGCCAATCTGATGTATCAGAGGGGGCAAGGGAGGCGTGTCCGGCGCCCCCGTTTCTGAAAGG
>CBDUBU010000405.1:0-3359 GCA_965365465.1 uncultured Rhodothermaceae bacterium
CCTCGGTCGGTGCTTTGCACCCCGCTCATCCATCAAGGCAAGCTGGCGGGACTGCTGTATCTCGAAAACAACCTCACGACGGGCGCTTTCACGCCGGAACGGCTCAAGATTCTGCGGCTTCTTTCTTCACAGATTGCTATCTCTATCGAGAATGCCCGGCTGTACAACGTTCTGGAAAAAAAGGTGCAGCAACGAACCGAGGCTCTGCGCCAGAAAAACGACGACCTGCAAACCACCCTGCAACACCTGAAAGACACTCAGGAGCAACTGATTCAGCAGGAGAAGCTGGCGAGCCTGGGCCAGCTAACGGCAGGCGTTGCGCATGAGATCAAGAACCCCCTCAACTTCATCAACAACTTCGCCATCGCTTCCGTCGAACTGGCCGATGAACTGCACCAGAGCTTGCGGGCCTGTGCCATACCAGCGCCGCTCGATGAAGAGATTGCGGAAATAGTCGCCTTCCTGAAGCAAAACGCGAACAAGATCGCGGCGCATGGCGCACGGGCAGACGGCATCGTCCGCTCGATGCTCGAACATGCGCGTGAAACAACCGGTGAACGGCGTGAAATAGAACTCAACGCCTTTCTCGACGAATATGTGGATCTGGCGCGGCACGCGGCGCAGGGCAAGGCCGCCGGTGTTGCCGTTCAGGTGGTGAAGGACTATGATGCAGAAGCAGGCTCGCTGATGCTGGCGCCGCAGGAGATGGGCCGGGTGCTTCTCAATCTGCTGAACAATGCCTTTTATGCCGCCCAGGACGGCCTTCCGGAGCGCAAGCAGACGCATACGCCGTGCGTGCGGGTCTCCACGCGGCGGGCGGCGGGCGAGGTGGAAATACGGATCGAAGACAACGGGCCGGGCGTACCTTTCGGGTTGCATCAGAAAATATTCGAGCCATTTTTCACGACGAAACCTGCGGGAGAGGGCACCGGCCTGGGGCTGTCTCTCTCCTATGACATCGTCACGCGCGGCCACGGCGGCGCCCTGACCCTCGAAAGTCACGACGGAGAAGGCGCTGTGTTTACGGTCAGCCTGCCGGATGCCTGAACCTTCCTGCCGATAACCTTTAACAGAGTTTCATGCGCACGTATCTATCGATCCCCATCAAGCACCGCAACGAATCGTACTACATCGCTTCAGCGCTCCGGGAGCATGGCATTCAGGTGTTGAATCCATGCGACATCATGCCGGAGGGGATTCCGGCTGCCGATATGCCGGCTGCCATTGCCGAGCAATGTTACGCCATGATCGACGCTGCCGATGCCGTCATCCTTTTCGCCGACTACTACGGCCGCGACTGCGCCGCTGAAGCAGGGTATGCCCTGTGCGCCGGAAAGCCGGTATACCCACTGACGCTGACCTGCCATTCGAGCCTCCAACTCGAAGCCGACTGGATGATCCGGCCCCGTGCAGAGCCGCTTTCGCAGGATCTGAGCGAACTCATCCTTCGGCTGCAAGGCGCCGCCCACCGCGCCGCCTGACCGTCGCGTGTTTCTCCAGAGGGCCTTGTCTGCCACATGTTGCGGCGCCCCTCGTCATGGGCACGGAAAGGTATGGCAGACCGACTGTAAGGCGTGAGCGCCTGCCGCGCCTGGCACAGGCGCCGATCTTCGTTCAGCAAGACACTTCGAGGCGGGCAGGAAGCCAGCCTCTTTTCGATTTTGTTCGGTATACTGGACCCGTGCAGGCATCCACAACCTTCTCCCCGCGATATGCTCCGCGTCCCGTACGAAGAATTACACGAAGCGCTCCGGCGCAACCTGCTGCAGGCAGGCTTTACCCCTGACCGTGCGGCGCGCTGCGCCCGGCTTTTTGCCGAGTCGAGCCGCGACGGAGTCTACTCGCACGGCCTGAACCGCTTTCCCCGGTTCATGGAAATGATCCGGCAAGGCATAATCGACATCCACGCAAAACCGGTCTGTACGGCGCGGTTCGGCGCGGTCGAGCGGTGGGACGGGGGCCTGGGGCCGGGCAACCTGAACGCGCACGCCGCCATGAACCGGGCCATCGAGGTTGCGCGGGAGCACGGCGTGGGCTGCGTGGCGCTGGCGCGGACCAACCACTGGATGCGTGGCGGCAGCTACGGCTGGCAGGCCGCCGAGGCAGGTGCTATCGGAATCTGCTGGACGAACACCATGCCGAACCTTCCACCCTGGGGGGCGCGGGAAAGCCGGCTCGGCAACAACCCGCTTATCATCGCCGCGCCGCGCCCGGCAGGACCGGTCGTGCTGGACATGGCGATGTCGCAGTTTTCCTACGGGTCGCTGGCCTCCTATCGGAAGCAGGGCCGGTTGCTTCCGGCGGACGGCGGCTTCGATGCGGAGGGGCGGCTTACCCGTGACCCCGGCGCCATCGAGGCATCCGGGCGGCCGCTGCCCATCGGCCTGTGGAAAGGCTCCGGGCTGGCGATGATGCTGGACCTGCTGGCGTCGCTGCTCTCCGGGGGCCTAGCTACCCACCAGATCACTCCGGACCCCCTCCGCGAAGCTGGACTCTCGCAGGTTTTTCTTGCTTTCGACATCGCGCCCCTCCACGACGCTGCCGCCGAACGCCTCACCGATGAGGTCATTGCCTTCGTACAGGGCGCGGACCCCGTACAGGCCGGAACGCCCCCACGCTATCCCGGCGAACAGACCCTCGCTACGCGCCGGGAGAACCTGGCGCACGGCGTCCCCGTCGATCCGGAAATCTGGCGAGAAATAAGCGGCAACGCGCAGCAGGTCGAATGAAGCAACAGCCACAGGCAGATCAGGTAAGAAAAGCCGATAGCGTGTGCCTGCAAGAAAAAAGGCGGTACAGGAACGTCTACGCTCCCATACCGCCCTCTTACCTGCTCCGGGGAAAATCAACCGCAGCCGCTGGTCGAACCGCAGTTCGGGCAGCTGTAGCAGGAACCGGCCCGCACGGTGATGGAGCCGCAGTTCGGGCAGGCGGGCGCGTCCGCCTGGTTCTGGAAGGAAGCCCGCTGCGCGACATCCTGATGGGTGGCCTGCGCCGTGTTGGCGCGGTCAGCCGTCTGGAAAAACGCCTCCACGGTCGCTCCTACCAGTCCTTCCGGGTCTCCGACCGGCTTCGCAAAGGGGATCTCCATCTGTTCTTCGTCGAGGGCCGGGCCGTTGCGATCTACTTCTTCCGCAACGGCCCTATTAGGGTTTACGGCAGCCTCTTCCTGCGTCTGCGGTAGAAATTTCAGGCTCAGGTAACGGAAGATGTAGTCCATGATCGACTTGGCGATCGGGATCTGGCGGTTGTTCGTGAACCCGCTCGGCTCGAAGCGCATATGGCTGAACTTGGAGCACAGATCCTCCAGCGGCACGCCGTACTGGAGCGCAATCGAAATGGCGGTGGCAAACGCATCC
>CBDUBU010000406.1:0-3341 GCA_965365465.1 uncultured Rhodothermaceae bacterium
CCCCCCTCCCCGCTGTAACCCTTCGCCAGAAGGCAGAAAAAGAGACTGGCCGGGAGGACCGCCATTGCTTGGCCCCGGTCCTCCCGGATCAGAGTCACGTGCGCGCCGCAGGGCGGCTTCATATAGCCGGCTATGCTCCTGCGCCGTTTGCACTGCACCCGGAGCCGACCGTTGATAAGGAGATCCACGTCTCCCGTACACCTCTTCCCGTCCGCCTGGGTGAGCGTGCGGCCGTCGCTCATCCAGGCGCGTTCTGCGTGCAGGCCAGCCTCTCTTGCACGGCTTACGACCTCCCGCTCAAAAGCCGATCCTTTGCGTTTTGGTGCTGCTCCGCCCATCGTCGTTAGAAGCAAAGAGCACAATCTGCTACCTTCCTGGAGGCTGCCAGACCGCGCGGGTAGTGGGTGCTCATTTGGGTGCGCACGCTGCGAAAACAGGGGTATTCGCAGGGGTAACGCAGGTCGGGGGACGCCGCTAAAAACGGCGTTTCAGGGCGCTGTAAGGCGCAAAAGGGCAGGGGGGGCCAAGAGTGCAAGGTCCTGCCACGGGCACCCAGAACGCTCTTTTCAGGATCGGAAAGAGCGTTTTTTCATGGTATTGGCTGAAGTGTCTGCGCACGCTGCGTTTGCTCTGCCGTCAGCCGGAGTTTTTCTGTACCCTCGCTTGCGCTGTTTTTGCCCTTCCCCTGTTTTCGTCGGAATGACAAGAGGAAAAGTGATTGCCGGGCGCCAAGGATGGAGACTGCACGCCGCTTCTCCAAAAACAAATTTCCGGATAGGCCGTTAAGGGTGCTCGCAAGAGGCTCTTTTTCACGGCAGGCAGATCTCGTACACGGAATTTTGACCTACGTTTCTGTTCGCCTCAAGCCCTGCGATGCCTTACTATACCGTGTAATTCATTTCTCCGGACTGGATTTGTATCAAAGTATGAAGAAGATTCACACGTTGCGCCGCGCTGCCTTGCCGGTGCTTCTTTTTGCCCTGGCCCTTTTGTCTGCCGGGTGCGCTTCGACCAGTAAAACCGAAAGCACCTCGGGAACACCCGATACGACCTTTACGGGGCGGGTCGCCCCACAGCCCGGCGCAGTCCCCACCACCGTTCCCGTTGCTGGAGGCCGCCGGGCAGCTGCTTCTCCGCTGGATACGGTGCAGGCCGGGTTGTATGACAACGGGAAGATGTGGACGTTCGATAATCCGCCAGTGGAGTACCTGCGCGAAACCTACAACTTCACCCCGGATGCCGCCTGGTTCGAGCACGCCCGTCTCGGAGCGCTGCGCATCCCCGGATGCACGGCTTCCTTTGTGTCCCCGAACGGTCTGGTCATGACGAACCACCACTGCGGACGCGGACATCTGCCGAAAGTGACACGCCCGGGCGAAGACCTTCTGGAGAACGGATTCTATGCTCCCTCGCTCTCAGACGAACGGCCTGTGGCCAGCATGTATGCCGATCAACTGATTAACATCACGGATGTGACGGACGAGGTATATGCTGCGCTTGAAGGAGCGGAAACCGATGCAGAGCGTGCGCAGGCGCGGGAAGGCGCTATAGGGCGCGTTACGGAACGGCTGACCGCAGAAGCCGGTGGTGAGGAGACCGGGATTGTCGTGCAGGTGATCTCGCTCTATCATGGAGGGCGTTACTCGGCCTACACGTTCCGGCGGTACAAGGATGTGCGTCTTGTGATGGCGCCCGAAATGCAGATGGCTCACTTCGGGGGTGATTATGACAACTTCACGTATCCTCGCTACTGCCTGGACATGACTTTCTTTCGGGTCTACGACGGAGAAAGCCCGCTTCAGACGGAACACTACTTCCCGTGGAGCGAAAACGGGAGCGCTGAAGGAGATCTCGTCTTTGTCATTGGAAATCCGGGTTCGACCAATCGCCTGGAGACTGTAGCGCAGCTCGAATACCGTCGCGACGTGCAGGAACGGTATCTCCTGGACATCATTAACAGTCGCCTGGACGCGATGCGAGCTTACTACGCGAATCATCCGTCGGGAGCGTTGTTGACTCAGATCCTGTCGCTTTCCAACTCGCAAAAGGCATACACTGGCCGGGTTGCAGCGCTGAACGACCCCGTCCTGATGGCGCGCCGCCGGAGCACCGAGCGGCAATTCCGGGAGGCCATCGAAGCGAGTCCGGAACTGCGCACGCAATACGGCGAGATTCTCGACCAGATGACCGGACTCCAGGACCAGCGAAGAGAATACGCCGCTGATTACGGCGCTTTTCTGGGAATGCAGCCCGGTTCCATTCTTTCGGCGGCGGTGCTGCAACGCGCCCTGGTCGCCTACAACTATTTGAACCAGCAGCAGGCAGGCGCCGGGGAGTCGGCGTTGGCTCCGCTCCGGGAGCAGTTGCTTTCGGTGCAGGACAAGCCGCGCGAACTGGAGGTTGCTTTCCTGACGGGACGCTTCAAATTGTTCCAGAACCTGTTCGGGGAGGACAGCGACCTGGTGAAGGGCGTGCTAAACGGGCGCACCCCGGAAGCCGCCGCCGAGTATGTGGCGGCGCAGTCGGCGCTGGCGGACTCCGCCGGCGCGGCGCAGGCACTCGCGGCGGGAACCCTGAGCATGGAGGACCCGGCGTTGCAGGTTGCCGCTGCGGTCATGCCGCGTTTTACCGCCTACCAGAGTGCTTTTGCCGGGCTTGGCGCACAGCAGCAGGAGCTTGCCGGCAGCCTGGGACGCGCACGGTTTGACATTTACGGGACCAACGTTCCGCCGGATGCGACCTTCTCGTTGCGCATTGCCGACGGTGTGGTCAAAGGATTCCCCTACAATGGCACAGTCGCGCCGCCGCACACAACGATCTATGGCCTGTACGACCATTATTATTCCTACGGGCCAGATTCCGAATGGCGCCTGCCCGCCAGTTGGGTCGCGCCGCCTGATTCTCTGGACCTTTCCACGCCGATGAATCTGGTCTCGACCAACGACATCATTGGGGGCAATTCCGGCTCGCCGCTATTGAACCAGGATCTCGAAGTGGTAGGTCTGGTTTTCGACGGCAACATCGAGAGCCTGGAAGGAGCCTATATCTTCCGCACTGAGCGCAACCGGACAGTCGCCGTAGATTCTCGCGCTATCATGGAGTCGCTGGATGAGGTATATGACGCGGATCGGATGGTGCTGGAGCTTCGCACCGGCCAGCTTGTTGAAACCGAACAGGAAGCCGATACCGCGATGAACGGCAGGCGCTAGGTGAAAGCAAAAGATTGGATGCAGCCCTGCATAAACTGTTAATTGTAAATCACTATGCTTTTGAAAGATGCCTGGAAATGGCTTTTTCTCGTATTCACGCTCTTGACGGCAGGTTGCGCCGGATCAGGTGAA
>CBDUBU010000407.1:0-3330 GCA_965365465.1 uncultured Rhodothermaceae bacterium
AGCACGCTCCAGATGGATGTTGCGTTTGACCAGGATGAATATCCGCTCGGAGAAAACATCTTCGTCCGTGCTGCCATCACCGAAGGCGGCGCCCCTGTGCTCGGCGCTGACGTGACGGCTGAAGTGCTCGCGCCGACGCCCGCCGCTGCCGCGATGCAGGCGCCGAGAGGCATCCTTGAATCGGAAGAACCGGGCGCGTCGAAGGCAGGCGCGGAGGCTTCCGAACTCGTTGCCGTCAAAACGCCGGAGGGGATCGCCTACGCCGATCAGGAGGGAACCCTCCATTACGCCGCCGCCACGCTGACGCTTTACGATGACGGCTCCCACGGTGATTTTGCGGCGGCAGATGGCATCTACGGCAATTTCTACGCCAGCACGAAGGTTGCCGGGACCTATACCTTTCAGGTGTCGGCTGCCGGCGTTGCGCCCTCCGGGGTTCCCTTCACCCGGCAGGCAACCCGCGCGACGGTCGTGATGCCCTCCGCGCTGGCCCGTTGTCCCGGCACGCTCCGCCTCTCGGACTTCGACGCCGATCAGCCCGGCAGCCCGGACACCGGCGAGTTTGTCGAGATCACGAATGAGGGTTCAGACCCTGCCCTGCTTGAAGGCTGTGCGCTCGTCTTCTATGACGGCGCCGCGAACGCCTCCTACTTCGCCATGGACCTGACGGGAACCCTGATGCCCGGCGCCCGGCGCCTCATCGGCAACCCCGGCGTGGGAGACGTTGACCAGTCGTTCCCAAACAATACACTCCAGAACGGCCCGGATGCCATCGCGCTGTACCGGGCGGCGGCTGCGGACTTCCCGAATGGCGCGGCGCCTACCCCGCTGAACATCGTTTCTTCCATCGTATATATCAACGACGATACGATCTATGGAGCAAGCAAGGCAGGTGATGCGCAGACCTCGCCGCCGGGACAGACGGCGGGCGATCTGATCATGCAGCTTGGCGAACTGGCGAAGCAGGAGACGCCGCCTGAACAGTTCGCGCTGGAGCAGAACTACCCCAACCCCTTCAATCCCACAACGACGATTCGCTTCCGTCTGGCTGAACCGGCTCGTGTCACGCTGGATGTCTACGATGCACTCGGACGAAGAATCGCTGCCCTCATCGATCAGCAGATGGAAGCCGGCGCCCATTCGGTTGACTGGAACACGCTTGACTTCTCCGGTCAGCGCGTCCCGAGCGGTTCCTATATCTACCGGATTCAGGCGGGCGATTTCATGGATGCGAAGATGATGACCTTATTGAAATAAGTCCTGACGTGGATACGCTTTCCGAACATACAACCAGCGGCGAGGCCCTATGCGTGGACCTCCGCAGACCGCCGCGTGCGTGGTATGCTGCGGAGGCCGCAGCGCCTGTGGTGGTGATGTCGTCCCTGCGCCTGGATAATCGAGCGGAACTTGCACGTCGCCTCAAGCTCTCCTTGAGCGAAGCGTCCCTCCCCGATGACCGGGTTCTCGTTCGTCAGGCCTACCTTCGCTGGGGGAGCCGGTGCGCCGGGCGCCTTCTCGGCCGCTTTGCATTTGTTATATGGGACCCTGACTTGCCCGGTTTCTTCTGCGCCCGCGACCCCTTCGGGCTGGCGCCCCTCTACGTCTTCAGGACAGCCGGAACGGTTACTTTCGCCTTTCGGATAAGCGACCTGGGCGCCTCTTCGGCGGTAAACGAAGACCACCTGGCCGATTTTCTCGGAGGCTTCCCTGCGAACCCCGCTGCTACTTTCTACCGGGATGTTCAAAGGGCGCCGCCTGCTCACACCTTGACCCTCTCCCCTCGCGGGGAAACCCTGCAACGCTACTGGAGGCCGGATGCCGAATACGAAGTGTGCCTCTGTGACGACAGGGCGTATGCGGAGGCTTTTCGTGAGCGGTTCGAAGAGGCGGTTCGCTGCCGCCTCTCCGGAAACACAGGCGCTTTTCTCAGCGGGGGCCTTGATTCCAGCGGCATTGCGTGCGTAGCGCACCACCTCACCGGCGCCTCGCCGCGCCGGCCTCTCGACACCTTCTCGGCAGTGTTCAGCGAGAGCAGCCTCTCCGACGAGCGCCCCTACATCGAGGAGGTGCTTCGCCACGGGCATTACCGGCCGCACCTCGTACCGAGCGACCGCTGCATTTCTCTGGATGATCTGGATCATACGCTGGCACAGGTAGAGGAACCCTGCGCCTCTGGAAATCTGCTGATCTATTGCGGCCTTTACCGCGCTGCCCGGCAGGCCGGCGTGACTGTCGTGCTTGACGGGCTTCTCGGCGACCAGGTCGTCGGCCACGGCGACAACTACCTGACGGAACTGGCCGCCGCAGGGCGCCTCTTCTCGCTGCACCGCGAGATGACAACGGTGGCGCGGCTTTCGAAGCGTCCGATTAAGGCGTACCGCCGGCTCTTCCAACGCTACGTACTTGAGCCGTTCGTTGCGTTTCCTTTCACGCGCTCTTCCGGCCTCTTTGACGCCGGGCCTTTTCTTCAACGCGATTTTGCAAAGCGGGTGAACTGGGAGCGCCGCCGCCGACAGGCTGCGGCGACTTATCCTCCCCGGTCAGTGCGCAAGAGTCAGTGCGCGGACCTTACGCAGGACGCGCTCTCTCGGGCTCTGGAGATGACGGCGAAAGCTGCCGCTGCTTTCGGGGTGGAACCACGCTTCCCGTTTGCTGACCGGCGACTGCTGGAGTTCTGTTTAGCGGTTCCCCCGACCCAGAAGTATCGCAGCGGCAGGACGCGCCATTATATGCGTGAAGGACTGCGCCCTTACCTCCCGGAGAAGATCCGAACCCGGTACGGGAAAATCTATTGGGGCGCCGCCTTCAGCGATAATCTGATGAGATGGAGCGATACAGAGGTCGCCAGGGTGCTCCAGGAAGGCGCGGCAGCGATGGATTACGTTGACCTTTCTATGATCGCAGGTTTCTACGACAGGCTCCGTGAGCAGCCGGGTCGTGCGCCCCATGCATCAATCGAGGGGGTGTGGCGTCTTATAGCCGTGATCCGGTGGCTCTCTCTCCAGCGTCCAACCGCCGCACCTTGCCATTATGCTTAACTACTAACGATTTATTTTTACTGCCATGAATGCTTCCGGAAAGACATCAACGCCACAACGTTCACTGAACAAACAAATCCCGGTGGGTTTAACGAATAAACGTGCGTATGAAATCCCATCGCTTACGGTGCTGGGATCTGTCGAGGCCATAACAGGCGGCAACAAGGCCGGAACCGTAGATAGCATCTTCGGGGGTATCGGCGGTTTTGAAGAAGTTATTTCATGACTCCAGGCGTTGCCCGGCACGAGGATCAACTGCTTGGCCCCCGCCTTGCGGATGGCCGCGATTGCG
>CBDUBU010000408.1:0-3329 GCA_965365465.1 uncultured Rhodothermaceae bacterium
ATTGTGTGCCCGCCGCGGCGCACGGCAAGCGCCACCAGGCCGTGCCGCTGCCGCAGGGACAGGTCGGCCAGCGTCTTGCCTACCACAGGCGCTCCCGGCCGCACCGCCACGGCCCGCGTGTGCAATCCCTGCTCGTCCAATCCCTGCAACACCATCAGGTGGGCTTCCTGGATGCTGCCGCGAAACACTTCATAGTCGCCGGAGCGGATCAGGGAGACCTGCCGCTTGATTTCATCGGGAGGGATCATATAGGCGTTCAGCACCTGCGTGAAGATGCGAACAGAGGTTTCCAGTTCTTCGGGCACGACGATGTCCGCGCCTGCTTTTTGCAGATGTTCCACTTCCGAAAGAAACCGCGCCCGGACGATGATCTGCAAGGTAGGGTTCAGAAAATGGGCCGTCTCTACGATCTGCTGCGCAGCAGCGCCGTCGTTGATGACGATGACGCAGAGCTTGGCCCGTTCGATGCCTGCTATCTCCAGCATATGCGAGCGGCTTGCGTCACCGCGCAACGTAGGGATCCCTTTGGCCTCCGCCATATCGGCCAGTTCGGGATTCATCTCCACGACAACGAAGGGAAGCCTGGTATCGCGCAGCACCCAGGACAGGCGCTGCCCGCCCGGCCCGTATCCCACTACAATGACGTGGTCGGAGAGACCCGCTATCTCACTTTCCACCTCTTCCGTTTCCACCTCCTGCCCTATCCTGCCCAGCGGCGTCCGTTCCAGCATGGCGCCCAGCCGGGGAGCAACGACGACGAGGAACGGGGTCAGAATCATCAGCAACACCGTAACGGCGATAAACACCTGCCCGCCATCCGCGCCCAGTCCCGCAGGTGATAATCCGACCGCTGCGCCGGCGCGTTCCAGCACAAACGAAAACTCGCCAATCTGCGCAAGAACCAGCCCCACGGTTGCAGCGATGCGCACGGGGAAACCGAGCAGCATGACCGACCCTGCCGCCAGAGACCCTTTCAGCAGCAGCACTCCGGCGGCGATGCCCAGCACGAGCGGAAGGTTTTCGAACAGGAATCCGGTGTCCAGCAACATCCCCACGGAGACGAAAAAAATAGCGCTGAAGATGATGCGCAGCGGCATCAGTTCGCTGAGGGCGTGCTCGCTGTACCGGCTCTCGCTCACTACCAGTCCGGCCAGAAAGGCCCCCAGCGCCAAGCTCACATCGGCCAGGCTCAACAGCCACGCCGTTCCGAAACAGATGGACACCACCGCCATCAGAAACAATTCCTGCCGCCGGGTCTGCGCCACCTTTTCGAGCAGCCACGGGACGACGCGACGCGCCAGAACGATGACCGCCAGGATCAACAGCAGCGCCTTCCCCAACGCCATAACCAGATCGAGCGTTGAGCTGCCCTGCCCGCTGAGCAGCGGGACCAACAGCACCATGACGATGATCGCCAGGTCCTGAAAGATGAGGATCGCCAGCGAAAGCCTGCCTGCCGGGGCGCCCGTCTCGGCGCGGGCCGCGAGCAGGCTCAGTACGATGGCCGTGCTGCTCAGCGCCACCAGAAAACCGGTGTAAACCCCCGACTTCCAGTCAACCCCGAAGCCAAGCAACACCAGCACCACCGCGCCAATCGTCAGTCCCACTTGCACGCTGCCGCCCACCATGATGAAGCGCCCGATCCGCGCCAGCTTCTCCAGGCTGAACTCGACGCCGATGGTAAACAGCAGCAGGATGACGCCGATCTCCGCCGTGCTGTCGATGAGTTCCTGATCCGACACCAGTCCGAGCGCGGAAGGCCCCATGACGACCCCGGCCAGCAGAAAACCGACAATCGGCGCCAGCTTGATCCGGTAGGAAAGGTAAGCAATAAACACGCTGACCAGGAGCAGCACAGCGATCTCCTCCATCACTGCCATGGAGATGCTCGCCATCAGAGGCAGCGCAGGTGCGGGGAAGTTCATGTTAGTCGATGCGGCTAAACCCTTACGGACTTCCCGGAGGCGGTTCTCTCTTTCGCGTCGCGTGTGAACCAGCCCCAGGTATGCCGTTCAACGGCGACGAAAAACCATCAGGAAAGGCGGAACAGCCCCTGAGAGCTGTTCAAAACAGGCTATTTAGACGCTTCATCCGGCGCTGTAGTTTCCCGAATTCAAACCATGACTTCCAGGGTGTGCGTCTTGCCGTCGTGCAAAAGCGGGACGAAAGCCGTTCCATGTTCCACGGTTACAACCTCTCCGTCGACGGCCGCGCGGGTTACGCCCGAAGTCCGGCTCTGCGGGTTGCTGACATGGATCTCATAGATCGTGTTTTCACCGGGCACGCGGTAGCGGAGCGAGAATTCCGTCCAGGAAGCAGGGATGCTGGGGTTCAGCGCTATCCATTCCCCCTCCATCACCTGAAAACCGAGCACCGACTCCAGGGCGACACGGTACATCCATCCCGCCGAGCCTGTGTACCACGTCCACCCCCCCCGACCCACATGCGGCTCCACTCCGTACACATCGGCGGCGATCACGTAGGGTTCCACTTTGTACACGGCAACCTCCTCCGGCGTGCGCGTATGGCTGACCGGACTGAGCATCTCCAGCAACGCTCCGGCCCGGCTGCCCCTGCCAAACTCGGCAAGGGCGCGCACGGCCCAGAGCGCCCCGTGTGTGTACTGACCGCCGTTTTCCCGCACGCCGGGCAGGTAGCCTTTGATGTAGCCGGGATCGTGCGGCGTCTTGTCGAAGGCAGGAGTCAGCAGGCGAATAAGCCCTTCCTGCTCGGAGACCAGATGCTGCTCCATTGCGTCCAGCGCCTGCGCGGCGCGTTCCCGGGAGGCCGCCCCGGAAAGCACGGACCATGCCTGTGCGATGGCATCGATCCGGCATTCGTCGCCTGACGCTGTTCCAAGCGGCGCGCCGTCGTCGTAGTAAGCCCGGCGGTACCACGCGCCGTCCCATCCGGCGTCGTTCAGGGCTGCCTCCAGATGCGTCCGGTAGTCCGCGTACCGCGCCGCCCGCCCTGCATCCTCCCGGCTTTCGCAGATCGGAATGAAACGTCCGAGAATGTCATAGAGGAAAAAGCCCAGCCAGACGCTTTCGCCGCGCCCTTCGCGCCCGACGCGGTTCATCCCGTCGTTCCAGTCGCCGGTTCCCATCAGCGGCAAGCCGTGTTCGCCACGGGTCAGCGACCGGTCGAGGGCGAGGCAGCAGTGTTCATAGACATCGGCGGTTTCACCGGATTCGGAAGGGATCAGGTAGGCCTCGTCTTCGCCCGGTTCGAGCGCCCGCGCAGTCAGGAACGGCGCCTGTTCGTCGAGTACGGAGGCGTCTCCGGTGGCGCGGATGTAGGAGGCGGCGACGTAAGGAAGCCAGAGCAGG
>CBDUBU010000409.1:0-3294 GCA_965365465.1 uncultured Rhodothermaceae bacterium
CGCGACGGGGGCTACGGACAATGCGACGGGTGTTGCAGTTATGATGGAAGCCGTTCGCATTCTGAAAGCGCTGGGCTTGCAGCCCCGCCGCACCATCCGCGTCGCCTTATGGAGTGGGGAAGAGCAGGGCCTGCTCGGTTCGAAAGCCTATGTGGCCGAGCATTTCGGCACGGCTGAAGATCCGAAACCGGAGTATGAACAGTTCGGGGGGTATCTGAACCTCGATATGGGCACCGGGCGCGTGCGCGGCCTCACCGTGTTCGGCCCTGTTGAAACGGCAGCGGTCCTGGAGGATTTTCTGAAGCCGTTTGGCGACCTCGGCGTGCTGGGCGCACGCAACACGTCCTCACGCGCTTTCGGCGGGTCAGATTTCACCGCGTTCAACCATGCCGGTTTGCCGGGCATCAGCCTGGGACAGGACCCCATCGAGTACTTTACCCATACCTGGCATACGAACCTCGATACCTACGAACGCGCCCTCGAAGAGGACCTGAAGCAGGCCGCCATTGTTGCTGCAGCAACAGCCTACCACCTGGCGACGCGGGATGAACCGCTGCCGAGGTTTGACGCCGACGCTATGCCGCCGGCGCCTGCTGCACGCAGGTAAGAAATTGTCTGGTGCGCCGGGAAAGCTACGCATCCGTCAGAGAAGCCGCCTGCCTGAGCGCCTGCCGCCCTCATGCATAAACTCTTTGCGCCCGGGGAAGGATACGGCATTTCTTCCCCATCCTGTCATGCTGAACGCAGGGAAGCATCTATGCGCAAAGAACGGCAGGCGCCTATGTCTTATCCTGTTCTCGATGTCAATCGGGTCAACCAACCCTGCCCGGCAATCCCTCCGAATCCTTTCCTGCCTGAGCCTGCGAAGCCTCCTTGTCTGCGTAATGGCGCATAAACCGTATGATGGCCTGAATGCCTTCCTTGAACCGGTCCAATCCGAAGTGCTCGTTAGGGGAGTGGATTGCATCCGAGTTGAGGCCGAACCCCATCAACACGGTCCCGATCCCTAGAATCTCCTTGAAATCAGCCACCACCGGGATGCTTCCGCCTTCGCGCGTGAAATAGGGTTTTTTCCCGTAGACCCCCTCGACGGCTTCCGCCGCCGCCTGCATCGCCGCGCTGTCCGTGTCGGTGATGCTGGGCATACCCCCATGCAGATCCCGAAATGTCAGTTTCATGGTAGGGGGGATGTGGGCTTCCAGGTATTTCCGGAGCTTCTCCACGACTTCAGCCGGGCGCTGGTCCGGCACCAGGCGCATCGATATTTTTGCGCCTGCGTAAGACGGCAGTACGGTTTTGGCTCCTTCGCCCTGATACCCGCCCCAGATTCCGTTCACGTCGAGCGTCGGACGCGCTGTAGTGCCTTCCAGGACCGAATAACCTTCCTCCGTGCAGACTTCTTCGATGCCGATGGAGGATTTCCACGCCTTCATATCCACCGGAAGGTCGCGGAAGGTGGAACGCTCTTCGTCCGTAAGGTCGCGGACGTTCTCATAGAAACCCGGAATGGCTACGCGATGCCCGTCCCCGTGCAGGCTGGAGATCAGACGCGCCAGCACGTTGATCGGGTTTTCAACGGCGCCGCCGTAGACCCCTGAGTGCAGATCACGGTCAGGGCCTTCCAGCTTTACCTCCACGTAGGCCAGACCGCGCAGCGCATACGTGATGGAGGGTATGCCTTCGGCAAACATAGCCGTATCTGAGATTACCACCACGTCTGCCTTCAACTTTTCCTTGTTCTTTTCAATGAAAGGCGCGAGATGCACCGACCCGCTTTCTTCCTCGCCCTCAATGAGGAACTTCAGATTCACCGGCAGATCTTCTTCCGCTGCGAGGTAGGCTTCCGCCGCCTTCACATGCATGAACATCTGTCCCTTGTCGTCGCTCGTTCCGCGTCCGTACAGCACACCGTTTTTTCGGACAGGCTCAAACGGAGGAGATTCCCACAGATCCACAGGATCCGGCGGCTGCACGTCGTAGTGTCCGTAGACCAGGACGGTCGGGCGGGCTGCATCAATGATGTGCTCCGCATATACGATGGGATGTCCGCCCGTTTCGGCAACCTCTACGTGGCTGATGCCGATTTTTTTAAGGTGTCCGGCCAGCCACTCGGCGCTCCGGCGCACCTCCCCTGCATACTTGGAGTCGGTGCTGATGGAAGGAATACGGAGTAATTCTTCCAGTTCCTCCACGAATTTGTCAAAATGACTTTCGGCGTACGCTAATGCTTTTTTCATAGGTTGAGTCTGGGATTCATTTTGCGAAGCTGCTTCCGGCATTGTCAGAGGCAAGGTACGAAGTACAAGCGCTCAAAACTCGCTTTCATCGCGCCACCGGCGAAGCTCCCAGGCCGCGCTCGAATCCGGGCGGCCCAGCAGAAAGTTGACGTTGCCGTCTCCCCTGAAAACTTCTCCCTCTTCGAGCGTGATCGTCAGGTTGAACGACCTGACGACGCGGGCCTGTCGTTCTTCTTCCGTCACATCCTGCGAGATGATCTGGTTCCACTTCAACTGCACCAGCGCGGCATTCTGGAAGAGCTTGCGCGTAGACTCGAGTTCCTGTGCGAATCCCCACTGGCGTTCCACCTGGGCGTCGAAGTCATAATACAGAAATATGAAGCTGGAGTCGAGAAGCGGCTCATAGAGCGAGAGATCCCGTAGTTCGTATGCGTTCTGGAAGTTGGTAAAGAACCCGTCAACGGTGGCAGGATCGCCCAGCAAGCTTCCGAAGGGGTCGCCCTCTTCAAGGGCCGGTGCAAAAGGGTTGCACGATACTGTGTTGCACAGAAAGACGAAAGCAGAAATACACAGCCCTGTGCTCATGCGGGCAGACCTGCCGGAGTAGAGAATCTCCTCCCTGTACGCTGTTGTGTTCATTTCGTGAACCTCTCCCTTGCAACCCTTCCAAAGGTACGAAGAACCTTGCTACTTCACGAAAGCTGCTTTCAGATCGCTCCAGGATGGGTTGCTGCCCAGTTCCTGATCTGTCCATTCCTGCAACTGCCATAGCCCGTCCGCGCCCTGCGTCAGCGTCCACACCAGCCTTCCCTGCACCGTGATGGGAACTTCCGGCCTTCGGTGGTTCACCGTCAGTATGTACGTAGCATCGAGAACATACAGGGTTTCGCTGACGATGGAGAGGGTGCGTTCGTTCAGTTCAAGTGTGTTTTGGGCAGTCGGTTGTTGCGCTGCCGCCAGGGCGCTGAAATAACGTTCTTCTTCCGTGCGACCCCATCCTGACCAGATCGGCTCCCGCGCTTCAGCCGTCGCGGCAGGTTCAAACGTGAAGTCTTCC
>CBDUBU010000410.1:0-3259 GCA_965365465.1 uncultured Rhodothermaceae bacterium
GCCCCCCCACGTCGTACACGACCGTGCCCTCCATGCAGAAGGCGAATTCCTGGCCCGGGTGCGTGATTTCTTCGGCGCTTCCGGCGGCGTTTACCTCCAGGGTGATCAGAAACGGCTCGATCTGCTGGTTGCGTAGACCGGTGCCCAGGCTTTCCATCAGCACCCCCCCGTCCCTCGAGCGGAACCTCCGCCCGCGCGGCAGGAAAACCGTGGTGAGTTCATGATCTGCGTCGAACAGTTCGACAATCGGCACGTCGAGCGCCCGGGCCAGGGCGTGCAGGGAGGATACCGTCGGCGAGGTCTCCCCCCGTTCGATGCGGCTGACGGCGTTCACCGATAGATTGGCTTGCTGCGCCAGGGTGCGCAGCGAGAGGCCGCGCTGCTCGCGCAGCATCCTGACCCGTTCTCCCACCCTCGGTTCCTCGAGTTCACGCATGGTCCCTTCTGATCCTTTCATGCCAACTTCATTGGGTAGTGTACCACTTTAGTTGACACTTGTCAACTATAACAGTAACATCCCTTGTGGACAGCCGGACCCGAGGGGCCTTGTTCACATCTTCTCTCTTTTGTGAGATGTACAGCTTCTATTATCACCACCGGGTGCGCTATCGTGAGTGTGACGCCATGGGGTTCGTCTATCACGCGCACTACATCGACTACTTCGACGCGGCCCGGACGGATGCACTCCGTTGCGTGGGCATACCGGTCAAGAAACTGGAAAACGATGGCATCCTGCTTCCCGTCGTCGACCTCGCCATCGCCTACAAACGCCCGGGACACTACGACGACTTGCTGACCATCCTGTGCACGATCGCAGAGCCCCCGGGTGCACGGCTCATGACCAGGTACGAGGTGTACCGGGAGCAAGAATCAAAGCCGATTTGCACGGCGCACGTGACGGTCTGCTTCTTCGACACGCGCCGCCATCGACCGGTTCGTGCCCCCGCACGCGTCGTTACCGCATTGAGCCGGGCAGTCCAGGGCACCCGGATCTGCGGCCCGGTCAGGCAGCGACTGCAACCGCCCGTCCTTCTGGATTGGCGACACGTTTTATCAGATGACCTCGAACCAGCACCCCTGGCGCAGCAAGGGCGGCCCCAACGCCGCTGCCTCCGGCGACTTTGAACTCGTTCGCTTCCAGGACGATGCCCCCAGCTTTGGCTGGGACGAGCAGACCGGCTGGTACGTACACGACATCAAGACTTCCGACGGCCCGACCGACACCCAGATGCGCTGGATGGAATCGGTGTACCGTCACCCGGACACAGGCATCCTTTACGGGCTTTACCACCTCGAAGAGGGTCCGTACGTGCGCTGCCCCGCCCCTTTCGAGCGACCTTACCTGACCGTCCCGCATATCGGCCTGGCCCGATCCGCAGACGACGGCCTGAACTGGCAGAACCTCGGCATCGTCATCAGCGACGGCGCCTTCCCGATCACTTGCGAGAGCGAGGTCCAGTTCTTCACCGGCGGCGTCGGAGATCCAAGCATGGCCGTCGATGCAGCCGGCGCCTACGCCTATATCGTTTTTACCAGCTATTCGGGCGACGACCCGGCGACACAGGGCATCCAGATCGCCCGCATCCCGGTCGCCGACCTCGATGCACCGCTCCACGCGGACGGCGCGAGCAAAGTTCTGCGCTGGCACAACGGCGCATGGTCCGGGCCGGGACTACAGGGCGTGAGTCCGGAGCGCCTCCGCCAGTCGTGGACGCCGGCGCCCCTCGGCCAGGCAACCCCGTTGCTGGCTCCTGAACGGTCCTGGCAGCAGGCTGACGGCGGCGGCTTCTGGGGTCCGTCGCTCTCGTGGAATACGCACCTCGGCGCGTTTGTCCTGTTGCTCAACAACGTTTCCGGCGCGCGCGCCTTCGATGCGGAGGGGAACTACATTACCTATCTTGCCGACATGGATGCCCCTGCACCGAACCCGCGCATCCCCATCCGGCTCAACGATCTGCCCAACGGCCCCGCGCCCAGCTGGTATGTGCAAGCGCTCGGCGACCCGGCCATGCACGGCACCAGCGCCCTCACCGGGCAGGATGCGCGCCTCTTTTTGAGTGATCATTCCAACCTGCTCCTGCATTTCGAGTAGCTGTTTGCACGCCGGAAAGCGCCCCTTCCCGTGGGTTTGCTTCCCGGTGTCTCGCCCCTGAAACCGCGCCAGGACGCGGGGATTGGGCCGTTGTACCGTTAACGGTAGCATTGCTGAGACGCAGCTGTAAACACGAAAAAACGCCTCAAAGCTGCGTAAACGGCGCTTCTGAGGCGTTTTCAGGGTGGGCGGTGAGGGATTCGAACCCCGACCTCCTGCATACCAGCCTTCCGTTAATCAGTCTCCCCCGCCAGCCGCAACGCCTCCTCATAGAGCGTGTGCGATAGGTGAAACCCGCTCTCGATGAGCGCCTTCAGGATCGGCTGGATCTGCCCGATCAACCCTTGCTGTTTGGCCCGGAGCAAAACACCGAGCGTGCCGACCGTCCGTAGCTCCAATTGCCGTGCAATGTACCGCGCCTTTCTGTCATCGAGCAAGATCAATCCCTGATTTAGCTCCGTCGCCAGCGCGATAGCCTCTGACTCGCCGCGCCCGAGCTGGGTTTGCAGAACGGCCACGAGCCTGAACTCCGCGACGCGGCGAACAGCCAGCCAGTCTGGCTCCCGCCCAAACTCTTCCATCACTGCCGGAGGTGCTGTTATTTCAGGAAAGACGTTCGGAAGCAGGTCTAGATGCCCGATGCGTTCCAGACCGATGAGGCAGGTGCTGTCCGTGACGACGAGCGGCATCAGCCCTCCAGTTCACCGGCCAGTTCCCCTGCCGGATAAGCGGAGATAGGCACACCCTGCTTGCTGAGCAATTCCATAAACGTTCGTTTGGAATAGCCTGTCAGTTCCGCCGCCTGTCCGAGCGAAAGGCGCCCGGTCTCGAACAGTTTGACGCCAAGCAGCAACGTCGCCTCCTCAGGGTCGATCTCCGGAGGAAGCATCAGCTTGAGCTCGCTCATGGATGTTTTCGTTTTGTGTTGTCGGCGATGCCATGCAGCCGGAGCATGCCCGGTGCGTCGTAAATTTCTATCTGCGCTCCAGGCTGTGGCGAACCCTGCAAGGTGTACGCCTCGAAGCAAGACCGGTTCATCCGGGCCGGGCGCACCATCGCTGCAAAAGCAAAAACGCCCCGGAAGCAGCATAAACGGCGCTTCCGGGGCGTTTCGGGGTGGGCGGTGAGGGATTCGAACCCCCGACCTCCTGCTTGTAAGGCAGGCGC
>CBDUBU010000411.1:0-3258 GCA_965365465.1 uncultured Rhodothermaceae bacterium
TCCAGACGCGGCCCGCCGAATCGCTGGCGATTGCATAGATCTCGCTTGCTTCGAGACCCTGATCCTGGTCAAGGGTTTCAGCACTGCCGGGACCGATCACGGCAACTCCGGCAGACGTTCCCACCCAGAGCGCCTCTCCAAGCACATTACCCGGAGGAATAACGGAAGCTGCATTTCCCGCAGGGAGCAAGGGTTGCTCCCCCGCATGAGAAACCGCTGTGTAATACCGGAAAGCGTCGAAGTTTGGCCCAAGCTTCGAGAGACCCTGGCTCTGGGCGAACCAGAGATTGCCTTCGCGGTCCCGCAGGATGCGCATAATCAGATCACTCAACAGGCCATTCCTGCGTGTGTAAAGGAGGGGATCATCAGGAGCGGAAGGAGTCAGTCGCATCACGCCGCTCCCCATCGTACCTACCCAGAGATCGCCTGACGATGCCTCGACGATGGAACTGATCCAGTCGCCGAGGTTTTTCGGGTATACCTCCATCTGCACGTCCAACGAATCTTCCCGGAGCCGCCAGAGCATCCCATCGTAGGAGCCGCCCCAGAGAACACCCTCCGAGGTTTCATAAAGCGAAACGATGGTCGATCTGAGCACCGACGGGTCCTGGTAAACCAACTCGAACTGCCGCCCGGCAGCGCCGAGCCTGAACAGGCGTCCTTCCGTTGCACCTGCCCATACCGACCCGTCGCGCCGGATAACCAGGGAATACACCGGCTCGTTTTGCCCGACACCTTCAAAATCCGTCTGAAATGTATCGGCCTTGACTATTCCGGGTTCATCGATTCGATAACGGATGACGCCAGCCTCGTCAAGGCCTACCCAGACCCAGCCTTCGGAGTCCTCTGCCATGCGGTTCTGGCTGATCCATGTATCGGTGAACCGAATCGAATCCATCTGCGCCACAAAACGGACTCGCTCTCCATTTACGTATTCAGCAAGGGGACGTTCTGAGACAACGAGACCCTGGCCCGAGGAAACCCATAGCCTACCGGCGGCATCCTGCGCCATATGTGAAATATCCACATCAAAGGCTCCGTCTTCCGGTCCGTATGGCTCCATTGAATGCCCATCGTAGCGCAGGAGGCCGTTTGAGGCCATGGCAATCCAGATGTAGCCCTGCCGATCCTGAAAAACACAGTTCACCCCGGCGCCGGGCAAGGGGTTGATCTCACGATCCGATGTGTAATGGGTGAAGGGAAGTTCTTGCGCCACCGAGGGGAGCGCAAACAAAAAGAACCAGAGCAGCGCCCACGCCGGAATCAGTCTACCAGCGCCAACAATCGACCGTAGCAAGAAGAGCGCAGCGCGCATACGATGGCTTTTCTGATTACCTTGTGCTTTTGAAAACAGCGTTTTGTCAAATTAACACAGTAGCATCCCATATGTCCAGCCCTTCCCATCGTGATCGGAATCATGCTTCCGCAGGAGAACCCTCCGACTCCCGAAGGCTGAGCCATAAAGCGAGCAAACGATTCGTTCTCGCTGCCATGCTGTTCGTAACCATCCTTTCCTTATCCTCTGCCTACTTTATCGTATTCGGCTTGCAGGACTCGGAGATGCAGGAGCGCATCGAGGCGGCGCGAAAAGGAGTACAGGAGCCTGTGAATGCGACGCCCGCAGACACGAGTGTATTACGCGACAGCATACCGGCTCCGTGATTGGCCATGAGTCTCGCCGTGCAAGGCGCAGAATGAAAAAGCACAAAAAAAGTCCCGGCATGAACAACGCCGGGACTTCCTTTCAAAGGCTTTGTTAACTACTGTGAAGTCCTGATCGACTGGGAAAAGCCGTCTCCGGAACGCGCGCCCTGGCTACTGCGAACCGATGATTCGAGGTTGCTGCCGAGCGCAGCCTGAAGCTCCTCCAACTCTTTCCGAGAGCCGACTACGACATCACGGAACCTGCGCTGGCCGGTGCCGGCAGGAATAACGTGACCTACAATCACGTTTTCCTTAAGCCCGTAAAGCGGATCGCTCTTGGCATTGATCGCCGCATCTGTCAGCACCTTCGTCGTTTCCTGGAACGAAGCTGCCGAGAAGACGGAATCCGTAGAGAGCGAAGCCTGCGTGATACCCAGCAGAATCGACGCTGCTACCGCAGGCTGCGACTCACGCACCTGCACCGGCTGGAGGTCGCGCCGTTTCATCTCGGAATTGACCTCACGAAGACGGCGGCGGTCCACGATCTGCCCCACACCCAGCGAAGAATCGCCGGCATCGGTCACGACAAAGCGATCATGCAGGTTGTCGTTCATCTCCTCAAGCACAAAGCGGTCGACCAGGTCTTCCTCAAGCAGGCTCGTATCGCCTGGATCCGTGATGCGCACCTTTTGCATCATCTGGCGCACAATCACTTCAATGTGCTTGTCATTGATGGTCACACCCTGAAGCCGGTAGACTTCCTGAACCTCATTTACCAGGTACTCCTGAACCGCGTTTGGTCCGAGAATGCTAAGGATGTCCTGCGGAGATACCTGACCGTCGGAGAGCGCCTCGCCTGCACGAACGAAATCGTTTTCGTGTACAAGCAGATGCTTGGAGAGCGGCACCAGATACGTCTTCGAAACAACCCCGTCCCGGCTCGTTACGATGACCTCCTGGGCGCCGCGCTTACGCCCGCCGAAGGAAATGACGCCGTCGATTTCGCTGACGACAGCCGGATCCGTCGGCGTCCGGGCTTCAAACAACTCCGTAACGCGGGGCAGACCGCCCGTGATGTCACGGGTTTTCGCAGACTGGCGCGGAATCTTTGCGATCACCTGTCCAGCCTGCACGGTGTCTCCTTCGTCCACCTGGATACGGGCGCGGAAGGGCAACGGATACTCGCGAACACCTCCCTCCGCCTGGATAAGAAGCGCAGGTGTGAGCGAGCGTTCGCGGCTTTCGACGATCACCTTTTCCTTATACCCTGTCTGTTCGTCAGATTCCTCGCGGAACGTAGTGGTCTCGATAATGTCCTGGAAGGCAATGGCACCAGAGACCTCAGAGAGGATAACGCTATTGTACGGGTCCCACGAAGCAAGCACCTGTCCCTTCTCGACTGTATCGCCGTCTTCGACGAGCAGTTCAGCGCCGTAGGGAATGACGTACGAAGTCAACTGACGGCCGGCCTGGCTCTCATCATGGAGATCCACGATGCGAATTTCGCCCTGCCGGGAGAGCACCACCGTTCGCTCCTCCTCGCCCGTATCATACGTCACGGCGCGAATGTTCTCGAACTGTATGCTGCCCGCGAACTTCGCCTGGATCGTGCTC
>CBDUBU010000412.1:0-3219 GCA_965365465.1 uncultured Rhodothermaceae bacterium
TCCCGGCTCTACGGCAGGCGGCATGAAAACAACGACGGTGGCGCTGATCGGCCTGCTGGCCTGGTCCCGGCTGCGCGGCAAGGAGATCGTAAGCACCTGGGGGCGCTCCGTGCCCGAAGAAACGATCCAGCGGTCGGTAGGGCTTTTTGTTTTCGCTTTCGGCATCGTCACAGCCAGTATTTTCATCCTCACCACCACGGAAAGCGTCTACGCGCTGGATCCGCAGGGAGAAGGCGGGTTTTTGAAATATATGTTTGAAGCCGCAAGCGCCTTCAATACGGTCGGTCTCTCGATGGGCGTCACGTCCGGCCTGTCGGCGGCAGGCAAGTGGACAGTTATCATTCTGATGTTCATCGGGCGTGTAGGGCCGCTCACGTTCGCTGCCGCGCTGGCAAAGCGCGTTCTCAGCCCGCCGGGCGGCTTCCGGTACGCCTACGAGGACGTGGTGGTGGGATAGGATCAGTGTAACCTGTACAGACCAGATGAAACGGTTTGCAATAATCGGATTGGGCAATTTCGGGTCCAGCCTGGCGCAGGCGCTTCATGCAAGAGGGCATGACGTAGTGGCGCTGGACATCAACGAAGATTCCGTGGATCGGATTGCCCCTCACGTGACGCGGGCAGCGGTGGGGGATGGCCGGCAAATGGAAACGCTGGAACGGCTCGGGGTCAAAGGGGCGGACGCTTCCATCGTGAGCACAGGAGATGACATCACGGCCAGCATTCTGGCTTCGATGGCGCTCCGGGACCTGGGGGTGCGGGAGATATACGTCAAAGTGATCTCAAGGGACCATGCCCGCGTGATGGCCCGGATGGGGGTAACGGAAACCATCTTTCCCGAAAGAGAGTCGGCGCTGAACCTCAGTTCCCGTCTTTCAGGGCAGGCCGTACTCAATTATGTGCAACTGGGAGCGGGCCTCAGCGTGCAGGAAATGGCAGTTCCCGATGAATGGGAAGGCAAGACCTTGCGCAGCTTATCACTACGCCAGCACTTCCGCCTCTCCATCATTGCCGTGCATGACGTGTTGACGGACACCATGATTATCCCTCCGGATCCCGATGCGCCCCTGAAGGACACGGATACGCTGCTGGTGGCCGGCCATGAAGAGAGTCTGGAACGTGTGGCGCGCATGAAGTGAACACGCAAGCCCGCGAGAGCCGCCTCAATTTAGACTGAATACGAATTTCAGCCGGTTCTAAACCTTTGCCTGTCCCTCTGGTTCTATCCGCGTATTGATTTACGGCAGCGGCATCTCTTTCCAGCATTATCTCCGGGAAGAGCGCAGCCGCACACAAGGGTCTGTGGAAGAACCATGATTGCTAAAAAAAGCGTGGATCAGGAGGCAGAGGAGTCTTGCGCCGATGTGATTCACCGGATAACCTCGCACGAATCTGGCATCGTGGGAGTGCAACTCGATACGGAACAGGGCCGGGTAGCAGTTGACTACGACCGGAAAGTTGCTACGGAGGCGCAGGCTTCTCACGTGGTGGGTCTGATGAAGGAACCCATCCGGCGGCGGCATGAAACCTGTTCGCTTCGTGTGGGGCGGCAGGGAGGGCGGGCCTGTGAGTCTTGCGCTGGTGTGGTAGAACGGCGATTGCAGGCAACGCCCGGCATCCGCAGCGCTGGCGTCAGTTTCCGGGCCGGGATCCTCACAGTAACTTACGATCAGGCCGTCACTACTCCTGAGCAAATCCGGACGCACGTAGAACAACTCGGCATCGCGCCGGTAAGGCCGGGTGAAGCGCCAGCACCGGCTTCGTTCGCAGGGCGCGGTCGCCTCTGGCTTACCCGCGAGCGCACCGAACTAGTTTTTACGGTCATCACGTTCGTCGCCATGGCAGCCGGGTTGCTGGCTGATCGGGCAGAAGCGATGCCCCTTATTGTCACGATTTGTTACACGGTTGCCTACCTGGCGGGCGGGGCATTCGGCTTGAAGGGCGGGATCGAGACGCTTCGGCACGGCGCCATCGACATTGATCTGCTGATGATTCTGGCGGCGCTGGGCGCTGTCGTGGTGGGTGCGCCCTTTGAAGGCGCCATGCTGCTGTTTCTGTTTTCCCTGTCCAACGTGTTGCAGGACCACGCAATGGGCCGGACGCGCAGCGCCATCAAGGAACTTATGAAATTGCGCCCGAACACAGCGCTGATTCGCCGGGATGGTGAACTAGTGACCCGCCGCATCGAGGACGTATCGGTTGGCGACACGATGCTAGTGAAGCCGGGGGACCGCGTGCCGCTCGATGGGGTGGTTATGACCGGTGAAAGCGCCGTGGATCAGTCTTCCGTGACCGGGGAGTCTATGCCGGTTAGCAAGGGGGCAGGAGATAGCGTTTTTGCCGGAACCATCAACCAGCACGGGGCGCTGGAGGTGCGGGTCAACAGGCTAGCTAAGGATTCCACAATTGCGAAGCTCATCCGGATGGTGGAGGAGGCTCAGAGCGCGAAGGCGAAAACGCAGCGCTTCATCGACAGGGCCGAGCAATATTATGCGTTAGGGGTCGTCCTCTTCACGGTTCTGGCTATCGCCGTGCCCATGCTGCTGCTCCAGGAGGATTTCCAAACCTCGTTTTACCGCGCCATGACTTTGCTGGTTGCTGCATCGCCCTGTGCGCTGGTGATCAGCACCCCAGCGACGATCCTTTCGGCCATCGGAAACGGCGCACGTCGGGGTATTCTATTCAAAGGCGGTGCGCACGTAGAGCAGGCCGCCGTTATCAAGGTGATCGCGTTTGATAAAACCGGCACGCTTACGCAGGGAAAGCCGCGCGTGACCGACGTGCAGGTGGCTCAGGAAGCTTCGCGCTGGTGGCAAGGGGACGAGCGTGCATTGCTCAGGCTTGCGGCAGCCGTTCAAGCCAAATCCGAGCACGTACTGGCGCGGGCAACCGTTGAGGCCGCACAAGAATGGGGGCTGGACGTGCCGGATGTCTCTTCCTTTGGATCTGTGGTGGGTAAGGGTGTGCGCGGCGTCGTGGAGGGCCGCGAAATCCATATCGGCAATCTTCGCTATTATGCAGACCTTCGGGATCTCAGTCTGGGCGGTTTTGAAGACGAAGTGGCAGCGCTTCAGGAGGAGGGAAAAACGTGCGTGGTGGTGGCAAGCCGGGAAATCGATGGCATACGGGCGCTGGGTTTGCTGGCTTTTGCAGACGTGCTGCGAACTGGCGAAGCAAACGTGGTCCGCGATCTGGAGCGTCTGGGTGTGGAGCATGTCG
>CBDUBU010000413.1:0-3202 GCA_965365465.1 uncultured Rhodothermaceae bacterium
CCAGGAGGCCAGGAAAGGAATCACAACGGAAACGCGCATCACCCCGATAGCCAGCGACATACCCGCCGTTTCGGTCGCCAGCGCCAGCATGAAGAAGCCGCCGATGTAAAGCGCCCCGGTGACGAGGCCGAGCGCGAGAAAGCCTGCCTCCGCCAGTGTTTCTTTCCCTGCCGGCGCGCCGCCGATGAGCGCCGGAAGCCCGGCAATCAGGAACGCTGCCGCGTAGTTTGCCGTGAGCAGCGAAAGCCGGTCCAGCTTTCTGTTTGCGGCCAGCTTGAAGATGACGCCAATGGCAAGACTGCAACTGACGGAAAGCAGCAGGTCTATCACTCGCCGACCTGCTGGTAATAGCCGACCGTGGAAGGAATGACTTCTACATCGCGGACATCCAGATCCTGCGGCCAGTACACGCGCGGGCGGAGGCGGCCGGTCGTGTCTGAAATGATCTCATCATACGAGATCTCGGCAAAGAAATCGACGGCGCGCTGCGCTTCGGCGTACTGTGCAATCGGCGTCCTGTACCGGACCTCCACGATGGGAGGCTCAAGGGTTACGACGTTTTCCGCCGAAGGGATGCGCCTGACCTTGACTTCCAGTTCACGGATGCCCTCTACGAACTCTCCGGCCAGCGCCGTGACTTTCACCTGCTCGGGAATGCGCAGCAACAGCCCACCCAGGGTATCTTTCAGGGGGATATAGGTAATCAGGGAGTCGCGCAGGTCATCGTAAATGACGGGTTCGGTTTCCCAGCGCTCCAGCCGGTTGACAATTGACCGCGCCCCTGAAACAACCACCGAATCCGGATCAACCTGAATCGGTTGCAACAGATCATGGGTGGCCGGCATATTGATGTTGGCGACCAGCCTGACGGGAATCTTGCGCGTGATGCGCGGCTCCGTTCGCAACTCCATAGAGGATGGATTTATGCTCAACACGTTCACGCTGCGCGGCAACTGAGACCTCGGTATGGCGGCTTCAAAGTTGACCTGACCATTGGAGGCATTGATCGGGATAGCGACCTTGTTGTATTGCAGCCGCGCCACCTGAAACCCCTCCCCTTCCACCTTCAGGGTAACTTCAGAAGGCGGCAGGGACGTAAAAGCCTGATCGTCCGGGAGGTTTTCAATGAAGGTCGGCATGGTGATGTCTGCCGTGTACGTCTCCTTCATCGAAAACGTAATCCAGAGGATACACGAGATCACGATGCAAAGCGTGATTGCCACGCTCCGGCTTCGGGGGCGGTCCTCTGCATCGGCCCGGCTCAACTTGCCCTGCACGAAGCGCCGCCGCAGCCGTTCCCAGATGTTTGTATTGCCGGTTTTATTCATTTCTGAAGGCAGCAGTCAACTTTTCCCGTCTAACCGAGCGTTATCTCTTTCACGACGCTCCACAGATACTTGTTCGCCTCAGAGTGCGAAAAACCGCACCGGTTATACCTATCATGGCGCGTCGGCGGCTCCGGATCGACGCATCTGCCAGAGCGCCTGTATATCCGCCAGCCTGAACCACCCTGCAACCAGGATGACGCCGCACCATCCCGCGACTACCAGGCTGCGGGCGGCCCAGCCGGCGAGGCCATCGGGAAAGGAAAACAGCGCCCCTCCGAACGAAACCAGCGCCGTCGCCAGCAAGATGCCCGTCATGGCCCCCCAGCCATACGGCACTTGCAGATACCGGCGGGATGCAAAATACCTTCCCGCAAACAATAAAGCATAGGAAAGCGTGGTCGTTATGGCTGCTCCGAGAGGTCCGAGAAAGGGAACTACCGCCAGGTTGAGCGCAATGTTCGCTGTGGCCGCAATAGCGATCCACATTGACATGGTCGCCGTGCGATGAAACAGGGTCAGCACGCCATCGAACAGGACGCTCATCCCGAAAAGCGCAAATCCGAGCGCTATCCACGGCACGAGTATCACCGATTGATCATAGAACGGATCGGAGCCGAACAGGTCCAGCACCGGCTCCGTGAAAAGCGAAAGCCCGACGACCAGCAGGCCGAAGCCGACGACCAGATACCGCATGAGCAGGCGCAGCACCTCGCTTCGCTGCGACACCGCAAGCTGGAAAAGCAACGGCAGAAAAGCCAGTTGGAGCGGCTGCACGCCAAACATATTCACCGTTCCTCCGAACCGCGTAGCCAGGGTATACAGGGCAATGTCTTCCTCCGGGCGAAAGTAGGCGAGCACATACCGATCCCCGGCATTGAGCACCATGCTTCCCAGCCCTCCGAGAATGAGAGGAACCGAGAACCGCAGCAGCGCGCCTACCAGTTTCCTGCCGGCAGGCGCGCTCACGTAGTTGCCCGGCCCTGTGAGCAGCACGCCGGCTCCCAGCGTGACGCCGCTCGCCACGGCAAAAGAAGCGGCCAGCCCCGTAAGGCCCTGTCTGAAATGGGCCAGCCACAGCAGGTTCAAGCCGATGATCAGGCTGAGTTTGACCACGGAGAGCCAGAGGTAGCGCGAGGCCCGGCTCTGCGCCCGCAGCAGCGCGAGCGGCGTCGCCAGCAGCATCTCTTCCACAATGTAAACCACGACCAGCACGTAGACGATTCGCTCGGCGGCAGGCGCCAGCATTTGAATGATGCCAAGCGCGGCAGTTGCAGCAGCGGCAGCGACGCCAACGGTTATCCACCAGACAGCGGACACCATCCCTGCGGGTCGCTCCGTTTCGGGGTAGAACCGGATCAGCCCTGCCCCCAGTTGCAGCCCCAGGATAGCCACCGAGATGTTTACCGTGATCTCCAGGACGCCCCACAACCCGAACTCCCGAACCGACAGGTACTCCGAGTTGGTGTACAGCGGAATCAGAACGATCCCTGCCAGCTTGAACAGCACGTTCGACAGGGTATACCAGAACCCTTGTCCGGCGAGGTTGCGTAGAGGGTGGCGCATAGGCAGGGTCAGGCGTTGCGCCGCAGAAGAACGGTCGTCATACGCCCTCGCCGAGTTGCGCGTACAGATCCAGCAGCGATTGCACGGTTTTTTCCCAGTTGTATTCCTGCATGACGTGCGCCCGGCCCCGCTTGCCCTGTTGCGCCAGTCTCTCCGGATCGGAGGTCATGGCCCGAAGCGCCTCTGCGAACGATGCCGGATCGTCGGGCGTGTAGGTGGTTCCGCACTCCAGCGCAGCAATCCGCTCCTGGATGCTTGCGGCGCCCGCTGCCAGAATCTCGCAACGAGATAGGCATTCTTCCCCGGCGGTG
>CBDUBU010000414.1:0-3199 GCA_965365465.1 uncultured Rhodothermaceae bacterium
CGGAAGCCCTGCCGTTCCAGCGCCCGGCACGTATCCAGCACCGCCTTGTGCTCCGTCTGAACCGTCACGATGTGGCGGCCCTTCGCGGCATACGCCGCCGCCGCGCCCTTGAGGGCCGTATTGATGGACTCCGTGGCGCCGCTCGTGAACACGATCTCGCCCGGTTCGGCCTTCAGGAGCGCCGCAACCTCTTCCCGCGCCTGCGTGACGGCTTCTTCCGCCGCCCACCCGTACGGATGCGCCTTGCTCGACGCATTGCCGAACTGCCCGGAAAAATACGGCAGCATCCGCTCCAGGACCCGTGGGTCAACCGGCGTTGTGGCGTTGTAGTCGAGGTATACCGGGCGCTTCATGGTCAGGCTCAAATGCGTGTCTTCGTACAACGGAGGTTTGCAGGTGTAGTTTCGCCTGTCGTATCGTGTTACTGCTTCCTGCTCGGTGTTCAATTCTTTCGGAGACGCTACAGATGGTTACGGCAATCGTTTTGATCTCGGCAACGCGCGGAAAAGTGAACGAGGTTGCAGAAAAACTGGTGGAACTGCCGGGGGTCACAGAGGTGCATTCGATAGCAGGGCGGTACGACCTGGTTGCCATCGTCCGGGTAAAGACCAACGAACAACTGGCCGACATCGTGACGAATCATGTGCAGCAGACGGAGGGGATCGAGGATTCGGAGACGCTGATCGGCTTCCGGGTGTATTCGCGGCACGACCTGGAACGGCTCTTTTCCATCGGTCTTGAATGATTCCGGCTCCATGAAGGCTACCAGGAATTCCTCTACATCAGGATCAGCGCGGCGCAGGCGGCGGCTGCGCGGGGTCCCGGCGCAGGTCGTCTTTTACGTGTGCCTGGCCGCCGCCGTGGCGGGCATGGCCGGGGCCTATACCCTGGGGCGCGATTTCATCGCGTTGCCGGTGCTTTCCTCGTTTTTCCTGATCTGGGCGCTTGTCACCAACGACGGCAAGGGCTTCATCCGATCCCGCCAGATGCGCCGGGCCTACGAGCCGCGCGGCAGCTTCAGCCAGATGGAAGTGCTCATCCTGTTTGCCTTGCTGATGCTCTCCGCGTTCGTCGGCGTGTACGTGTTGCTGCGGTAGGCTGCGCAAGCCCCTCGCAGGCTGCCGCTCAGCCGGATAAGTTACGGTTTGCAAAGGGCGCCTCTTGACCTTGACGGCGTTACGGTTTATACTGTGCTTACATGTGGTACACATGGGATCCCTATACCCGCAAGGACGATATTCCGGAGCCATTCCCGCTAACCCTTTACTCTTTCCTGCCATGAGCCGCCGCCAGCTTACATCCAAACAGCACGCCTTCATGCGATTCCTGACGGAGCACATCCGCGACCATGGAGTGTGGCCCACCTACCGGGAAATCGTGGACCGCTTCGACTATCGCTCGCCCAACAGCGTCACCCAGAATCTTCAGGCGCTGCACAAAAAGGGATACCTCATGCGCGACGAGCATGGTTACCGGCTGGCAAACCAGCCGCCTTCGTTGCGGGAGCCGCAGGGCATTCCCATCCGGGGCATCATCACCGCCGGGCAGCTTCAGGAGGCCGTCGAGGCCAGCATGGGTTCGATCACCCTGGAGACCCTGTTTCCGAACCTGGAGCGCATCTTTGCCATCCGGGTCTCCGGCCAGTCCATGATCGGCGACGACATTCATGACGGCGACTATGTGCTGCTCATGGACGACGACATCCCCAACGGCGGGATCGGCGCGGTGCTTTACAACGGCGAAACCTCGCTCAAACATATCTTTTACGACCAGAACGGCCTGCGGCTGGAACCGGCCAACGACGACTACCCGGCGGTGCATATCTCGCCGGACGTGTTCGAAGAAGTGCGCATCCTGGGCCGGTATGTAGGCCATGTGAACCGGAACGGCATTTTCCGGGGCCGGCGCAGCAACCGGGCGGCCTGAGCGGCGGGGGGCGGCGTTTTCTCTGGCGGGTCCTGTTTACCGGGATCTTCGCACGCCGCCCTGTGGTGGAATGCGACGGGCGCAGTACCTTGTGCGCCCTCCGCACCCGTTCCCCAATCAATTTTCTCATGAAGACTCCCAACTGGCGGCAAAACCTGCGACGCAAAGGCGGTTTCTGGAAAGACGGACGCTGGTACGACTTGCACGTGGAACGCAGGATGCCGCTGGTTCTGCCGATGCTGGAAGAGATGGCGGCGGCGCTGCCTCCGCTGGGCGCAGATGCGTGGGCGTGCGACCTGGGCTGCGGCACCGGCAATGCGGCCTTTATCATGCTCGCGGCCTATCCCCTTATTCGCCTGACGCTGCTCGACGAAGATCCCGAGCTGCTGGACATCGCCGTCGAAAAGGTGTCTGAGTTCGCCCTTGAGGTAGAGGCGCTGGAAGCCCGCGTCTCGGCGGACGGCGAGCGCCTGCCGGGCGGGCCGTACGATGTCGTGGTGGCTTCGCTGTCGCTGCATGTCATTGCCGGGCACGACGTGGAAGGGCCTGAAACGGAAACCCGGTACGAACTGCTTTTTCAGGGCATCCTCGCCGCGCTCAAGCCCGGCGGGCACCTCATCATCGGCGATCACGTCGGCTCGCTCGGCCTCTACCGCCAGATGAAAGCCCTGGAACGCGCCGGCTTTACCGACGTGGACTGCGCCTGGCGCCAGGATGATTTCTTCGTCTGTGGGGGTCGCGCTCCGGACTGAATTTGCTTATGAACCTGCTTGCGCTGGAAGCCGTCCGGAAAAACTACGGCACGAAGCCGCTGCTCGAAAACATCACGTTCGGGCTGGAGCACGACGAGAAGATGGGCGTCATCGGGGTCAACGGCTCCGGAAAGACCACGCTGCTCCGCATCATCGCAGGGATCGAACCGCCCGACGCGGGCCGCGTGACCCTGGCCGGCGGCAGCGTCATTGGCTACCTGCCGCAGAATCCCTCTTTTGACGCCGACCAGACAGTGCTCGATGCCGTCTTTGACCAGGGCAGCGACCGGATGCGGCTCCTGCACGACTACGAGGCCGCCTGCCATGACCTCGACGCGGCGGAAGGCGCGGATGCGCAACTCCTTGCCCGCGTAGCCGATCTGGCCCACCGGCTGGATGTGACGGGCGGCTGGGATCTGGAGGCAAACGCCAAAGCCGTGCTCAGCAAGCTCGGCATCGAAAACACCTCGGCCCGCACCGGCGATCTCTCCGGAGGGCAGCGCAAGCGGGTTGCCCTGGCC
>CBDUBU010000415.1:0-3189 GCA_965365465.1 uncultured Rhodothermaceae bacterium
GCGGCTTCCCGTGGCTCGACCTGCCGCAGTACGCCAACACGAACTGGTACAACGCCCACAACTTCTACGGCGACCTGGAGCATTTGCAGGCAGCCACCCTGGAGGATGTCCGGTCCTTTTTCGACACCTACTACGCGCCCAACAACGCCGCGCTGGTCGTGGCAGGCGACTTCGACCCGGCGGAAGCGCTGGGGATGATCGAAAAGTATTTCGGCGACATCGAGCCGTCCGACGTTCCGGCGCTTCCGGACCTGTCGGAACCGCGCCAGGAAGAGGAGAAGAAATTCAGCCGCACCGACTCGCTGGCGCGTCGTCCGGCGCTGGGCTTTGCCTACCATATGCCCGCGCGGAACACGCCGGAGTACTACGCCATGGGCTTGCTGGACCAGATCCTTCTTCAGGGACAGGACAGCCGGCTGCACCAGGCCCTCGTGCAGCGCACCGGACTGACGGGCGGCGTTGATGGCGGCATCAACCTGCTGGGCAATATGTTCAACTACAACGGCCCGATGCTCTGGACCGTCTCGCTTTTCCACGATAGCGAGGTGGCGCCGGATACCATCCTGCAAGTCACGGATGAGGTCATCGAGCGTATCCGCACCGAAAAGGTGGACCAGGAAACCATAGACCGCGCCCTGGTCAAAATGCGTTCCGATCTTTACGAAACCATGGGCGGTTTCTTCGGCTTCGGACGCGCCGATCTGCTGGCCTCCTTTGCCCTTTTCGATGACAACCCGGCCCGTATCAACGAACTGGAGGAAGCCTTCCGGCAGGTGACGCCCGAACTGCTCTTAAAGACCGCGCAGGAATACCTGCGTCCTGCCAACCGGACGGTTCTCCGAATCGAGACGCCCGATGACGATCTTCAGGTTCGGGACCCCCAGGGTTAAAGCCTCATCCTATCTCCAACTGGCTAAACGTAGAAAAGCTATGCTGTCCAAGATATTCGGGCTGGTCCTGATCCTGACTGCCCTGCTTATCGTGCCTGCCCGCGCTCAGGAAACGCCGCCCGAAGGCGGGCCGCCGAAGGATTTCACCCTTCCGGAGAAAACCACGTTCACGCTCGATAACGGCCTTCAGGCAACGCTCGTCCCTTACGGGGATCTGCCGAAAGTGACCATTACCGCTGTGGTGCGGGCCGGCAACAGCAACGAAGGCGCCGAAGAGGTGTGGCTGGCCGACCTCATGGGCGATCTGATGCAGGAGGGCACTACGTCCCGGAGCGCGGAGGACATTGCCCGCGAGGCGGCGCGTATGGGGGGGAGCGTCAACATCGGCGTCGGGCAGGACCAGACCACCTTTACGGGCGACGTGCTTTCGGAGTTCGGGCCGGACATGGCGGGTCTGCTGGCCGATGTGATTCGCAACCCCCGTTTCCCCTCGGAGGAAATGGATCGCCTCAAGCGCGACCGCCTGCGCCAGCTTTCGATAGCGCTGACGCAGCCCGGCAATCTTGCTTTTGCGCGGTTCCGGCAGGCGCTCTACGGCGATCATGCGTATGGAAGGGTTTTTCCGGCTGAACAAATGGTGCAGGGCTACACGCTGGAACAGGTGCGCAGCTTCTACGAGCAAAACATGGGCGCGGCGCGCACGCACATTTACGTCGCCGGGCGGTTCGACAAACCTGCGGTGGAACAGGCCATCCGCCAGGCATTCGGAAGCTGGAAGCGCGGGCCGGCGCCGACCGAGAACCTGCCCTCGCCGCAGAGCAAACGTGCCGTGTACCTGATCGACCAGCCGGGCGCCGTGCAGTCGAACCTGCTTATCGGCCTGCCTGTCGTCGATCCTTCTAACCCGGATTATACGGCGCTTCAGGTCACGAACGCCCTGCTCGGCGGCTCGTTCGGCTCCCGCATCACGAGCAACATCCGCGAGGAAAAAGGCTACAGTTACTCTCCCTACAGTTCGGTTTCTTCCCGTTACCGCGATGCCTACTGGGCCGAGGAGGCCGCCGTGACGACCAGTGTTACCGGGCCTGCCGTGCAGGAGATTTTCAACGAGATCGACCGTCTTCAGCGCGAAGCGCCGCCCGAAGAGGAACTCGAAGGCATCCAGAATTATCTGGCCGGCACCTTCGTGTTGCAGAATGCCACTCGTCAGGGCATCATCAACCAGCTTGCTTTCCTCAACCTGCATGGCCTGGATGACAGCTATCTGACGACTTATGTGGAGCGCGTGTACCGCGTCACTCCGGAGGACTTGCAGCGCATCGCCGGCGAGTATCTGCGCGATGAGGACATGACGATTGTGGTTGTCGGCGACCGGCAGCAGATCGAAGAGCAGATCAGCCCCTTCGGGGAGATCATCAACTGAGGCGCCATTCGGCGCCGGGGAGGGAAGCAAAATCTTTACGGCGCTCCCCTCCTGGCGCAGCCAGAACCTGCGTGGTTGCAGGGCAGTATAACCTGCCCTTTCATCAACCAGCGCAAGCTCATGGATCTTGAAATCAAAGGACGCGCTGCCGTCATCACCGGCGCGGCAGGCGGAATAGGCTTTGCGACGGCGCAGGCGCTCCTTGCAGAGGGCGTCAATGTGCTTCTTACCGACGTGAAGGAGGACAAGCTGAAGCAGTGTGTGAACCAGCTTGGCGGCGAATGCGGCAGCGTCCGCTCGGTCGTTGCAGATCTCACGAGTAAGGTCGGCGCGGAAAAGGTCTACAGCGCTGCCGATTGGGACATCGACATTCTGGTTCATGCCGCCGGGGTGACCGGCGCAAAGGGAGATCCCCTGCTCGACATCACCGAGGAGGATTGGGAGCACGCATGGCAGACCGATTTCATGTCCGGCGTTCGCGTGGCTAAACGGTTCGTTGCTCCCATGCTGAAGCGGGGATGGGGGCGCGTCGTTTTTGTCACGTCCGAGAACGCCACCCAGCCTTACCCGGAGGAGGTCGTTTACAACGCGGCAAAGGCAGCCATGCTTACGCTGGTCAAGGGGATGGCGCAGGTGTACGCGCCGAAGGGCGTCCTCGTCAATGCCGTAGCGCCCGCCTTTATTGCTACCCCGATGACGGATGGGATGATGGAAAAACGGGCCGAGGAGAAGAACATGAGCTTCGATGAGGCCGTCGAAACGTTTCTCGACGAGGAGCGCCCCCATCTCGTACTCAAGCGACGGGGCAAGCCGGAGGAGGTCGCCGCCGTGATCGCCTTCCTGTGCTCGGAGCGCGCCAGCTTCGTCGTCGGCTCA
>CBDUBU010000416.1:0-3189 GCA_965365465.1 uncultured Rhodothermaceae bacterium
GATATCGCCCGCCCGGTGCATCTTCTCTGCCCGCTCGGCAAAGCCCGTGCTCCGGTGACGCCGGAAAGCCGCTTCGGCACGCGCCAGCCGCTGTTCGATTTCTTCAGACGTGTGCTCCTGATACTGCCTGATGACGTTGCCGTCCGCCGGATTGATGCTGACCAGAGCCATAAAGACCTTCGGGTTGAGAAAGCGTGGGAGCGTCAAGGCACACTACCGAAACTATTCATTTTTTTAAAGCGGGCCGGTGTATGCCGTTGTATCTTTGCGGTAACGAAACAGACGGGCTATCTATTCCTGATTCTCTCTATCCGGTGTGTCAACTTCACTGATCCAGCGCATACAGGCAGTTTGGGCGAGGCTTTTCAGGCAGCCTCCAGCCGCTCCCTCAACACCCGCTCCGCTTCCGCCTGTCGAAACTTCTCCGGTTTCCCGCGAGCGCATCGAGCAACTGGTCGGTATGCCCGTGTGTGATCTGGCGCTGTATGAGCGGGCGCTGATGCACCGGTCGCTCCTGCGCGGTCGCGCCGAGAACGCCCTCCTTTCCAACGAGCGACTGGAGTTCCTGGGAGACGCGGCGCTCGGATTCGTGGCGGCTGAACACCTCTACCGCACCTTCCCGGACAAAGACGAGGGGTTTCTCACCCGGCTTCGTTCCAAGATCGTCAATGGACAGGCACTGGCCCGCCATGCACGGGAAGTCGATCTGGGTTCGCTCCTGCTCATCAGCGAAAACATGGAGCACGCCGGAGGGCGCGAAACGCCGACCATTCTGGCGGATGCCTTTGAGGCCGTTATCGGCGCGATTTACCTGGATCTCGGATTGGAGCAGACGCGGACCTTTATTCACAACACCATGCTGCGGGACGCGGACCTCGCCGGTCTCGCCGACCAGCACGACAACTACAAAAGCCTTCTGCTGGAATATGCACAGGCCCGAGGCTGGCCGCAACCGGAATACCAGGTTACACACGAAGAAGGGCCAAGTCACGACCGTGTGTTTACGGTATCGGCAATCGTCAAAGGCGATGCATGGGGCGGCGGCACGGCGGGGAGCAAGAAAAAAGCAGAGCAACGCGCCGCACGGGAGGCGCTGCGCCGGCTTCGGGAAGCGGAGAGCGAAAAAGCAATGGTGGAGCGCGGATGAGCTTTTGAGCCTCGCACCTGTCCTTCGAAGGCGAGCGCCGCATCGAGAATGGGCGCTGCCGGGAAGGAAAGCAAGCGGCGCGTGAAATATAGGCAAACCACACGGATAGTCGGATACATCCTGCCCTTCGCCGGTTAAAGTCCCGCCTCTGAGCACGGGGCCGCTTCTTTGCGTCACCTACCAACTGGACTATCAGCGTTAGCACGCACCGGATACAGACTTTATGGCTATCGAACTTGCGTTTACGGATCGTTTTGTACGGCGCCACGTCGGCCCCTCAGACACGGAAGTGCAGCAGATGCTGGAGGCCCTCGGAATCTCCTCGCTGGATGCCTTGATCGAGGAAACCATCCCGGAGGCCATTCGCCTCGAACAGCCCCTGGACCTGCCGCAACCCCTTTCCGAATACGAACTGCTGGAAAAGGCGAAAAGTCTCGCCGCGCAGAACCAGGTGTACCGCTCGTTCATCGGCATGGGCTATCACGACACGATCACCCCGCCGGTCATTCAGCGCAACGTGCTGGAGAACCCCGGCTGGTACACCCAGTATACCCCCTACCAGGCCGAGATCGCGCAGGGCCGCCTCGAAGCGCTGCTCAACTTCCAGACGATGATCGTGGATCTGACGGGGCTGGAAATCGCCAACGCTTCGCTGCTCGATGAAGCCACGGCGGCGGCGGAAGCCATGATGATGCTGCACCGGATGGTGCGGAAGGCAGAAAAGAACGTCTTTTTCGTCTCGCAGGAGTGCCACCCGCAGACCATCGAGGTTGTTCGCGCACGCGCCGTACCCATCGGGATCGAGGTCGTCGTCGGCGATCACCATTCGTTTGCTTTCGACGAAAAGGTTTTCGGGGCGCTGGTGCAGTATCCGGCCACGGATGGCGCAATCTATGATTATGGCGCTTTCTGCGACCGGGCGCACGAAGCGGATGCCCACGTGGTAGTCGCCGCCGACCTGTTGAGCCTGGCCCTCCTGCCGCCGCCGGGCGAATTCGGCGCGGATGTGGCCGTAGGCAACACGCAGCGGTTCGGTGTGCCGCTTGGCTACGGAGGCCCGCACGCCGCGTATTTTGCCACGCGGGATGCCTTCAAGCGGCAGGCGCCGGGGCGCATCATCGGGCTTACCATCGATGCCGACGGCAACCCGGCGCTCCGGATGGCGCTCCAGACGCGGGAGCAGCATATCCGGCGCGACAAGGCCACCTCGAACATCTGTACGGCGCAGGTGCTGCTGGCGATCATGGCCGGCATGTACGCCGTCTACCACGGGCCGGAAGGGCTGAAACAGATGGCCCTGCGCGTTCACAACCTGACGAAGCTCCTTGCGCTCGGCCTCGAACGGCTCGGCTGTCGCCTGCGCCACGGCCTGTATTTCGACACGCTTCGTGTGGATCTGGATGGGCGTTCCCTGGAGGAGGTGCTCGTACGTGCGGAGGCAGCCCGCATCAACCTTCGCTCGTACGAAGACGGTTCGGTCGGGATCGCGCTGGATGAAACGGTTACGGAGCAGGATCTCGACGCGCTGCTGGACCTTTTCCGGGAAGGGGAGGAGAAACCCTTGTCGGCGCGGGATCTGGCGGAGGAGGTTGAACCCGGCTCTGAAGGGCTGCCCGCCCGCACGTCGGCATATCTGGAGCATCCGATCTTTAACAGCTACCACTCCGAAACGGAGATGATGCGGTACCTGCACCGGCTAGAGTCGCGGGATCTGTCGCTGACGACGAGCATGATCCCGCTCGGATCCTGCACCATGAAGCTGAATGCCGCCGCCGAACTGATGCCGATCACGATGGCGGCCTTCAACCGCCTGCATCCTTTTGCTCCGCCTGCTCAGGCCGCCGGTTATCGCACGCTGATCAGAGAACTGGAAGCCTGGCTTGCCGAGATCACCGGCTTTGACGGAGTCTCGTTGCAGCCTAACTCAGGCGCCTCCGGTGAGTACACGGGCCTGCTCGTGATCCGCGCCTACCATGAAAGCCGGGGCGAATCCCACCGCAACGTCTGCCTGATTCCGGAGTCCGCGCACGGCACCAATCCGG
>CBDUBU010000417.1:0-3184 GCA_965365465.1 uncultured Rhodothermaceae bacterium
TTGCAAGCCTTCGCTACCCCTCATACTTAACCACGAGGCAGCCAGCTTCTTCTAGTCGCTTGTAATATATGTGAGTGCTGGGGGTTGGCCAACATATAATTATCAAGTGTCGCCTGTAACGAATGAGCGCGTCAAGCCGGGGGCCATCGTTATAGTCCAAAGTTGAGCGCGACTAAGGTTCCTGGATAGCACGCAATATCCGAACAATACGGTTATAAACGATTTTCGAGATCATTTCCGAGTTTCCGCCGGTTGTGTTCACAAACTGAATAACTACGGCATCAAGATCCCTGTGATAGCGCGCGATACTCTGGTATCCGGGCAACCAGCCGGTATGTTCGTACTCATAAACAGAGGAATAAACAGCCTGCTCCTCCTCATCTAACAAGGAGCCGTCATTCAACGCTCTCAAGAATATTCCGACATCCTGTGCTGTCGCGACCATCGATCCACCAGGCGTTACATAATCAAGCTGCTTTAGATCCGTGTCAATTTTATAGTGATACCCGCTGACAACGTCTTCGAAATCCGCCTGACTGAGCAGGCTATACGTATGGGTCAGCCCAAGCGGGGTCAAGAATTCCCTGTTGATATATTCCTGGTGGCTGTACCCCAACACTTTATCGAGGATGTTGCCAATCAACAGATAATTGGTATTGGAATAACGATAGCGCGTGTCCGGTTCAAAATCTGCGGGTTTATCCAGCGCCAGCTTCAGGTTCTCGCTGATGTACGTCTGTCGTTTGGACCAGTCGAACCCTTCCTGGTCCGTGAAATTGGGAATGCCACTACGGTGTTGCAGCAGCATTCTCAGGGTAACCCGATCTGCATTTTCAATTCGTCCAGCAAGCGCAGGCAAATGATCGGCGAGCGTGTCATCCAGCGACAAACTATCGTTACGGACCAATCTGGCGGCGGCAGCGGCGATATATAACTTGCTGATACTGGCAATCCTGAACAATGCCTGCGGATCGGCCGGCGCTTGATTTGTTCTGTTTTTCCAGCCGGCGGCGTAAAGCGCCGGCGCCTCACCGGCTTGTTCCACATAAACGATGATGCCATCCAGCCCATGCTCAACGGCATCATCGACTTGTTCCTGAACGGTATCAGGCAACGGCGCCAGCCAGGCCCATACGCCGCCCCAGGGCACGAACACCACGATGCAGCCTATCGCAACGATAGGCATGATTATTCTAAGGAATCGAACTGTACGTTTCATTCTTTGATTCGAGATGACCTTTCCAGCGACCGGGTAATAAAGGTTACATGGATCCGTATGCTGCGGGTTCCATTATTTTTATCCATCGAGTCCGGAGCAAGGTTGCCTCTCTACCTGTCCGTGTGGAACGTGCGTTGCCTAACGACCTGCCACATGCACCTCAGGCGTGCAAGCCTGGACCAGGGTCGTCCTCCCGCTCTGTCCTGCCCCCGAAAAGCGGCTCTACCCTTGAGCAAGGCCGTCACAGCAGCCAAGAGACGAGGCGCTGTCCCTCGGAAGAGCAATACAGCAAATAGAGCGATGCGAGGATCAGGTGGACTGTGCGTTCTGATTGTCTCATCTCTGGGTCAGCCGGTTCGGGCGGGCGTTGTATGCCCTGGCATTGTGCATCGTTTTTCCGAGGTAGAACAGGCATCCTGCGTCATACGCAAAAGCTTTTTTGTGTAAAGGCGCTCTTGCTTTCTCGGGGCTTACTTTCTCGGGGCACGCGAACAGTATCGTAAAATACTGGATCTTCTATGGTCCCGGCATGGGAAGGGGCAGACAGAAACAAAAGAACTTCTTGTTTCACGTGAAACATTTCCACTGCCCGGCGCATGGATCCACCCCCAGAGTGGCCGGTATCTTGCTTCAGCAAAATAAATATGGGCAATCCTGGTCTTGGACGCCTTTGTCCTACCTTCTTGATGCAAAATTCACTATACTCGTAACAAGGTCGTATGCAATTGCCGGGAAAGTGAAATTGGGCCCGGTTCAAAAGCAAGGCGGAGACACTGTATCCAAACTTTAGTGCAGGCTAGATCCTAGCGGGGAGGGTACGCCTTTCGGGTGAAAAGCTTTACAAAACAATACCCTCAAACTTTTCTGCGGAGGATCTGGCTCATGGATTCCAAAAATGGCGCAAGCAACCACGCTCCCCTTCTCAACTTTCTTTATCTGGTAACTTTTGACGAGAGCGTGCAGGAAAGCTTCAATGACAACCCCGTTGCCACGATGAAGCAATACAATCTCAGCCCTGAGGCGCAGCGGGCGATTCAGGCTGCCGGTCCTGCCCCTGCTCCGGACGCTTCAAAGCTAAAAGCGATTACCGATCTGCTGGTTCCTGAGCTTGAGGCCACCTATCATCCTACCTGGTAACTTCGCGGATGCATTTCGCCCGGCGGCTCGCAGAAGGGTTGCAGGCTGCCGGGCGCCCTACAGATAATTTCCGACGCCGCTTTCTTACCGGATGGTCTGGCCCTGCCATGAGCCGGACTACCGGGTTGCACGGGCGCGAAACCTCCCGGTAGAGCAGAGGATGCTAATGTGATCCGGCCGCTTCAGCAAACCTTGCAGTTCGCAGCGCCTCATATACCGTGCTCGCTCGTGCCGGAGGGCGCGTGGCAGGGGATCGAGCGAATGGCCCGGCGCCTGCCGGATGCTGTTTCCTCTTACAACATTGAATGCCGGCTTGGCCGTACAGTCGGAAAGGTCGATTTTTTGACGGCATTCATCGCTGCTCGCGGGGCACGCGAGATCATAACGGCGCATTCCGTGAAACAAAATGTTTCACGTGAAACAGAAGAGGCGCCACCGGGAAAGGCGATAGGAACCTTCTTGCGGGCGTGGGCTGCGCCGTCCTCACCGCTGTACAGTCAGGTCCCGCTAGTCTGGCTAGAGTTCGACGACATAGCCGGGGAAGCGATGCAAGCCTCTATCCTGATCTGCATGGATCCCGGTTTTCTCAGTCATGGGGCAGATCAGACGGGGCTACCGCCTGCTCCTGACTGCCGCCCATCTGTCGAGGCGGCGCTGGAGGCGCTGCTGGAGGGCGCCTTGCCGGAACGGGATCTCCGGCAGGTCATAGCCTTTATCGAGTGCCTGCCGGAGGGTGGGAGGGCGCGGCATCTGTCCGTCATGGTAGGGCGCGACCCTGCCGCCGTCAAGATCAGCGCCCTGGTGCGGCGGGATCGGCTTCAGGGGTAC
>CBDUBU010000418.1:0-3172 GCA_965365465.1 uncultured Rhodothermaceae bacterium
AACGCCCGCGCCTGCGCCCGCATCCGCTCGATCATTTTTTCGAGTTGCTCCCTGACAGCCTGGCGGTCGCCTGCCGCAATCCGCCGGTCCTGCTCCAGCACCGGCAGCCCGCGCCGTTGAATCCGTCCATCGCGCCAGCACACGTACTCCGCAGGGTGGCAGAAGGCGGCGCCTTGCAACAAACTCCTGCCTCCGGGCGACCAGTCTACTGCCGCAATGCCGGCGGCGCTCGTCAGGTCGAAGCGGGCCGGGCACTTGCCCGTCGAGAGCAGCGCCAGGTCGTGCGGCGAGACAACGAGCACGCCTGCGGCCGCGTGATAGAACAGCGCGCGGTGCCCGATGGCATCGCCCAACAGCACGACCGCGCCGTCGCGCCGGTCCACGACGACGGCGCCGAAGCTGCCTTCGAGTTCCTGCACGGCCGGGGGGCCGCCCTTCAGCCAGGCATCGAGCACGGCCCGGGCCGGCGTCGGCGCAACGCTTTCGGAGACTTCGCCGCAGACAAGCACGGCGTGGGTAGGGGTAAGCGCTTCCGAAAGCAGCGAGGGAAGCGCAGTCGTGGCAGGTTCGATGCGGAACCAGGCGCACCCGGCGTCAGGCAGAAGCGTGCAATGAACGGCCAGTTCGAGACCGAGCGCAGGCATCGTGCGCGCCAGCGTCCAGGCATATGTTTGCAACTCGGCTTCCGTAGATGAACGCCCGGTATCGTGAATAAAGGCAAAGGTGTACATGGCATCTGCCGCCTGTCAGGAGAGCAGTTGCCGCCAGAGCCTGTTGCGCACGCCGGAAAGCGGTTGTTACCGTTCCGGGACAGGCAAGCGCCCTCGGCGACCCTGAAAACCGGTCTGCCGGACTGCTCGGAAGGAAAGCTGGGGGACAGAAGCGATGTTAAGGAATTGTTAAGCGCAACGACGGAACTTCTGGCGCTTCGGATTTGCGTATAAAGCGCATGAGAAAGCACTTTCAGCAGCAGTGGAGACGGGAACGGGATTACCCGCTTTTCAGGGGATCATGACCCCAGTTCATCAGGGAGTAGCGCCACGCGCTGTGCTCGACATCCTCCTGCGGGCCGCCCTGCGCGCGGTGGCGCTTGATGTACCCGACCACCCGGGCCATGTGGTCCCAGTCGGCTTCGCTCAGATCGGCTTTTTTCGTGCGCCGGATCTCCACGATGCGGCGTCCGCTCTTGTGACCCTTGCTTTCCCCGTCGCCGGCATCTACCCCCACGGATTCGGATTGCTCGGTTGCAAGCCAGTCCTCCAACGCTTTCGGAGCCATGTTGACGAGTTCTTTCCACTCTTTCCAGATGAGATCGTGGTCTTTTCGGCTTGACATGGGGGCAGGCGCAAGAAGTCAGGGGGATGCGCAAGAGGGGCAGCGATCGGGCTGCGCTTACGCTCTGGACAATTCGCTTTCGGATTTGAGCACGCGGTCTCCGTCTTCCTGCTCGATCAGGTAGGCTGGGTTTTCATCATCCGCGTTGCGGGCAATTTCGCTGCCCTTGATGGTGCGGGTGACCCTTTCCGTAAAAACTTCGGCGACGGAGCCGGTTGCCGTGCCGCCTGACCAGTTCCACTGCACCTTGTCTCCTTTTGCATAGCGCGGCATGGTAGAAACCGGTTTCCTGAAAGCTGCCTGTCCGTTGTGTGTCCTTTATACGGGGGGCGCTTCCTGTGGAGCCTGCGCGGCTGCAACAAGGTTGTAAAGCCGCTTTACATCGCCAGACCGCCGTCAACGTGCAGGACGTGGCCGGTGATGTAGTCGGCGGCGGGAGAGGCCAGGAAAAGAACGGCGCCGGCAATGTCCTCCGCCCGGGCCGGACGGCCAAGCGGCACGGCGCCCAGCATGGCCTCACGGGCGGCCTCGGGAAGGCGGGCCGTCATGTCTGTTTCCACGTAACCCGGCGCTACCACGTTCACCGTTACGCCCCGGCTGCCGAGTTCTTTCGCAAGGCTTTTGGAAAAACCGATGATGCCCGCCTTTGAAGCCGCATAGTTGGTCTGGCCGGGATTGCCGGTCACGCCGACGACCGAAGACATGTTGATGATTTTTCCGCTGCGCTGCTTCATCATCGGGCGGTAAGCCGCCTTCGAGAAGTTGAAGATGCCCTTCAGATTGGTGTCGATAACGGCGTCCCAGTCCGCTTCGTTCATGCGCAGCATCAACCCGTCGCGGGTGATGCCGGCGTTGTTGACCAGCACATCGAGGCTGCCCCAGGTTTTCACGACGCCCTCGACGACCTTGTTCGCGCCCTCGGCGGAAGCCGCGTCGCTCTGGAACGTCAGCACCTCCACGCCCTGCTCTGCCAGAGCGGTCATCAGTGCTTCGGCCTCCACCGCCGACGAACGGTAGGTGAAGGCGACGCGCGCGCCGGCGGCGGCGAAGCCTTCCACGACGGCCCGTCCGATGCCCCGCGTTCCGCCGGTGACCAGCACGTTTTTGCCTGTAAAGTCGAAGGACATAGGGGTCTCGAAAGCTAGGGAGTAGAAGGATCAGCCTGCCTGTTGCAGGAGCGCAGCCATTTCAGCGGCCTTGCCTGCCGTTGCGGTTTCGATGTCGCGTCCGAGGGTGCGCCGGGCAAGCCCTGCCAGCACGTTGCCCGCGCCGACTTCGACAAAGCGCGCCGCGCCGTCGGCGTGCTGGCGTTGCAGCGTCTGCGACCACCGAACCGGCGCCGTCAACTGCGCCAGCAGGTTATGGCGGATCTGCTCCGGGTCGCGGGTGGGCTGCGCCGTCACGTTCTGGTAGACGGGGCAGGCAGGGGGCTGGATGGAGAGGGCGCCAAGCGCCTCGGCCAGGCCCTTCCGCGCGTATTCCATCAGCGGCGAGTGGAAAGCGCCGCTCACAGGCAGGGAGACGATCTTTTTGGCTCCTGCCTTGCGGGCCTGTTCCATCGCCGCTTCCACGGCCTGCACGTCGCCGGCCGGGGTGACTGCATCCTCAACGCGCATCACCTGGTGAATGATCCAGGGCTGGCGGCCCAGTTCAGTCACCATCCACCCGGCCTCCAGAGCAATGAACCCTAGCGGTCCGCAGAGGGCGATCGCCCAAAGGAGCCGGCGATTGACCAATGCCTGCTCCGCTCCGCGCCAGTAGGCGATCCAGAACCAAAGCGAGACGAGCAGCAGGATAGTCCCGGCGCCGACCATCACATCGAACGACATGTGCACCA
>CBDUBU010000419.1:0-3162 GCA_965365465.1 uncultured Rhodothermaceae bacterium
GGCTGGCGCGGGCCAGCCGGCTGCGAGCCGCCGCAAAATTCAGCCCGGCCCTTTCCACCGCGACTTCAGGGCTGATCTCCAGCGCCCGCGCTACGGCTGTCTCCAGCTTGATCTTGAGGGTGTCGGAGGGCGAACCGCCCTGCGCCTGCGCGTCCGGCGCGAGCATCGACAGGGCAATCAGGAGCAGAAAAACGAAACCGGATTCTACATGGGAGGAGGCGGGACGTTTCATAACCTCTGTTTCAGCACACGGAAAGCGCAGAAGCATACCTGCGCGTCAATATCGGGCTACGTTACAACGTGAAAGCCTGATCTTGTTTCCAGCCGCCGGAAAAAGAACAAAGGTAACGGTGAAAACAGGTCTTCCGGCAGGCAGGGTCAACGGTGGGCGTCAGCAGCAGGAGCCGCTGCCTCCGGATCGCATGGAGGCTAGCGCGCACGGCCCGGCGGCGGAAAGTTTCGGGCTGCGTCATCCACGACCAGCACCCAGTCATGGCCCCGTCCCTGCTCGCCCGGCGGGTCAAAGGTTTGCTCCGATGTCGCGGCGACGCCGTCGATCCGGAGGGCTTCTCCTGTGCGGGGATCAAACCAGTAAGCCGTTGCCTTCTGACCGCTGAGTTTGTCCATCCGGACGGTCACGGGTTTACCGTAAGGCGTATAGACGAAGAAGTACCGTCCTTCCCTGTCCCGCGCCGCAAGTGTGGCTTCGGCTCCCGCGCCCGAATTGCCGGAGAGGACCGTGGAATCAGGAACGAGGCTCAGGAAAGGGCGCGACGTGAACAGGCGGCGCATATATCCCATCTGCGCCGAACTGGGATGCCGGAGGGCTTCGCGCCACGGAGTCCGGGCCGACGAAATCGGGTCCCGCCCCGGCTGCCACATCTGCCAGATGTTGTGGTTTCCATAGGTATGCCCGGCTGCGCCCGACAGCATCGACCAGTAGGCCGCCTGCCGGACATCGAAGTCGTTGAACCAGCCGTCTTCCGGTTTCCAGTTGACGGGGTGGTCTTCGTAACGCGGCTCCCCGTCGATCACGGGTTTTACGGGTTTCAGGGCATACCCGGTCTGCGTGGTTCTGTAGTTGGGGAGGTCATAGGCGCCGTGTCCTGACTGAAACAGGTTGAGGTCAAGCCAGTCGTCGTCATGAAACCATTCCCATGAGGCGCTTCCTCCCTGCGGGTGGTAGGTCATCAGGTGAACGCCGCCGTCTCCCTCACGCAGTCCCTCGGCCAGGGCGCGCGTGATCTCCAGGTCTTCGTTTTCCTCCGGGTTGCGATCGCCTCCCAGAATCCAGATGATCGGTTTTTCTTTGTAGCGTGCTCCGAGAAAGCGTCCGTAGGCTTTCGCATTTTCCGGAGTAAAGACTTCCGGGCCGATGCCCCACTTCTTGTTGAATTTGTCGCCCCAGGTGGGCAGCATTCCGATAAAGAGGCCCTGTTCCGCCGCCTTATCCACGACATAGTCTACGTGCTCAAAGTAGGCCTCATTGGGGCGCGCGGGATCGTTGTCTGCCAGGGGCGTCTGTCCGGCGGCATTGGGCGTATTCAGCCCATCGAGTTCCGCCAGCGCGACAGCCTGTATCACCGTAAATCCCTTGCGGGCGCGATCTTCCAGATACAGGTCGGCCTCCTCGCGGGAGAGGCGATGGAAAAGCTCCCAGGCGGTGTCGCCCAGCCAGAAAAACGGCCTGCCGTCTTCATAAACGATGCGCCGCCCGTCGTCTGATACACGGAGGCGGGTTTCGGAAGCACCCTGGCCCTCCGCTGCCGGAGCAAGGCTTGCTCCGAGCAATGCGATGAAAACAGCAGCCGGCAATGCCCGGCTGCGCCATCTTGCAACAGGTTTCATTTCCATAAAGGTTCAGGTTAACAAACAGCTTGGGTCCATTTCCTGAAAGGAAATGACGACCTGCCGCAACGCGGCTATTGCTTGAACACCAGCACCCAGTCGCCTTCGCCGGGCGCCGTATAACCCTGAGCGTCCGGCGAAGCAGGCGCGTAGCTGCCGTCGCGGGGGTTGTACCATTGCCCCTCGACGCCCGCTGCGAGCGCATCCGGTTTCAGCGCAACAGAGCCGCCTACGGGCAGATACAGCACGGCCAGATCCCCTTCTTCCGAGGCGGCGGCTGCAACGAAGCGGGCCAGGTCCGCACCGCCGGGCTGGTCTATCAGAAGCGCCTGATCCGGGCGCAATCGATGCCAGTCCAGCGAGGTGAACAACTCAGCCATTCGTTTCATGTCTATGCTGCCGGGCATATGCATGGCCTCGTTCCACGGCAGCGCTATGCCTGCATTGTCATGGTTGAGGGGTACAGCAGGGGCGTCCTCCCAACTCCAGATGCCATGCGCTCCGTAGGTCACCCCGGCAGTCGGCGTGTTGAGCAGGCTCCAGTAAACCGCCCGGCGCACGTTGTAAGCTGAATGCGGCTGTTTCGACTGGTACGCGATGTGCCCTTCGTAGGGGGGTTCCGAATTGATGATCGGACGGGCCGGCTCCTGCCGCCATTTCTGCGCCGGAGGTCCGGAATGAATCCAGGAGAGGGTGTTTGCGTCATCTCCGTGACCGCTCTGGTAGATGAGCAGACTGAGCCATCTCTCGTCGGCAAACTCGTCGAAGTGCCATTGCATACCCTGGGGATGCAGGGTTACCGGCGCATGGCTGGGCCGGTCGAAAACGGCGCGTCCGATGCGGCGCCAGCGGGCGCCCGTCTCGCCCGAATAATTCTCGTCGCCGGCAAGCATCCACAATACATGATGCGCGCCGTACCGGGCGACCAGATAGCGCGCCAGCCGTATCGCCTGGTCTTCCGGAAGCTTGCCCGGATTCTCTTCCGGCTCGCCCAGAGTCCACAGCAGCACAGGCGCCGCCAGCAAACCAGCCTCGTTGAGCGCGTCGATCCGCTCATCGATGCGGCGGAAAAAAGCAGGATTCAGCGTGATCGTGTCGAAGCCGGTGTACGCCGTTTCGCCTTCGGCGTTGGTCATGGCTGCCCGCCACTGCGTGGTAACAAACTGGATTCCGGTGAACTCCTTTCCGGCCCGATCCGACAGGTAGGCGCGCCACCCCTCCTCCGTACTGCGGAGCGCCCCGTTCCAGGCCGTATCGCCCAGCCAGAAGAAAGGCGTGCCGTCGGCATGAGCGAGATAGCGTCCGTTCTCCGAG
>CBDUBU010000420.1:0-3140 GCA_965365465.1 uncultured Rhodothermaceae bacterium
CCACTGGGTGCTGAACCCTGCGCCTCCCTCGGCAGGATCTTTCGATATATATGGTTCACCCTGGAGGTCTTCTGCTATCAGAAGGACGCCGGGCCATTTGCTCTTTACTTCTCCATTGATCTCCTGCATGAGCCGCCACCCATCGGGCAGATCCTCGCCTGAATCGTCGAACGTAGTCTGGCGGATGAAGACCGTACCATCCCACCGGAGACCATCTGCATGGAACTCTTCAAGCCACATGATTACGTTGTCCCGGATGTAGCGGCGCACTTCCGGCCTGCCGTAGTCAGGGCGCGTCTGTCCCCAGGGTGTGTCTGCTCTGGAGTCGTTATAGAAATAGATGCCCCCGTGCCCATTTTCACTCCAGCCGTCGAATTGCCATACGTCCAGATCTGTGGGGCCGAAGTGATTGTATACAACGTCCAGCATAACCCCGATCCCGTGCTGGTGAGCCTGCTTGATGAACTGCTTGAGCGCGTCGGGGCCTCCATAAACGCTCTCCACGGCAAAGGGGTGAGCCAGATTGTAGCCCCATGAATAGTCGCCGGGAAACTCGTAAATCGGCATCACGGAAACAGCATTCACGCCCAGGTCGCGCAGATAATCCAATCGTTTGATCGCGCTTTCGAAATCGCCCGGCCCATTCTTGCCACAGTTGAATGTGCCGATGTGCATCTCATAGAGCACCAGTTCATTCCAGGGCGGCAGTTGATATTCATCTCCTTCCCAATCGAAACGAGAAGCGTCATATATGATCCCGTTTCCCACGGAATTGACCAATTGGCGTGCGTAAGGATCGTTGCGAACAAATTTTTCCGCGCCTTTATACAGCACAAACTTATATTCATCTCCCGCCTTTGCTTCGGGTACATCTACCGACCAGTACCCGTTTTCCTCAGGAGCCAATGGCGTCGCTTCCTCGGACCAATCGTTGAAGCTCCCCATCACAGCTACGCCCTCAGCGTGTGGAGCCCACACCCTGAACGCTGCCCCTCCGTCGTACACAACAGCCCCCATACCCTCATGCGAAGAAGGTTCAACCTCCGCATCCAGCACAGGTGTGCTCGCTTTTTTTGATTTAGCCGACATACTGAAGCGCTTTTTTAATTTGTTATGGTTGGTTTGGCAATGCCGGGGCCAGTCTCGATTCCGGTGTAATCTTGAAGCGGAACCGAATATGAAAGATCCCCCTTTGCACCAGGACCGATGTAACACAGAAGGAAATTGCATACAGTTTGAGATCTAGCCTTCCCCTTCTTTGCTGCGCACTTAGTAATATGGGCGGCCTCGCATCAGGTTACTTTCACTCACCAGCGCATTTATCAACCGTTGACCAACATGGAATGGATTACTGATCCGCAGGCATGGATCGCCCTGGGTACGCTTGCCGCACTTGAAATCGTTCTTGGAATCGACAACATCGTCGTCATTTCTATTCTCACCGGCAAGCTTCCGGTGGAACAGCAGGCCAAAGGAAGGATCATTGGCCTTGGACTGGCAATGCTCGTTCGCATCCTACTTCTGTTCTCCATTGCCTGGATCATGCGATTGACAGCGCCTTTGTTTACGGTGCTGGGAACAGCGATATCCGGAAGAGACCTGATCCTGATTATAGGCGGGTTGTTTTTGCTTGGCAAAAGCACCCACGAGATACACAACAAACTTGAAGGCGAAGAAGACGCAGACACAGGAAAAGTTCGCGCTGCGGTCTCATTCGGCAGCGTGCTCATTCAGATCATGCTGCTCGACATTGTCTTTTCTCTGGATTCGGTCATCACCGCTGTTGGTATGGCAGAAGAGGTCGCTGTGATGGTTATCGCCATTGTCATTGCCATTTTAATCATGATGGCTTCGGCGGGCGCTGTTTCCGACTTCGTTCACAAGCATCCGACTGTAAAAATGCTCGCCCTGAGCTTCTTGCTCCTTATCGGTGTTATGCTTATTGCAGAGGGACTGGGCCGTCATATCCCCAAAGGGTATATCTATTTTGCGATGGCCTTCTCCGTCCTGGTTGAGATGCTGAACCTGCGTGCGAAAAAAGGGAGTAAGCCGCCTGTGAATTTGCGGCAACCGACCTTGCAGAAAGCCGCAGGAGATGCCACACCGTAGCGCTATGCAGGTTCTTTCTTCTGAGTTTTTCGAGCGAAATACGCTGGAGGTCGCGCCGGACCTGATTGGTATGTTGCTCGTGCATGAGCACGAATCCGGAAGGCTGCTGGTCGGACGCATCGTTGAGACGGAAGCATACACACAAAACGACCCCGCTTTTCACGGGTGGGGGCTTATTGACCGTGAAACCGGCCTGATACGTCCCACGGGGCGCGGTTTCGATCTCTTCGCCGCGCCAGGCACAGCTTATGTGTATCTCAACTACGGCGCCTACTGGCTCCTGAACGTCGTTACAGAGCCGGAGGGTCGGGGCGGCGCAGCGCTCATTCGCGCGGTGGAACCTGTTGAGGGGATAGAGATCATGCGCAGCAACCGGCCGCTAGCCCGCCGGGACCGCGATCTTACCAATGGCCCTGGCAAGCTCACGCAGGCCATGGACATAGATGCCCGTTACCACAAAACATCACTTACCCGTTCCCCTCTTTTTTTTGCCAGGCCGGATACGCCGCAGTCTCTGGCGGTCTCTACATCCACTCGCATTGGCCTGACCCGTGGCGTTGACCTTCCCTGGCGGTTTTTCGTTAAAAACAATCCGTTTGTCTCTCCGGGGAAACCAAGCAACCTTGTCGCAGCCGGAAAGCATCGCAGGAAATGAATCCCCAAAGGGATGCTGGCAGATATTGGGCCTGGTTTCCTACATTGGTGGTTTTACTGCCGCTCTTTGCGGAGCACTTTCCAGGTACGCGGCGTAGCAACGCCTTGCAAGCGCAACTCAACCCTAGCGGCAGAGCGGTCTGCGAAGGGCACATTGCATTTTACCAGTTATTGGCCGGACTGTAGGCTTATATATGGACAAGAGTAGAACATCGCGCGAGATCCGCGCGGAATTTTTGAAGTTTTTTGAGGAAAAGGGTCACGAGATCGTCTCCAGCGCATCACTTGTGCCTCACGGCGACCCGACACTGCTCTTCACAAACGCGGGCATGAACCAGTTCAAGGACGTGTTTCTGGGCAAAGGCGACCGCCCCTAC
>CBDUBU010000421.1:0-3116 GCA_965365465.1 uncultured Rhodothermaceae bacterium
GGGATGCCTCTATTGATTTGAACTTTGTGGAAGATCGTCTGATAAGCTATTACTACCGGCTCGATGATCTCGATTGTGACACGTCTGCAGCGCTGTACGCGCGTCTGCAGCAGTTTTACGATCGTCATTACGACGCACAGGGTGAGGAGCGTCAGGAAGAGGGAGCTTATCGGTCTGTTTCCAGCTTCTGGGCGGCAGACAGCTTCGCGGCAACTGCTACAGAAAGCAGCCAGGGTGAGGTTTGCCGGCTGTCGTGGGGCTTTCAGGCGCAGCAGCCCTGATGTCTGGAAAGGATTCCAGGTCAATGATTGCTTCAAGGGTGGGATGAAAAAAGTTACTTACGAACTACCAGTGCATACCTTTCAGGTGGACTTTGCAGGCGTAGTCAGCAATATCGTGTATATACAGTGGATGGAGATAGGCAGGACGAAGCTTCTGGATGAGATTGGTTTGGCCATCCATGAAGTCTGGGATGAGGGCATCGTACCGGTGCTGATACACACGAGCATTGATTACAAGCGGCCTTACCGGCTCGGCGACACGGTTCATGCGGAGCTATGGGGGTCGGAGCTAAAGAACACATCCGCCCGCCTCGAACACAGGTTTTACAATGCGCGAGGCGATTTGATGGCTGCCGGGTGGCAGCGCGGGTTGTTTGTAGCGCGTTACACCCTGCGCCCGCACCGGCTGACTCCGGAACAGCGTGCGTGCTTTGAGCCATACCTTCAAGAAGCATAGATCTTTCTGAAGCAAGGAGCGGCCGGGAAAGTGCATTCTTATGAAAAACTATCTGGAAAAGTTCAGGTTATAAAACCTGAGCATACGGGAAACGTATCTTTCAGTATAAACAACTCGGCATTCTGAAAGGATGAGATATGTCAGGACACAGTAAATGGTCTAAAATCAAGCGGCAGAAGGCCGCCACCGATGCAAAGAAGTCGAAGGTCTGGGCGCGCATCACCCGTGACATTATGGTCGCAGCCCGGGAGGGAGGGGGAGACCCCAACATGAACGCAAGACTCGCGCTGGCTGTCGAAAAGGCCAAAAGCGAGAATATGCCTAAAGACAATGTGGAACGCGCCATCAAGCGTGGCACTGGAGAGATTGCGGGGGCCGATTACGAAGAAGTGACGTACGAAGGCTACGCGCCGGGCGGCGTCGCTGTCTTTGTCGAGACCCTTACCGATAACACCAACCGAACGGTGGCCGACCTGCGGCATCTGTTCAGCAAGGCAGGCGGAAGTCTGGGACAGACCGGTTCGGTGGCCTATCTTTTCGACCGGAAAGGGGAAATCGAAATTCCGGAAGAAGGGCATGACGAGATGGAACTCTTTAACCTGGTTGCTGAAGCGGGCGCAGATGATCTAAGACTGGAAGATGGTTATTTCACTGTGACGACTTCCGTAGAAAACTATGGACCTGTCATGGCAGCGCTCCGCGAGGCGGGCATTGAGCCTGAAGAAGCCAGTCTGGTGCGTATTCCAACCACGATGTTGACGCTGGATGCGGAAGAAGCAAGGCGCGTCGTCAAGTTGATCGATGCACTCGAAGAGTATCAGGATGTGCAGGCCGTTTACACTACGCTTGATTTGAACGAAGCAACCATTGAGGCTGTCTCCTGAAGCAACGCGATAGGCCTTTACGAGGAATGAGCACATTTCTTTTCCGGACTCCTGCAGCGCACGCTTAATACCGGTATCGACATGATCGTACTCGGCATCGACCCAGGCTCGCGCCATACCGGTTATGGCGTTCTGGAGGTGGAGGGCGGCCGGGAGCAGGTTATTGAGTACGGTGTGCTAAAACTGGACGTGCAGGACAGCCACCAGTTGCGTTTGAAGTGCATCTATGACCGATTGATGCAGGTTATCGAACGTTGTTTGCCGGACGAATGCGCCATCGAAATGCCGGTGTATGGCAACAACGCCCAGTCGATGTTGAAACTGGGGCGCGCTCAGGCGGCTGCCATGCTGGCTGTTCTGAACAGAGGGCTGCCTGTAGCCCAGTATACTCCTAAAGAGGTGAAAAAATCGGTTACAGGAAACGGAAATGCCTCCAAGGAGCAAGTCTGTTTTATGGTAAAGTCCATTCTATCTATAGAAGACTCTGACATAGAGCGGAGCATGGATGCCTCGGATGCCCTCGCGGTGGGGCTGTGTCATGCACACCGGCTTTCGCAAGGCCCGACCCGGCACAGAAACTGGGAGGCGTTTATTCAGGCGAATCCGGATCGCGTTGTGAAATAAACGCAGGCTGTCGTGAAGCAGCCGCTACGGAACGGTGGCCTTTGGTTTCCAGGCGTCGACAATCTGATCGGTTATTCGCCTTATGACTTGTCATTTCCTTCGTGCAGGAATCGTATGCTGCCTTGCAGTCTGCGTCTTTGTGTTTCCGGCCCATGCGCAACCAGCGCCCCGGCCAAACATTGTCATTCTGCTGGCAGATGATCTGGGCTATGGCGACCTTCAATCCTACGGTCATCCGACGATACAGACGCCGGAGATTGACCGCATGGCAGATGAAGGGTTGCGGCTGACCTCGTTTTATGCCGGAGCGCCTGTGTGTACGCCTTCACGCGCTGCGCTGATGACGGGCCGCTACCCCGTGCGTTTCGGGCAGCCCGGCAACTGGGGACCTGATTCGAAGGAAGGTTTGCCGACAACGGAGATCACGATGGCCGAGGCGCTCAAAGGGCAGGGATACCGGACGATGGCTATAGGCAAGTGGCACCTGGGCAGCTATGCACCTTTTCTTCCGACAAGCAACGGGTTCGATCAGTATTTCGGTTTGCTCTACAGCAACGACATGATCCGTCCGTGGGTGCAGACGGATCGTCCATTGGAACTGTACCGCGACGATAAGCCGGTTGAGCATGTCACGGATCAGGCCGATTTGATGGAGCGCTATACAGGGGAGGCGGTGAAGTTCGTTAAGGCGGGCGGGCGGGAGCCGTTTTTTCTGTACCTGGCCTACCATATGCCGCACTTGCCCATCAGCACAGGGAAACGTTTTCAAGGGCAATCGCGGGCAGGGTTTTACGGCGATGTGATTGAGACGATTGACTGGAGCGTCGGTGAGATATTGAAGGCCCTGAAAGAGCAGGGTTTTGATGAGAA
>CBDUBU010000422.1:0-3107 GCA_965365465.1 uncultured Rhodothermaceae bacterium
TATGGTTAGAAAAAGCCCCCCCGAAAGTAAGTAAGGTGTGTTTACCCTGTTTGCCCCGACGAACGAAGCCTTTGCCACGCTGCCGCAGGACCAACTGCAAAGTCTGCTAATGCCGGAAAACCGGGAGCGGCTCCAGTCTATCCTGCTGTACCACGTCGCGGACGGCAGGTACACGGCTGAAATGCTCCAAAACGCTCCACTGGTAACCACGCTTCAGGGAGACGACCTTCCTGTAACATCCTCCGGCGCTCAGGTCGTTGCCGGGGAGGCAAACGTCACGCGGGCAGACATCGAGGCCCGCAACGGGATCATTCATGTGGTCGATGCCGTCATCATGCCTCCTTCAGGATTGTAGTGCCGCAGAATGTAAAGCCCGGCCGGTTTCTCAGCGCAGCGATAAAGCAATCTGAATGCCCCCTTCGATCTTCCCGGCTATTCTTTTCGTCTTTGCAGCCGTGTTGCCTGCCGCTTCGGAGCCGCCGGGCGCGCCTTACGGCCTGCTCTGCGAACTGATGCGGTATCCGGAACAGGCAGTCATCACGGATGCTGCGCCGGAGTTTGGCTGGATCGTGAATGACACGCGGCGCGGCGCTGTGCAGGCAGCTTACCAGATTCTCGTGGCTTCCGACGCGCAGCGGCTGAGCGACGACCAGGCCGACGTGTGGGATTCGGGCAAGGTCGCTTCTGATTCGTCGGTCAGCGTTTCCTACAAAGGGCAGGCGCTCGCCCCCCATACGCGCTACTGGTGGAAGGTCCGCACCTGGGATGCCCTGGACCAGGCAAGCCCCTACAGCGAGCCGCAGATGTTCGTCACCGGCGCGTTCGACGGCGAGGGCCTGGCCTGGCCCGGTGAAAGCCGCTGGGTTCCACACGACGGCGGGGACTGGGTGCTGGAGAACCGCCAGCGGGGCGGCTACCAAAAGGGTTTGCCGCAGCAGGTCGGTCATCCCGCTCCCGGATACACCTTTGCCGACTTCGGCAGGGCGGCTTTCGCCACACTTCGCTTTCAGGCAACGAGCCGCAAGGATGGCGACTCCCTCGTTGTATTTCTGGGAGAGCGCAGGCAGCAGGACTTTCGGGTTCACAAAGATCCTGGGCGCACCAACATCGGATTTGCACGCGCCGTGATTGCGCTGAAAAGCGGCGCCCATACCTACGATCTTGATCTTCCGCGCCACGTTTCTCATTACCCTCACAGTCAGGTGCTTGCGCAGCACATGCCGGAGGTCGCGCCCTTCCGGTACGTGGAGATCACAGGCCCTCCCGGAGTCAGAGTGACCGGCCTCCGTCAACGCGCCCTCTTTTATCCCTTCGATGAGGATCAATCTTATTTCGACAGCGCAAGCGATACGCTGAATCAGGTCTGGCGCCTTTGCCGCTACACGCTAAGGGCAACGCCGTTCCTCTCGCTCTACATGGACGGCAACCGCGAGCGTATGCCCTACGAAGCCGATGCCTACATCCAGCAATTGGGACACTACGCCGTCGACCGGGAGTACAGCGTTGCCCGGTATACCCTCAACTTCCTGCTGTTCCACGCCTCCTGGCCTACCGAGTGGCAGATGCACGCGGTGTTTATGGCCTGGGCAGACTATATGCAGACCGGAGACGCAGAGTTTGTCGAAACCTGGTACGACGAACTCAAAGCCAAAACCCTGCTTGCCCTCGCCCGCTCCGACGGTCTGATCAGCACCGAGACTGGTCTCGTCACCGCCGACTTTCTGCGCAGCATTCATTTCGAGGGAGAAGGCTTTCGGGACATCGTCGATTGGCCGCCGGGGACGCCCGCAACGGAACAGCAGGGCGCAAGTTATCGGGGTGCCACGGTGCAGGGCGAGCGCGACGGCTATGTCTTTACCCCCATCAATACGGTTGTAAACGCTTTTCACTACCGGTCGCTCCTCCTGATGGCAGACCTCGCAGAGGCAACCGGCAGGACGCAGGATGCCTCGTTCTTTCGCGAGCGGGCCGAAAAGGTGCGGGATAGCTTCAACGCCCTGTTCTTTGACCCGAACCGGGGCGTCTACGTCGATGGCGACACGACCCGCCATGCCTCCCTGCACGCGAATCTGTTTCCGCTGGCGTTTGGCCTGGTTCCGGAAGCGCAGGTGCGCCGTGTCGTTGCCCATGTCAAAAGCAGAGGCATGGCCGCCAGTGTCTACGGAGCGCAGTATTTGCTCGAAGCGCTCTACAACGCCGGGGAGGACCGCTACGCCCTCGCCCTGATGACTTCGGGATCAAAGCGGAGCTGGTTCAACATGATTCGCGTCGGCTCCACCATGACGACGGAGGCCTGGGACGAGGTCTACAAGCCGAACTTGACCTGGAACCATGCCTGGGGTGCAGCGCCTGCCAACATCATCCCGCGCCGGATGATGGGCATCCGACCCCTGGAGCCGGGTTTTCGCGTTGTCGGCATCAAGCCCCAACCGGGAGGACTTGCCTACGTAAACCTGAAAACCCCAACCATTCGGGGCGTGATCCGGACGCAGTGGAGTGCGGCGGCTGGACAGTATCACCTGCACGTGACAGTCCCGGCCAATACCACCGCACGCATCTGGCTGCCCGGATCTTCCAGGGATATGCTGTACGAAGGCGGCAGCCCACTGACGGGCCGCCCCGATATCCTCCCCGCCGGGCAGGAGGCGGGGTATCGGATCTACGAGACTGGCGCCGGTTCCTATGTTTTTTCAGGCCCTCTTGGGGAAACTGGAGAGGAAGTCAGGCAGGGTTTGAGGTAAAGCCGCGACATTCGTAACTACCTGTCCATAGAACGGCAGGCGCTCACGTCTTGCCAGTTCCTGCCCTGACTTTAACCTGCCAAACCGTTTCCAGGGCTACGCCCTCCCTGAATAGACAAAAACCTCCTCCTGCCGTCTTATGTTTTCGGCTTTTCTTTCACGACAGGCGGGACAGTGCGAAGAAAGGCCCATAGCGCCGTCACCTCCGTATCGGTGAGTTGCGAGGTCATCGAGATCGGCATCATCGGATGGAGGCGCGAGCCGTCGGGACGAATGCCCTCGCGGAGCGCCCGTTTGAAATCGTCCTCGGTCCAGTTGCCCAGCCCGGTCTGCGGGTCCGGGGTAAGGTTGGCGGTTATCAGCCCG
>CBDUBU010000423.1:0-3081 GCA_965365465.1 uncultured Rhodothermaceae bacterium
GAACGCCGCGCTCCTATCCAGCGACTGACGGTGACACTGGACATAGACAAGCCTACGCCGGATGAACAAACCAGTCTCTGGCAGCGCGCCCTGGCAGAAATGGGACACCGGGACACCGGCCTGGTAGAGCCGCTGATTTCTCAGTTCAACCTCAGTCTCCGGACCATCCACTCCGTGACCGCCGAGGCTGCAGGACAGCTTAACCGAGCAAACGGTCACAACCTGCAATCAGACGACGTGGGCCATGTACTCTGGAATGCCTGTCGCAACCAGTCCAGACCGCTCCTGGAGGACCTTGCCATGCGCATCGAGCCGACCGCTTCGTGGGACGAACTCATCCTGCCGGAAGCACAGCGACAGGTTCTCCGCGAAGCTGCCGCCCATGTCCGGCAGCGCATGACGGTCTACCACCATTGGGCTTTTGCCTCCAAGGGAAACCGGGGGCTTGGGATCAGCGCTCTCTTCGCAGGCGCAAGCGGCACAGGCAAAACGATGGCTGCCGAGGTGCTCGCAAATGAACTACGACTCGACCTGTACCGGGTTGACCTTAGCTCCGTCGTCAGCAAGTACATCGGTGAAACGGAAAAAAACCTCCGGCGCATCTTCGATGCGGCAGATGAAGGCGGCGTGATCCTGCTTTTCGACGAGGCCGACGCCCTCTTCGGCAAGCGCAGCGAAGTGAAGGACTCGCACGACCGGTATGCCAATGTCGAAGTGAGCTACCTGCTGCAACGTATGGAAACGTATCGTGGTCTGGCGATTCTCACCACGAACCTGAAAAGTGCGCTTGACACGGCTTTTCTCAGGCGCATCCGTTTTATCGTGCAGTTTCCATTTCCGGACGCAGCGCAGCGCACGGAAATCTGGCGCAAGATCTTTCCCGCCGCCACGCCGACCGAAGCGCTGGATGCGGCAAAACTGGCCCGGCTGAACGTAGCTGGAGGCAACATCCGCAATATCGCCCTGAATGCCGCCTTTCTTGCGGCGGACTCCGGCGAACCGGTGCGCATGAGGCACCTGCTCCACGCAGCCCGAAGCGAATACATGAAACTGGAGAAATCACTGACAGACGCAGAGGTAGAAGGATGGGTTTGAATTTTTCCCCGGCGCTCGGCGACTGTTTTATTAACTACATCGTGAGGTAAATGCCAATGGCAAAGCACACACGTGTCCATGAAAAAAGGGCGCCTCGCTGGAACCAGGGCGCCGGCCATACAACCAATCGTGATGCGACCGCCATCGCACGGGAAGGCGTCCTCTCTGCTGCAACATCGCTTGATACGGCTTCACGAAATGTTGCCGAAGCCCGGTTCGGGCATGACTTCAGCCGCGTACGCATCCACACGGATTCCAGAGCAGATGCTTCAGCCGAGGCGCTTGACGCGCTGGCCTTCGCAACGGGGGATGACATTGTCTTTCGGGCAGGGGCCTACCTGCCGGATCGACCCGAAGGGCAACTCCTGCTCATGCACGAGCTGGCGCACGTGGTTCAGAGCGACCGCCACGGAACCCCTTCCAATCATCAAAGGGAGGTCAGCAAGCCAACGGACGCCGCAGAAAGGGAGGCTGATCGGGCTGCTGTTCGCTCCATGACCGGCGCTTCAACGCAGGTGCAAAGCGCCCCCACAGCGCCGATTGCGCTCGCCGAAGAAAGAAGTATGCTGGGCGGGTTGTGGGACATCCTTACCAACAACGCCCATTCCGGCGCCGTCGGCCTGGCGACGGCTGCGGCTGACACAGCGATGTTAGGGCGCATGGGCGAGGCCGTAGGCGCTCCCATTTTTGGTTCGGCCGGAGCCGGCGGAGCGCTGGCCAGGGCAGGGCAGATACCTGGAATGAGCACGATCGGCAACATTCTCGGCCCTCTTGGTCTGGTGAGCGGCGTCATGGGCATGAACGACGCGCTCAACCAGCCTAAAAGCCTCACGGGTATGGGCGACTTCGTCTCAAGCGGGCTTGGAGCCGTTTCAGGAGGCATCACTACCCTCGGGCTGGCCGGCTCCGGCCTGACGGCGCTCGGCGCGACGGGCGCGGGCGCGGCTGCTTCCGGGGCCGCCGCCGCTGCGGCTCCTGTGGGCGCCCTTGCGGGTTCCGCAGCCGGCGGGTATGCAGCGGGACGGTTGTTGGACGAAGGCGCAGGCTGGCTCATGAATGCGACTGGTCTGGGCGGCGTACTGGATTCAGCTCGTGGCATCACGCGCCCGGAAGGCCAGCACGGAGATTATACGATCAGCGGCATGGGCGCCGATATAATGACCTCTGCAGATCAGCTTGTAACCGGAGGGTTGCGCTCCCTGGGCGCCCTGGACGAATCACGGCCTGCCTATACCCAGACGCTGGGCTGGCGGCTTGCCGAGGTTCTTCCTTCCTGGATGCAGTAGGCAAATCTTGAACTTGCCACACCCTTTCATACTTTCTTATGCCTTGAGAAAAGGCTACGACAATGCGAATCCGTAAAGGCAAAACGCCACAAGTCAGAACCCCGCTCCTCCACGTTGCCGCATCGAGAATCCGTGAGGCAACTGCGGGAAGCGGACAAATGCTTCCCGAACCGACCCGCGACATGATGGAAGCCAGATTCGGACACGACTTCAGCAAGGTTCGGGTTCATACAGACTCCGGCGCAGAAACCGTTGCCGGAAGCCTGGGGGCGCAGGCATTGACCGTGGGGAATGATATTGTTTTCGGGCAGGGGCAATACGCGCCGGAGAGCGACTCAGGGCAGCGCCTGCTCGCGCATGAGCTTACGCACGTGGTTCAGCAAACGCAATCAGGGCAGGCGCCCCAATCTCCATCCGTGCTGCCCGTAAGTCAACCTGGAGATGCGGCGGAAGTCGAAGCTGAACATACGGCGCACCGGGCAGCACGAGGAGAAACCGTGTCTGTCGAAACGGTCAGCGACCTTTCTGCACAGCGCTCCCTTCTGCCGCCCTGGATTCCACCCAGCAATATGCTTTACGAAATAGGAGGAGAAACCCTGGGATATTCTGCCGAATGGATTGCAGCGCAACTGGCAGGCACAGGCGAGGCCGTAGCCGCCGCCGCGGCCGCGGCGCTCGGTGAAGCGGCCACGATCCCCGC
>CBDUBU010000424.1:0-3066 GCA_965365465.1 uncultured Rhodothermaceae bacterium
CCCCGCCTGCAAAGCCTGCACAATGGATTCAACCGGGACGGTTTTGGTTACGCCGATCAGCGTTACCTCTCCGGATGTACGCCCTGCTCGCAGGCAGGCTTGTTCGATTCGCTCGCGCACGCCGTCCAGTCGGTCGGCAATCAACGTATCTGCTTCAAAAGCACTTTCGATCATAATGAATCAATGAGTTTCGGAGTTACGAGCCAGATCAGGCAGCCTTTGCCGAAATCAGCCTCCTGCCATTTTCCGATTTCCAGATCAACGCGGGCAAGGGCGGCGGTCGGGAAGCGAACGGCGGCTGATCCGATCAGCTTTCCAACTGTTTCAGACATGGAAGGCTCGTGCCCGATCAACATCAACCTTTCCGTGGCATCCGGTTCCTTCCGGATTTCCTCCAGCAGATTTCCGGAACGCGCCTCATACAGGGAACCAGCCGTGCGCACGGCGCTCTTCCACTTTCCAGCTTTCATCGCAATCGAGAGGGTTTCCTGCGTCCTCACCGCCGTAGAGACAATGATGCTTTCCGGAGGCGACTCCTTCTGCGCCAGAAAGCGGCCCATGACCTTTGCGGCCTTCTCCCCGCGCGGGGCAAGCGACCGCTCGTGATCGCGTTCATAACCCGCGTTCCAGTCCGACTTGGCGTGTCTGAAAAACAGAAGCGTTTTCATGTTTCGTCTGCTCGCCTCGCTTGCAACACCGGGGAAGATTGCAGCCTTGTATCCGGGCGCTACGGCTTGACTGCAACCCAGTTCCCGTTTTTCGCGCTCTCGAACATGGCCTCTATGACCTTCATGTTGGCAACGCCGTCAGCCAGAGGGACGGGCGCCTCTGTGTCGCGCAGGATGGCAAGGGAAAACTGATCTCCCTGCCCGGCATACTGATCGCAGGTTTCCACCTGTATCTCTTTTGTTTCTCCCTTGTCTTGAATCCAGATCCGCGCCGGGAGATCCGGAGGCGCGTTGAAAGGGATTTCAATCTCCAGGCGCCCTTCGCTGCCGAACAGGTGGACGCGCTGGTACGGCGCAAGCTGGGTTCCGTAGGTAAACGTGGAAGTTCCCTTCTCGAACTGGAGCATCCCCGAACCCAGCCGGTCGGTTCCAAATTGCGGGTCGAAGTCCATGACGCCCACTACCCGAACCGGCTCCGCGTCGAAAATAAACCGGGACAGCGAAATGGGATAGCACCCGATGTCCATCAGCCCGCCGCCGCCGATCTCGGCCATGTTGCGAATGTTGTTTGCATCCGTGTTGTAATAGGAAAAGAACGAATGGATCGTTTGCAGCTTGCCCAGGTGTCCGTTTGCTACGGCCTGCCGTGCCATTTGCCATTGCGGATGAAACCGGTACATGAACGCTTCCATCACTTTGAGTCCCGGCCTGGCTTGCGCGGCATCGAGCAGCCGCTGCGCTTCTCCGGAGGTCAGCGCCAGCGGTTTCTCGCATAGCACGTGCTTGCCTGCTTCCAGCGCCCTGATCGACCACGGCACATGAAGATGGTTCGGCAGCGGATTGTAAACGGCGTCGATCTCCGGGTCTGCAAGCAATTCCTCATACGAGCCGTACGCTTTCGGTATCCCCAGCTTCCCGGCGGCGGCTGCCGCCTTTTCCCACGAACGCGAGGCAATGGCGGTGACTTCGCAATGGTTGCTGCGCTGAAAGCCGGGGATGAACTTTGCAACGCCGATCTTTGCCGTGCTGAGTATGCCCCAACGAACCTTTTCCATGTCTGTGTTCCCTTGTTTATGCCCTGATCCGCGCCTCTGAGCATACGATTCGTGCCGCTCTTGTTCAACCACCGGAGGGAATTGCTCTCTCCTCTGCCGGGCAAACATGCAGGCATACAAACATAAAACAAAAAACGGCGCACCGATGCCAGGTGCGCCGTTCTGGTTTGACTCAGCCTTGCCGAATGCCGGTCTATGACTCGGCCCGAACCGCCTGTACTTCAAGCAGTACTTCAACATCGTGCGAAACGACCAGCCCTCCTGCTTCGGTGAGCTTATCCCATTTCAGCCCGTACTCCATGCGGTCGATGGTCGTTTTGGCGGTAAAACCGGCGCGCATCTTTCCGTCCGTGCCGGGAGCCGTGCCGATCATTTCCGCCTCCAGCACGACAGGCTTCGTTACGTCGCGGATGGTGAGGTCGCCCATCAGCTTGAATGTGTTGCCCTCTATGTCCGTTACGCCGGTGCTGACGAAAGTAAGCTCCGGATACTGTTCTGCATTGAAGAAGTCGTCGCTGCGCAAATGATTGTCGCGCCTTTCAATGCCCGTGTCAATGGTTGACACCTCTACCGTAGCGGTGGTCTGAAGTGTTTGCAGGTTTTGGGGGTCGAAAACAAGGGTCATGTCGAAATCCTTGAAGTTGCCGGTCACATTCGTGATACCGAGATGCCGCACCTTGAAGTTCACCTGGCTGTGGGCCTGGTCAATCGTCCATTCAACAGGCGGGGCTTCCTGTGATTTGCTTTTTTCTTCGTTATCGGAAATTAGAAAGCCCGAAAAAATGAAAATGGTTGTCAGGGCGGCAGCCCAGGTCAGGGTCAAATGTTTCATCCTTCTTTCCTCTTGTTGGGTTCATGGAAGCGCCGAAATCTCCAGTTTTGAGCAAGCCGGTTCGGGTTCTCCTGCTTCTTTCGTGCTCTTGACACACCAGATGTTACACGCTTCGATAAATATTGTTCAAACAAATATTCCAATACCGTCCAGTCTGGTATACATGATGTCGAATAAATTTCTGTTTCAACTCCTGATCTGCCCTCTCACAGAAGCTTTTTTTCAGAATGGCCCATTAATTGGAATGTCTCCCTTTTGAGACCTGAGTTTCTTTATAGCTCCAAAGGTAAAGTCCATGAATACCCCTGCAACCAGATACATACCGAAGTCGGGAGCAGTGATCCTTGCCGCCGCTTTGCTCTGGATAGGCGGATGCGCCATGACCGGCGTGAATCGCGGCGACCTCAACGTCGTGTCGCTTCAGGAAGAATGGCAGATCGGCTCCCAGCTCGAACGGGAGATCGCGGGGCAGATGCGGCTGGTCAATGATCCGGCGGCGCTCGCCTACCTG
>CBDUBU010000425.1:0-3035 GCA_965365465.1 uncultured Rhodothermaceae bacterium
GTTGCTCGCCGTGCGGGACGGAACTACCCGTTTCGGCCAGGGGTTCACCCTCTAGCAGGCTCTGACTGTTCGCCTCCGGCCGCCGGGAGAGGGCGCCGGAATGAAAAAGAAAACCTCCACCCAAAGCCCGACAAAGCATTATGGCGCTGCCCCAGAAAAAAATGGAAGAGGTGCGAGGTATCTTCAGCGCGTTTCTCAAGGAGCGCAACCACCGGCATACGCCCGAGCGCTTTGCCGTGCTGGAGGAAATGTATGCGTCCGACGATCACATCGATGCGGACGAACTTTACCTGCGCATGAAGCAGAAGGGCAGCCGCGTCAGCCGCGCCACGGTGTACAACACCCTGGATCTGCTGCTGGACTGTGAACTGGTCGTGCGCCACCAGTTCGGGAAGAACCAGGCGCGGTACGAGCACGCCTACCGGTACTGGCAGCACGATCATCTGATCTGCCTGGACTGCGGCGAGGTGCTGGAATTCTGCGACCCCCGCCTGCAGAGCGTGCAGGAGATGATAGCGGGCATCTACGAGTTCGAGATCCGGCGGCACTCGCTGACAATGTACGGCCACTGCCGGCGCGAGGCGTGCCCGAACCGGGCGGTCAAGCAGGAAGCGGCGGCCGGCTAGGTATGCGCTTTTTTGCCTCCTTATGGGCCGGTCGTTACAGATTTGCTGCGGCCTCTCCTCCAACGTCAAAGCCTTGAAAAGCTGTTTGCGCTCTTTCGTGCAGGCGCTGCTCAGGGGCCGGAAAAGTTGACCTCGGTCTCTGCCCGGCTCAGCAGGATCAGGTCGCTCGTATCGCCGAGCACTTCATCGATGAGGCCGAAGGCTTTCGCTTCCAGCACGTTCATGTACCGGTCGCGGATGAAGTATTCCTCTATTTCCTGCCATGAATGCCCCGAATGCTTTCCGATCAGGTGGAAAAGCTGCGTCTGGATGCGTTCCTGCTCGCGTGTGGCGATGCGCACGTCTTCGGTGTATCCTTTTGCGCCGCCGCCGGTGGGGTGCATATGGATCGTGGCGTGCGGAAGCGCGTAGCGCTTGCCTTTGCGTCCCGCCGCCAGCAGCGCCGTACCCATGCTGCCCGAAAACCCGACCGACACCGTCGAAACCGGCGCCGCGATCATCTGCATGGCGTCGTAGATGGCAAGGCCCGCATACACGCCGCCGCCCGGACTGTTGATGTACAAGTTGATCTGTTCGGTGCGGCTCTGGCTGTCCAGGTACAGCAGCTGTGCAACAGTCACGTTGGCAACCTGCTCGTCGATGGCGCTGCCGAGCACCACGATGCGTTCTTTCAGCAGCAGGCTGTAGATGTCGAAGGCCCGTTCTCCCCGTCCGTTGCTGTCGATGACCATGGGGATGACGCTCGCGTGTGGAAGCATAAAGCCTACCTCGGTTTGAACAGCCTGAAAATCCGGCGCCGGAAAGGTTCATGCTCCGGCGCGGTGAACAGCTTCCGGTGCGCGGCTTCTATTTCCGCCCTGAGCTGCTTGCGGCCATAGGCCCGGATGATCCCGTAGGCCCTCTGCTGCCACGCTGCCTTTTCCGCCAGATCGGGTTGCAGGAGCAGCCGGGCCTCGAACAGCACCACTTCTTCCGGCCCGGCCTGCCGGAGCAGGTAGTCTTCCAGTTGCCGGATCTCATTCAAGGAAGTCCGCATAGGTCAACGATGCCTCTTTAACGTGATTCCGCACCTTTTCCAGGCACTTGTATTTCTGAACGGTGGCAGAGCGAACCGTCGAGTAGCCGAAGGCCGCCGCCACCTCGGCCATCGGCAGATGATCGTAGTAGAAGGCGCGCAGCATCTCCATGCATCTCCGCCCCGCCGTTTCCAGATGCCGCATCAGCCTCCCGGCCGCCGGCTGTTCCGCTTCTTCCATGGCCGGGAGAGAATCGGACGCATCGAGCGGCAGGAAGCGGCGCGCCTCGCCATGCCTTTTGCGCCACAAATGCCGGACGATGCCGAGCAGGTACGCCTGCTCGCTGTACGCCAGGGAAAGGCCGCCTGCTTTTTCGTAGTACAGGACCAGCGCATCCTGAAAAACGTCCCGGGCCTCCTCGAACGATCCGCCCCGTGCGCTGACGTAGGCTGCCGCGAGCGGAAAGGCTTCTTCGTAGAGCCTGATGAAAAGCCGCTCCCTTTCCCGGACGGCTTGTGCAAACATGGTTTTCTCCGGCATACACACAGGGGTTTTATCCGTAAGTGTCCTTTTCCGGAAGAATATCACCCGGCGCGGTAAAAAAAGATGCCGGGCCGGGCCTTTCGTTTCTGCGGCTGCTATTTGAAGATCCGGGCAGGCGTCGTGTATCTTGAAGTTCAGACCTGCTCACCGAACCCCGCCCTGCCATGAAACTGCCGCTTTCCTTCCTGCTCACCCTGACTACGATCTTGCCTGCCTTTCTGTTGCTCGGCCTTGCGCTTGCCGGCTGCGAAAGCGGCGAAGCCCCGGCCCCGGCGCCTGTGGCTTCGGAACGCGCGCCCTTCGGGACGACCCCCGACGGCGAGCCGGTGGAGATTTTCACGCTGCGCAACGCAAACGGCATGACGGCCCGCATCACCAATTACGGCGGCAATGTCGTTTCTCTCACCGCGCCCGACCGCGAAGGTCGCTTCGAGGACATCACGCTGGGCTTCGACTCGCTCGCGCCCTACACCAGCGTGTACTCTCGTTTCGGCGCGATCATCGGGCGCTACGGCAACCGCATCGCAAAAGGCCGCTTCACGCTCGACGGGCAGGAGTACACCCTGGCCGTCAACAACGGCAACAACCACATCCACGGCGGCCTCCGGGGCTTCGACAAGCGGGTCTGGAACGCCGAGTTGCTCGACGCTGCCGGAGACGAACCGGCGCTCCGGCTGACCTACCGCAGCCCCGACGGCGAGGAGGGCTATCCGGGCACGCTCGATGTGACGGTCGTCTACCGGCTCACCAACGACAACGAACTGCGCATCGAGTACGAAGCCGTGACCGACAAGCCGACGCCGCTCAACCTGACGAATCACACCTGGTTCGACCTCTCTGCCGGACGCGC
>CBDUBU010000426.1:0-3016 GCA_965365465.1 uncultured Rhodothermaceae bacterium
GATCTTGCCTGCCGGCGCTGACTCACCTGCCGTTGAGGCAGCAAAAGCCCGAAACATCCCCCTCCTGCACGTCGAACCAGCGCCGCAGGATTCCGGCTGCCTGTATCGGTTTACAGAAACGGAGACCCTTACCGCCGGCAGCGCATCGCGTGAGAACGACGCGCCGGAAGAAGACGGCATTGCGCTCATTCTCCATACGTCGGGCACTACCTCGCGTCCGAAGATGACCCCGCTCTCGCACAGGAATATCTGCGCCTCTGCGAAGAACATTGCAGGGACACTGCAACTGACCCCGGAGGACCGGTGCCTGAACGTGATGCCGCTGTTTCACATTCACGGGCTGGTCGGCGGGCTGCTGTCTTCCCTGGCTTCGGGCGGCAGCGTGATCTGCACACCCGGGTTTGATGCCCGGCTTTTTCTGGACTGGGCGCGACGCCATACGCCTACCTGGTACACGGCTGTTCCTACCATTCACCAGAGCGTGCTGGAGGAAGCAGCAAAAGCCCCGGAAAAAGCGTGCGAGATCCACTTCCGGTTTATCCGGTCGTCTTCCTCAGCGCTGCCTCCGAGCGTCTTGCTAGCCATGGAAAAGCAGTGGAATGCGCCTGTCATCGAGTCCTACGGTATGACCGAAGCTTCCCACCAGATGACGAGCAATCCGCTGCCGCCGGCCGAACGGAAGCCTGGCTCTGTGGGCGTTCCGATGGGTCCGGAAGTTGCAATCATGGACGGTGCAGGCCGCCTTCTGGAACAGGGAGAGCGCGGCGAAGTCGTGATTCGCGGCGACGGCGTAACACGCGGCTACGAGCAGAATCCGAAAGCCAATGAAAAAAGCTTTACGGACGGGTGGTTCCGGACAGGAGATGAGGGCTATTTCGACAAGGAAGGGTATCTCTTTCTCACGGGTCGTCTGAAAGAGATGATCAACAGAGGCGGCGAAAAGGTGATCCCCCGCGAGATCGACGAAGCCCTTTTGAAACATGAAGCCGTCGCACAGGCCGTTGCCTTTGCCATCCCGCACGAGACGCTCGGCGAAGATTTAGGCGCAGCCGTAGTCTTTCGCTCCGGCTGCACAGCCGACGAACTGGAACTCCGCCGGTTTGTGGCAAGCCAGATTGCCGACTTCAAGGTTCCGAGCCGCATCGTCGCGCTGGATGCCATTCCGAAAGGAGCGACGGGGAAAATACAGCGGATCGGATTGTTCGAGAAGATCAGAGAATCGCTTCATGTGGCATATGCGCCTCCCGAATCTGAGGAAGAGCAATGGGTGGCAGCGGCCTTCCAGGAGGCGTTGAAGCAGACTCGCGTCGGGCGGCACGACAATTTTTTTGCGCTCGGCGGCGACTCTATCCGCGCCATCAGTGTTGTCGTCAAGTTGCGGCCTCACCTGGACTACGATCTTCCTGTCGCGCACCTGTTTGAATTTCCGACGCCTGCGCTTCTGGGCACGGAACTGAAGCGTATGCGCGAGGAAGAGCCGGAACTCGACGCGCTTGCCCGCGAACTCGCCGGCCTCTCACCGGAGGAACTGGAACGGCTGCTTTCGGATGACGCCCCTCCTTCGCACCCGATCTGAACGCATGGAGCCTTTGCAAAAACACCGCGCCTTGCTACAGGATTTGACGCCTGAGCAGCTAAAACGCCTGAATCACAAACTGGGGCGCGTTCAGCTAACGGGTGTGGGTCTGGTCGCTGAAGGCCTCCGGCAGTGCGGCGTACAACGCATCTGCGGCATCCCTGGAACCCCGGTGGACAGCCTCTTCGGGGAAGCCGTCAGGCGCGGCATTCGTTGCATCGCCGCGCACCACCAGAGCGCTGCGGCAATCATTGCCGGATCAGCCAATTACCTGACAGGCAGCCTGGAAAACGTCGTCGTTGCCTCTGCCGGTCCTGCCGTCACCAACACACTGACGGGCATTCTGGTTGCACGCGACAACCACTGGCCGCTGCTGGTCCTCGGCGGGCGCCGGTCGACGCGAGACGAAGGCGCCGGATATTTTCAGGAGTTGGATGCCACGCCCATCATGACCCCGGTGACGAAGTGGGCCGTCACCGTCCGAAGCGCCGCCGACATCATTCCAGTTCTCTACAAGGCGATAGAAACAGCAATATCCGGGACGCCTGGCCCTGTTTACATCGATCTTCCGGAAGACATCCTCGTTGACGAAGCCGCGCCGGTGAAACGGCCTAAGCCGATGCGCCAGCCGCCGCCCGCGCCCTCCGAAGAAGAGATCCGGCAGGCATACTCGCTGCTGCGCAGCGCCGAACGCCCGCTGCTATGCATCGGGGAAGGGTTGCGCTGGAGCTCCGATCCGGGCGCACTCCGTGCTTTTGTCGAGCGAGAACAGTTACCGTTTATCACGACCTCCCTGGGACGCGGATTCATCCCGGACAGCCACCCCCTGTGTTTCAACATCGTGCGGCACTGCGTCCAGGTAAAAAGCGATCTCGTCTTGATGGCGGGCGCGTGGTTCGACTGGCGCTTCCGGCACGGCGCGGAGCTAAACCCTGCGGCGCGTGTCATCCACGTGCATCCGGAGGAGGGTGAACTCGGAAGAAACGTCAATCCGGTTCTGGCCGTGGCAGGCGACGGGGGCGCGTTTTTGCGCCGGCTAGAGGCTGAATCGCAGGAGGCTGAATCGCAGGCTGCCCGGCCCGTGAACCGGCGGACGTGGCTTGCAGAACTGTCGCACCTGAGAGCAACGGAGGCGACTCGCCTGTCGGCGTGGAGCCGGGAAACCGCTGAACCGATGCTGCCCCAACAGCTTTTCCGTTCGCTTCGTGAGGCGCTGCCTGCTGAAGCGTTCGTGGTTCTCGACGGCGGCATCAGCCTTAGCTGCGGACAGTTATGCCTGGAGGCAAACCAGCCTCTTTCCTGGCTCGATCCCGGCTGGAACGGGTGCATCGGCTCCGGGATTCCACAGGCGCTTGGAGCGCGGCTCGCTTTTCCGGATCGCCCGGTCGTTGCCGTCGTCGGCGACACCAGCTTCGGTTTGTCCGGCTTTGAACTGGAAAC
>CBDUBU010000427.1:0-3015 GCA_965365465.1 uncultured Rhodothermaceae bacterium
AGCAGGCCCCCTTCCAGGAAGTCTGGAGAGCTTTTCACCCGGCGCAAGTTCATTAAACGGTCGTGACTTCCCTCTGAGAATACACGGGTCTGCCCGATTTGCGCTGTCTGGAGGGCGCGGCGAGAACCTGATCCTTCGTTCAGCACACTGGAAGGATTCCTCAGTTTCTCGCCAAAGCTATCGTTTTCTGCATCGGCGGCTTCCGCTTCGCTGTAGAGGCCAACCCATCGCCCGCCGATCATGCCCTGTCGAACAAGAAAGTCGGCAGTGTGATAGCCTCCGTTCCAGGCAGAGGCTATAAAGCGCGCGCGCCGGAAAAGCTCGTCATCTGAAGGCGTGTAGGGAAGAGCCAGAAATTTCGGCGGCGAAATCAGATAATGATGCGCGTCAGCGGTTGAAATGACCAGCCCGTCCACATAGGCGCAGCAGGGCAAAGCGTTTGGCATCAGGCCGCGAAGCTCAGGGTTGATCTGTTCAAGACGGGCCTGATCGGCAAGCACCGATCCATCGTGGGACGAAACGGCAAGAAGCTGGTTGCGAAGAAACAGCCATACCACTTCTTCATCCTGACCGAGAATGCGTGCCCTGGCGGAACGCCCGCCCTCGTTTTCATGCAGGGTCAGCAGCGTCCATTTTCGTTTCAGGCGGCTGGTGAGTGGGTCGAACTCGTGCAACTCAAAGTGGTAGTAGCGTTCAGCGATAGGACCTCCTGTGGGAAGACGATTGATGCTCCGTTGGGCCTGACGCTGCTCTTCGCGCGCGCACATCACCCAGAGCACCGGGGCATCGCCGCTTTCGATCAGCGCAGGAGGCCCCAGGCGTTCGTAAGGTCCAAAGCGGCTGGTCGTGCGATTGAGCACGTAAACGGTTATCCCTACTGCAAAGCCAAGCGCCAGAACCTTTAACCAGTCTCGAATGTCCATCGCGGTTGACAGGGACTTACACGGGTGGGTGAAACGAAACAGGGTGCATCCCGCTTCTTCAACTGCAATAAGAATCTTCCGGTTCTTTTGCGTCCCCGGCAAACAACCGCGTCCGGAAGGGGATTACGGCGACTTCACTGTGCAGGTCGGTAGCAGGCATTGCCAGCATTCTTAATGCGCTCCCCAGGCGCCGGAAATACAAAATGCGTTGGCGGGAGAAACTACCTGTGGAATCGCGCCTGCCGGGCTATCTCATCCATTTCTTGATTCGCTTATCTTGGGAGTTGGTGGATCAAAGTTGAGGCTGATTTTCGTGCATGACACATGACAGACTGGTCTATTAGCGAACTCAGAGAGATTGTGGCAGATTACTTTGCCATGCTGGAGGAGGAACTTGCAGGAAGGGAATACAACAAAACCGCCCACCGCAACGCCCTGTTGCCGAAGTTGAACGGCAGAAGTAAAAGCGCCGTTGAGTACAAGCACCAGAACAGCAGCGCCATACTTCTGGAACTGGGCCTGCCCTTCATAGACGGATACAAACCGGCATTCCATTATCAGGATTTATTAAAAGACGTAATCCTTGAATTTGTCGGCAAACGATACGGCTGCTTTACCAGATCGCTGGAAAGGAGTCTACCGGATGCGCCGCCGCTTCTACCAAAGAATATAGACCGTCTGATTGTACCTGCCCCATCCGTAGTCAGAGATGAAGAAATACGGAGCGATAGGTTAGGGGCGCTACTTATCAGGGACTACGACTATGCTGCCAGAGAAGCTTACAACCATCGACTGGGTAAGCTTGGCGAGCAATTCGCGGCCAATTTTGAGCAGGCAAGGCTGATCCAGAGCAAACGCCCCGATCTGGCAAAGAAGGTGGAATGGGTAGCCAGGACGCAGGGAGAAGGATTGGGCTATGACATTCGCTCCTTTGAGACGGATGGTTCCGAGCGGTTCATAGAGGTCAAGACCACCAGATTCGGGCGCGCCTTTCCCTTTCTGATTACGAGCAACGAGGTGAGGTTTTCTAAATCTCATGCAGAAAATTACTACCTTTGCCGCGTATTCCGATTCCTCGATTCACCTCGGCTCTGGTTTCTGAAAGGAACGGTATCACAGACCTGTTCCTTGATACCGAAGGTGCTGGAAGCCAGTCCGAAGGGTTAGAGCAACGCTGGTCGAAGTAGAAAGGGACAACACGCCGTGGCGCTGAATCGATTTCTCGTTGGCTGCTGTGCGGTTCTCCTGCCGGTTTTTTCCGTGGCCGCCGCGCAGCCGCAACCTCCGCCCAACGTGGTCATCATCCTGGCTGATGACATGGGCTATGGCGACATCAGCCCGTACGGAGGCTGGATCGACACGCCAAACCTTGACCGGATGGCCGCCGAGGGGATGCGCCTCACCGACTTCCATTCAAACGGCCCCGTCTGCACCCCCACCCGCGCCGCGCTGCTGACCGGGCGCTACCAGCAACGAGCAGGCTTGGAGCGGGTCATCTATGCCGCCCCGGAAAGCAATCGCCATTACGGCCTCCAGCCGGGAGAAACCACGTTTGCCGAAGTGTTGAAGGCGGCAGGCTACGCAACCGCGATCTTCGGCAAGTGGCATCTGGGCTACGAACAGCCGTATAACCCGGTGCGGCAGGGCTTTGACAGCTTCCGGGGGTACGTCAGCGGCAACGTCGATTATTTCGCGCACGTGGACGGCGCAGGCTTCTACGACTGGTGGGACGGCGATCAGCTCGTAAACGAGCAGGGCTACACGACGCACCTCATCACGGAACACGCCGTCCGGTTCATCGAACAGCACCGGGACAGCCCCTTCTTGCTTTACGTGCCGCATGAGGATGAGGCTCCCCACGACCCCTATCAGGGTCCGGAGGATGGCCCGTTCCGGCTTATTGGAAAGCGGGTTCGTGAGGACCGGGACCCGGAGCGTATCCGCCGGGCTTACCGGGAAATGGTCGGGGAGTTGGACGAGGGAGTTGGCCGCATCCTGGAAGCCCTCCGGCAAAACGGCCTCGCCGGGCGAACATTCGTGTTTTTCTTTTCCGATAACGGCGCTACGGGTGCCGGCTCGAACGGCAGCTTGC
>CBDUBU010000428.1:0-2988 GCA_965365465.1 uncultured Rhodothermaceae bacterium
GCGAGGGGTTGGAGTCGCTGTACATAACGTTAGACAAAGAGAGTGGAACAGACCGGGGCGTCATGCGCTGACGGAAGCGCTTCTACCAACGCTTGATGCGCCTGCACAGGCAACACCTGTGAACAGGAAATGCGTCGTGCGGGACGAGCACACGTTAACCAATTGGCGCCATTGTCGCAAGTAGCTGCCCCGCAGAAACCGTTTGGTACGCGGGAAAAGCGGCGCTGCCGGCAGCAAAACCTCCTTGATGCTTCGGGAGCCTACAATCCGTCAGGCACAGGTTTTACAGGGGGCGGGTTGCGAGAGACAGGCCGGGCGGATTCCTGCCGTCCTATCCGGTTGGCAGGAAGAGATTCAGCCCGTACTGCGCCGGACGGCCAGCAGCGTCAGGTCATCGAAAGGCGCTGCGCCTCCTTCAAAGTCGCGGACGGCGCCCTCGATGCGGTCCAGGACGCGGCGGGCGGAGGGTTCCGGCTGTTCGAGCAGCGTGAGCAGCCGTTCCTCGGTGAAAAAATCCCGCTTCTCATTGCGGGCTTCCGTGGCGCCGTCGGTGAAAGCCACGAACACTTCGCCCGGCTCCAGCGCGACTTCGGATACGCCGAAGGGCGCATTTTTCATGAGGCCGAGGGCCGGACCTGTGACGGGTAGCCTCGTCAGAGCGCCTTGCTGCCCGATGACCACCGGCGGAATATGCCCGGCGTTCAGGTAATGAAGCACGCCGTCGTCAGGGTCAAGAAGGCCGAAAAAGACGGAAGCGAACACATGAGCCTTCTTGTGGACACGCGTGACATATCCGTTGGTTGCCGTCATCGCCTCGGTCAGGACGGCTTTATCGGAGGGAGGGGGGCCGCTTGCAGAAATGCTCGACTGCTCGGCATGAGCGCGGAGAAGGCTTCGGAACAAGGCCATGAACAGGGCTGCTCCCACCCCTTTTCCACACACGTCGGCAAGGACAAGCCCTATATGACCTGTCGGCAGTTCAAAGGCGTCGTAAAAATCGCCCGCAACCTGTGAGGCCGGCTGGAAGCGGGCTGCAATCTCCCAGCCGGGAGGCGCAGGAAGCTCCGCCGGCAGAAAGCCCTGCTGGATCTGCCTGCCGATCTCAAGCTCTCGCTCCAGGCTTTGCGCGTAGAGACGCTCCCGGTCGTAGAGGTGTTTTTTCGCCAGGCTGGCTTCGACGCGCGCGTGAAGCAACGTCGGGTTGAACGGTTTCGGCAGGTAGTCGTCGGCGCCCAGTTCAATGCTGCGAACGACGCTGTCGAGGTCGTCAACGGCTGAGATCATAAGCACTGGAATGTGACGAAGCGCATCGTCGGACTTCAAGGCTTCGAGCACCTGATAGCCGTTTACCTCAGGCATCATGATATCGAGCAGGATCAAGTCGAACGAATGGGCATCGATCATTTGCAGCGCCCGGCGTCCGTCTTCTGCTGCTTCTACGGTGTAGCCGCGCCGCTGGAGACGCCTTGAAAGCATGTCCCGGTTCGACTCGTTGTCGTCCACCACGAGGATGCTGCCTGTACGAGCTGCAAGGGAGGAGGTCTGGTTACCGGGGTGCATGGGAAGTCAGTTTGAGCAGGGCGTTTATTTTCGAGAGAAGCCGAGACATGTCTACCGGCTTGGTGTCGAAGTCGTCGCAGCCTGCCGCCCGCGCCCGCGCTTCGTCATCGGCCATGGCGTGTGCAGTCAGTGCGATAACAGGTATGGAGCGCGTTGCATCGTCCTGCTTCAGGCGTCGGGAGGCTTCCCACCCGTCCAGCACGGGGAGGCTCAGATCCATAAGGATGAGGTCCGGCTGCTCTTTATGCGCAAGCTGAATGCCCTCCTCGCCGTTCTGCGCGGTAATGGCCTGGTACCCCCGGCGCATGAGGCGTCGGGAAAGCATATCCCGGCTCATCTCGTTGTCTTCTATGAGGAGAATCTTTGGCGCCACTGTTTCTCAGGGTAACCAGATTATCAATAAAAACTGTGGAGGAGACTTTACGGAGCGTTTTCCAATAGGTTACTCCATCCGCAGGGCGAACAGTAAAGGCAGGATCAGGTCAAGGGTCTGTACTGAACGCTATGATGGAGCAGGCGACGAATTTCGGCAAGCAATCCGGCATGGTTCTGTGCTTTCTTGTAAATGATTTTTTCCACCTGACCGTTGAGGCGGCGGGCCTCTTTGTCTGAAAGGTCACGGGCTGTCAGGACGACGATAGGAAGAGAGGTCCATTCGGCATGGGAACGAAGTTCTTCGATAAAGGCAAACCCGTCTATCTCAGGCATCATCAGGTCGAGAATGACGAGCGCCGGGCGAATATCCTCCAGCAGACTGAGACCGACGCGCCCGTTTTCGGCTTCAATGACGCGCCATCCTTCACGCTCGAACATACGGCGGAGCATTTCCCTAGCGGCAAGGTCATCTTCTACGAGAAGAAGCGGTCGGTCTTTCTTGTACTCTGGCATATCTCCCAGATGCCGTTGAACAGCTTCCAGAACCTGCTTTTTGTTAATCGGTTTGGTCATGAACTCCGCTGCGCCCAGCGCATAACCGAGGCGTCTGTCGTTCAGAACCGTGGCGATCACGACCGGGATCTGTGAGGTTGCCGGATCTGCTTTCAGGCGCGTGAGCACATCCCATCCGCTTACGCCCGGCATAAGCACATCCAGCAGAATCAGGTCCGGGCATAGCTCTTGCGCGAAGCGCAGACCAGTTTCACCATTTCCTGCGCAAGTTACCTGAAAGCCTTCTTTTGCCAGCATACGCTCTGCCACGTCACAGGAAGCGGGGTCGTCGTCAATGACCAGGATATGGGGGGCATGGTCCGTTGCTTCAGAGGCGTCATAGGCTCCGGCTCTTTCAGAGGCAGCCGTTCGTATCTCGACCGGGGCGCCGGCGGTTGCAGGAAGGCGCACCGTAAAGGTAGTTCCGACCTCCGGTTCGCTTTCCACGGTGATGGCGCCGCCCAGCATCTCGACGAACCGGTGGGTGATCGTCAGGCCGAG
>CBDUBU010000429.1:0-2948 GCA_965365465.1 uncultured Rhodothermaceae bacterium
GTTGCGTAGTTCTGCGCAAACCGCTCATAGGTCCCCAGTGGGATGCGAACATAGTAGGCGCCTTTGGTCGGCGGAATGGAGGAGCGGCGCAGTTCCGGGTTGAGCGCGCGGATCGTTTCCTCGTTGGTTCCCGCCAGTTCCGCGATCTTTTTCGTCGAGATCGTGCCCTGCACCGGAACGTGGTGGTATTCATACTTCGGTCCCGGCTCCACTTTCGCCAGGTTGAAGGACGACGGGTTGGAGGCCACCAGCGCCGCCGCAATGTACATCGGCACGTAGTTGCGCGTCTCGCGGGGCAGGTAAGGGTAAATCTCCCAGAAGGTGGCTTTTCCCTGTCCGAGCTTGCGGAGGGCCTTGTTCACGTTGCCCGCGCCGCAGTTGTAGGCGGCCAGGGCAAGCTGCCAGTCCCCGAACGTCCCGTAAAGGTCACGCAGGTGCCGGGCTGCCGCGCGGGTCGCCTTTTCAGGGTCGCGCCGTTCGTCTACCCACGAATTGATCGTCAGGTCGTACATACGGCCTGTTCCCGCGATGAACTGCCACATTCCCACGGCCTGCGCCCAGCTTTGCGCGTACGGGTTGAGGCCGCTTTCGATCATGGCGAGGTACTTGAGTTCGTCCGGCACGCCTTCTTCCGCCATGATCTGCTCGACCATCGGGAAGTAGGTTTCCGCCCGGCTGAGCCACTTGTAGAGGTGCTTGTTCGGCTCCCGGAGCAGGTACGAGATGCTCTGCTGCACCAGCCGGTTCATCGTCATTTCCACGACGGTTTCCATCGGCTGCAACTGCGGCATCATCACGTCTTCGAGCAGCGGTTCCTCGACTTCGTTCAGCGCCAGAAACATGTCGGCGCGGAACTGAAAGATTTCTCCGTATTGCAGGCTCAGATTTTCCGCTGAAACGCCATAGAGCCGCTCGTACTCCGTGACGACCGTCCGGTACGTCTCGCGGAAGCGCGGGCGGTCCATCATGCCCGGCTGTTCGACCAGCGTGCTCAACTCCGTCATCGCCAGTTCCAGCAGCTTGTCGACGCGGTCGCCGTCGCCCTCGGATTCGGCCTGCAACAGATCGGCCTGGTAGCGATAGATGCGGCTGATGCGGCGCAGGATCTGGTCCTCGGAGAGGGTGTCGGAAGGGACTCCGAGGTCTTCGTTGCCGCCCAGCGAGAGGCGCGGCTGGGCGCCGGTGAAGGGAAGGGGCTGCGCCGGCAGGCCCATTGCCCGTTGAATGATCCGGCCCTCCAGCGTGGTTGCCCGTGAGGAAGACGCAGGGCTGCGCCAGCTTTGCGCGGTCGCCGTGGCGCTGAAACACAGCAGGGCCGTAGCAAAAAGTAACAGTCGATGCACGAGATCCTCCGTCCGTTGGTGGAAGGTATCGGGTGGGAATGCTAAAGCGATACCTTAACTGGCAGCGCTATCGTCCCGGACAATAAGACACTTAGAGCTAGGATGCAAGTCGCTGCCCCCGAATTTTAAACTTAAGTTATCGTTTGAGAGTCAGGATGCAAACCGGACCACAACCCTGTTCTGTGAATCAACAATGTAAAAATCAGAGCAGAAATGCCCCCGGAAGCGGCGCTTCTTCCCCCTGCGGGCGCAACATGGCGCGTGAAACAGGCCTGAAAGTCCGGTTTTTTGACCCCGCCGCGCTTGAAGCAAATACCGGACCACAAGGACGCCAACGACGAATCTTCGCAAAGCCCGGAAGCCGACCCGGCAGGATGACAGGCGCAGGGGTGTGCGCTCATTCCTGCCCCGCACAGCACCCCCCATTGTCATCCCAAACGAAATAGCAGCCAGACGACTACCCGGGCGCGACCACCGGCATCCAGGCGGCAGACCGGGCCAAGACCATCCGCGCCCTGGCCGATCCGAAGGCGCGTCCCTCCGAGTTTGCCCGTCCGGGCCGTGTTTTCCCGTTGCGCGTCCAGCGCAGCGCACGTCGCCGGGTAAACAGAAACAGAAACGGAGTGCGGCTGAGATAGCGCCGGACCTGCATTCCTGCTGAAGCAACGTCAGGACTTCAGGCCGAAAATGCTTGATAATACGACGATTAGGCGGCGCATCCGTTGCAGATCGCCGGGCGCTGCCATACCTTGCAGCATTGCCGCAGCAGCTATTGAAAACCCTTACCTGGTTCGACAAACAGCCTCTGATGCGTGACGAACCTCGCCTCCCGGCCAGCCCCTACTTTCAGCTTATCGTGGCGCTTGCATCGGCGGCGCTTGCCGTTGTTTCGGCCTTCTCCATGATAGACGAAGTGCGCCTCGTAGAGATCCTGTTGCTGTTCTTCGGCGGCTTCGGAGCCGGAGCCGGTCTGACGGCAGCGCTCACGCGCTACCGGCGCCGGGACGGGCAAACGCAGCAGAGAAAACGGGAGCCTGGAGAGGCAGAAAAAGAACGCGAAAGCGTTGCCGCAGAATCGCCTGCAATCATATCATCTCAATCGGGCCTTCCATGAATGGTTCCTCACGCCCAGGAGGCTGGACGCTCATTCCGCCTCCCCTCCTTTTCGCGCTGCCCCTGGTTCTCGGCATCTTTCTGCACCGGCGGCTCCCGCTCGTCCGCCTTCCGGAAACACTCGTCCCCGGACTCCGATGGCTCGGAATCGCCCTCATCGTGACTGGAGCCGCCCATACCTTTTCCAGCGCGGCTCTTTTTGCCCGCTCGCGCACGACCGTCGTTCCACACCGGCGCGCCTCTGTTTTCGTGATGCGGGGGGCCTATCGGTGGACGCGAAACCCGATGTATGTCGGACTGACGCTGATCTACGCCGGGGTGTCGGCGCTGACGCTGACGGCATGGGCGTTGCTCTTCCTCCCGCTCCCGGTGCTCGTGATGGACCGGCGGGTAATCCCGATGGAGGAGCGGCAGCTCGAGGAGACGTTCGGCTCGGCTTACACCGCGTACAAGGCGCGGGTGCGGCGGTGGGTGTAGGGCTGGAGCCGCGCA
>CBDUBU010000430.1:0-2921 GCA_965365465.1 uncultured Rhodothermaceae bacterium
GCCCGGCGAACGTCGTTCTGTTTGCAGAAACGCTGCTTAAAGGATGGCTACCTGATGCTCGGTCGTGTCGAGTGAGAGGGTTTCCTCCAGCGCCCGCAGCAGCTCAGGGCTGTATTTGTTGAGGAAATACAAGGCCGAAAGGACGCGCTCCTGGGGTTTACCGAAGGGCAGCAGGTTGACCAGCGCTTTTTCGAGACGCCCGCGAATCTCGTCGTGGTTGCGTTTTTCGGCTTTCAGGACGCGCTCCCTGAGCCGTTCCCACTCCTTGACCAGCGCAGCCCGCGTGGCTTCCGCCGACTTTGCCAGCGTCGGGTCCACTTTTTCCACGACCGGGCGAATGGCGCCGACGGCTTCGTGCAGCGACCGCGCGGCCTGCCTGAATGCCTCGTCCAGATCAACCTCACTCTCCTGCAACGCCACCCGCCCGAAAAGTCGTTCCAGATCCCTTTCCATATCAGCCACCGTCAGCCCGTAGCGTTCGAGGACTTTTTCCACTTTGGTTTCAACCAGCGAGACACTGGCGCGCGGGTAGATCAACGGCATGGCAACGCCCGCCCATTCGTAAACCGGTTTGAACTGTGCGAAGTAGGAGACTTCGCCAGGCCCGGCAACGTAGGCAGCCGTAGGCAACACCAGATCCTGCATGAGCGGGCGAAAAACCACATTCGGGCTAAAACGCTCCGGCTGCTGCTCCAGGATAGCCGATAACTCCTTCCGGGTGAACTGCCGGTCTTTGCCGCGAAGCCGAAAACCGTCCCCGGCAGCGTCGATCGCGTACCGGCCTCCCTCTTCCAGCAGAAACAGATTCGTGGAACGCGGATGCACCTGGGCATGAAAACCTGCCCGTTGCAGCCTTTCGCTTACCGCCTTCATCCGGGAAACAACGGCCTCCGGATCTTCGATCTCACGACGGAAAAGCGGAGCCGCCATCCGTTTCAGGCGGGCATCGTTGGGATTTATGAAGACGATCCCTGATTCCGGGAAAAGCGCCTTTATAAGCCGGGCAAATGCATCCAGCAGCGTAACGTCTGGTTTGTAGGCAGCCCTGACAGCCTGAAGCAGCGGCTCCCTGAAATCTGTCGGAGGCAGTATTTCCTCGATTCGGGAAAGAAGATCCCGGATGTCTTCGCCCGGCACGAGTGAACCGGCCGGTCCCGCATTGACCGCGTTCGAGAGGGACGGACCTGAATACCGCACCGAAACGGGTTCATTCTCACGCAGCAGCGTGACCGAGGCGATTTCCTCGAAGTCGTGATCTTCCCCTTCCAGCCAGAACACCGGCGCCGCCGGCCTGCCGGTTTCTTCCTGCAACTTTCGAGTCAGTTGCAGCATGGTGATGATCTTGTAAATGGTATACAGAGGGCCGCCAAACAAGCCCACCTGCTGCCCCGTCACCACCGTCGCCGAGCGGGGGTCGCGCAGCGCTTTGATATGGGCGTGGGTGCGCTCGTCCATCCCCCATCTGCCGTTCTGGTCAAGCAGAATGCCGACAAGCGTTTCCCGGTCCCGGTTCATGGCAGCAGCGCGGTCTGCCGCTGCCCGGCGGGCTTCCACGCTGCGGAAGTCGCCTGCATAGAAATCCGCTACGGTTTCGTACCGGCTGCAATAGGTTGCAAAAAGGTCCGGAAAAGCAGGCAGGGCGGAAAAAGGGACACGGCGGAGGGTAGGGGAGGAGAGAGATCGGGTGAGCATAGGTTTCTAAACGTTCTCAGTACGGAAACAGCTTGCGCTCCGAAGGTTCGTCCATGCAAAAAGAAAGCGAAGCTTCCCGGCGCGTAAATGCCCTGAAACTTCGCTCTGCGTATCCGCTCTGGATGATACAACGGTCAATTCTGCTCGCCCTTCATGCGGGCGATCTCGTCGCGCAGGCTGGCGGCGCGTTCATAATCCTCGTCCTGAATTGCCTTGTCCAACTGCTGTTCCATCTTTTCCAGGCGAGACATCGGGGCGCTGCGTTCTTCCTCCACGGCTTCCGGCTGCGCCGCCATCGGCGCCACACTGCTCTCTTCTTCTGTCGGAATGCCCGCCTCCTCCAGCACGCCGGGCGATACGTAGACCGGAGCGTCTACCCGGACAGCCAGCGCAATGGCATCGCTGGGACGCGAATCGAGCTGGCCTTCCTCTCCGTCATGGACGTAGCGGATTTTTGCAAAAAAAGTGCCTTCCCGGAGTTCGTCGATCACCACATCGACCACTTCCGCGCCCACGGCTTCCAGGGCGTCGCGCAGCAGGTCGTGCGTCATCGGGCGGGGGGGCTGTATTTTTTCCAGTTCGAGGGCTATGGCCTGTGCTTCAAAAGCGCCGATGATGATGGGCAGCCGGCGGTTGCCGTTGACTTCGCCCAGCACCAGCGCGTAGGCGCCGCCGCTAGAGGGGCTGGTTGATAACCCGATGATGTCTACCTGTATATGATCCATCCTGATACGTACCTGCAAAAAAGTAAACGAGCCGAAAGCAACGAACGATGGCAAAGCTGATGCTTGCCTGACCAGGCTGAAAAGCACAGCCCCGCACTCTGAACCAGGGTCACGCCCTCCCCCCCTGTAAAAAAAGCAATGCGTCTTCTAACGCCTTCAGAAAAACGTTGTTCTCATCCCTCATGCCCGCGTTGACACGCAGGTAGCCGGCAAGCTCCGGGTATCCGCCCATGCTGCGCAGCAACACCCCTGATCTTGCGAGACGGGACAAAAGAGCGCCGGGTTCCATTTTTGTTTTGAAAATCAAAAAATTAGCCTGCGAAGGAACCACCTCTACCCCGTCCATGCCGGCGAGGGCAGAGGCCAGGCGGGTGGTTTCGCTTTTCAGGAAGCGGGCGTGTTCACGGATCAACTCCGGGCGGCGCAGCAGGGCCAGCGCCGTCGTCTCGGCCAGCCGGTCTACCATGAAAGGAAGGCGCGCCTTTTTGAATTCCCGCATCACCT
>CBDUBU010000431.1:0-2900 GCA_965365465.1 uncultured Rhodothermaceae bacterium
GTAGCCGCCTCCACCGCCGCCGCCGTAGCCGCTTCCACCGCCGCCGCGATTGCCACGATCACCGCCGCCGCCACGCGGGCGCTCCTCGCGCGGACGGGCTTCGTTCACGGTAAGGGTGCGGCCGCCGAAATCCTGGCCGTTCAGTTCATTGATTGCTGATTCCGCTTCCGAGCTGTTCGGCATCTCGACAAAGCCGAAACCGCGTGATTCGCCGGTGAACTTGTCTTTGATGAGTGCAACGGAGCTGACATTGCCAAACTCTTCGAATGCTTCGCGCAGTTCGGCTTCGGTGGTGGCATGAGGCAGATTGCCTACATAGATGTTCATTGTTCCTTGAGATTAAAGTAGCACCAGGCAACCGCCAGATTTAAAAAGCTTCCTGAAAAGATAACGTAAATCGTTTTACGCATCCCTACAGAAAGCTCAGGAGGACAGCGACCGACGATGCAATGACGTAATGGGTTTGAAAAATACTGCTGTGAATTAGGTTCCGTTCCTTAACCGTTGCATCCGATGTGATCTTCTCGCTAGTACGAAGGAGACATTTGAACACTGACTGCCACACTTGGAACGATTACGAGCAATAATAAAATGAATCTGACAATAAACGCAACTATATGTTACGGTGAAATGTGAAAATGTTTCCTTTTCTGTTGCATCTCTTTGATCCCGGGTTACCGGGAGAGCACTCGAAACTCGACGCGGCGGTTCAAGGTTCTGCCGGTGGGGTTGTCGTTGGTTGCCGCAGGACGGCTTTCTCCATACCCCTTGATGTCGAGCCGGGACGCCGGGATGCCATAGCGTTCCTGAATGTACTGTCGCACCGCCGCCGCCCGGCGCTCGGAAAGGCGCTGGTTATAAGCATCCGAGCCGACGCTGTCGGTATGCCCGGAGACTTCGAGCCGCAGTTCCGGGTACTTTTGCAATACCTGGCCCACGGCATTCAGCGTTGTACGTGAAACCGGAAGCAGCGTGCTTTTATCGAACTCAAAGACGATGTCTATGGTGCGGAAGAGGCCCGTCTCCAGCAGGGCGCGCTCTACCTCCCGGACCACCGGTTCGGCGGCCTCCCCTCCTTCAGGCGACGACCGGTACCGATCCGGACGCACCCGCAACGGACGGCCTGCCATTTCATCCAGACGATCCTCCAGATCGTTGAAGCGACTGTCCAGGCGGCGCATCATGTCGCTGTCTGCGCCTTCTGCTCCGGGCGTTACGACAATCACAGGGTAGACGACGGCTTCCGGCGGAGCCGTTCCATTGATCTGCGCGATGCGCCGCCGCACTTGGTTTACACTACCCGGCGTGTACCTGACAGCACCGGGCGCCGCCTGTCCGCGATATATGGCAGCGTCGGCTGCCCGTTCGCTTGTGTCCTGCCTGGCATCGCCGGGGCGCTCCACACGCGCGCTGTCCGGCGCAGCTTCCGATTGGGCAAACGCCGGCGACGGACTTATACACAGACCTGCCAGAAGGCAGGCGATAGATAATAATTTCATGGAAACATGCAAAACTGGCTTGAAGGCATAGCAGCGCGGCGCAGCCTCCGCACAGGCAGAGGCTGCGCCCGGATTCTTTAGAGATAACTTTTACAGCCGCAGCCTGAGTCCAACGAGGAGCCGGTTTACGTCGAAAAAGTCCTGCGTGTTGTACTCGCCGAAGATAGCAATGCCCTGGGGCAATGTGTACTCGGCGCCGGCCAGCAAGTTGATGACCAGATCCAGCCCGGAGAGGCCGCTATCCGTGATGAAACCCACCCCGAAGCCCGCATAGGGGCGAATGGGAAAGCTGAGGCTCAGATCAAACGGGTACGCCACGTTACCGATCAGGTTGAACGAGGTGCCGTCCCCGAAGCCGAGAGAAGCCTGCGGCAGAAAGCGCACCGAACGGCCGGGAAAGCGAAAATCGGCCCGGACGCCTACCAGAAACTGCTCAGGACCACTGCCCAGGCGAAAACCGGTATAGGGTAGCACGCCGGTAAGCTGGCGCTGCCGGAAGATGGAAATCAGGCCGGTTTCAGGCTGCCTGAACACCGTCGTCGTGGTATCACCCGAAACGACCTCGCGCTCCACGACACGGGCGCCCGTCACGCGCTCGTTCATTTCGGCGCGAAGGCGGCTGATCTCATCCCGGAGCCGTTCGTCCGACCGATCTTCCATTTCCCGGAGCCGATCTTCGATGTCTCGCATACTTTCCTGAAGCCGCCGCGCCTCTACGTCCGCAGGCTCCGCTTGCCTGAGTTCTTCCGAGATGATCTGGCGCACCTGCTCCGGGGTTATTCCCCCTGCTGTTCCCTCCGCGTTCATGCCGGTCTGGGCGGCGCTTCCGCTCATGAAAACAGCCGGCGGCGCCACCACGGTTCCGCCTCCCTGCGAGGCGGCAGGATCGCCATAGCGAATATAGATCTCGCCGTTGGCCGGCACGCGGATGGGAAGCACCTCATCGGAAAGGTTCGATCCCCTGTCCCGGTCACGATCCTGCATATTCTGCTGCATCATGCGACCCTGCATGGTGGTGTCCTGGCGCGCGCCGGAACGATTCTGGGCCATGCGGTCTTCGCGGCTGGTCATGCGGCGCGCTTCAGAGAGCGAATCGATCTGAGCCTGAAGCCGGTCGAGGCGCTCCTGCATCTCTTCCTGGCGTCTCTGGTCCGACTGGCGTTCCTCTCTTCTACGCTCGTTGAGCACCTCTCCCACCGACCGGCCGCTGCCGCCGATGTTGAAATTGATTCCGGCGGTGTACATCAGGCTGCCGAAGACGCTGCTCGGCTTTGCCACGTCTTCCACATCCTCGGTGCTCATGAACAGACCGCGCACGCCCCCTTGCAGCTTGATCGCCGAAGAAAGCGGCAGTTCGATGCCGCCGCCGCCGATGGCGAAGTAGCGGTTGCCGGGCGCGAA
>CBDUBU010000432.1:0-2893 GCA_965365465.1 uncultured Rhodothermaceae bacterium
GACCGCCCGACTCAAGCCGTTCTTAACGCCCGACTCGCCATATTGATCGCGCCCTTCTCCACTTTGTCATTCCGGCAGGCCGGCAGCGCAACGCTGCTGGTTGGCGGCCTGCGCAGCGTACGTCAGCCGGCTGCGCCTCGTGTCCCAGGTGGAGCAGGAACGGGTCCAACTGGAGGAAATCCAGCAGACCGAGCAGGCGCAGAAGGCCCCGCCGCCGCCGCGCCCTCCCGCGCCGGTCGAGGCACCGAACGACCGTGTTCTGGCAGACGTGCCGCTGGACCTCGATGCAGGCATTGACATCAACGAGCCGGTCGTGGACCTTCCGCCTCCGCCGCCCGCGCCGAAACAGGAGGAGAAAAAGCAGGAAACGAAAAAAGAAGACCCGCTGGAAATCTTCGTGGTCGTCGAGGAGATGCCGCACCTGCTTCCGAACGACCGGGAGGGGTTGCAGCGCTTGCAGGAAAGCATCCACTACCCCACCATAGCACAGAAAGCGGGCGTGCAGGGGCGCGTTATCGTTCAGTTCGTGGTGGATGAAAAAGGCAACGTGACCGACCCTGTCGTGCTGCGGGGCATTGGCGGTGGATGCGACGAGGAGGCCGTACGCGCCGTCAGCCTGCTGCGCTTCAAGCCGGGGAAACAACGCGGCAGACCGGTGCGGGTGCGCTATACGCTGCCGGTGCAGTTCCGGCTGCGCGATTCCCGCTGAACGTTCGGCAAGAACACCCTGCCCCTCAGACGGTGCGTTCAGCGCGGCAGTTTGATTTCCGGCTTTTCGGGATGCGCCCGGTACAGCAGAACGACGCGCCCGATGGTTTGCACGACCTGCACGCCTTCTTCCTTGAGGCGCACGGCGAGAGCATCCGCTGTCTCGCGCGTGTTCTGGGGCGCTGTTTCGAGCACCTTCACCTTCAGCAGTTCGCGGTGGTGGAAGGCGTGCTCGATGGACCGCACGGCGGCATCGGTTATGCCTTCCTTGCCGATGTGAGCCACCGGCTTGATAGGATGCGCCAGACCGCGCAGGTGCGCACGCTGCTTTGAAGTCAGAGTTTCGATCGGTTTTATCCGGTTTGGAGGAAAATTGAGGAATATAACACGCCGGAGGGCGCGGAGCCAGCAGGTAGCGGCGCCGCTACCACCCGATGCCGTAGTCATCGCCGTGATGGCTGGACCCGCCCCAGAGGGAGCCGTGCGCCCGGTCGAAATAGATGGCGTTGATGGGGCCGGAGGTGCGCTCCATGAAGGTCAGCGTGTACCCTCGCTCGGTCAACTCCTTGCGCACCCAGGGCGGCATCGACTCGGCAAGCAGCAGCCTGCCGGGAGCGGATACGTGGTCGCCGAACGAACTGCGCATCTGGAAGCTGTTGAAATTCGCTGCCTCAGCGGCTTCCTGCACGTTCATCCCGAACTCGACGACGTTCAGGAAGAACTGAAGCAGGTTCTGGTCCTGGCTGTCGCCGCCCTGCACCGCAAACGAGAGGAAGGGCTTGCCCTCCTTCAGGGCCAGGCCCGGCGTGAGCGTAACGCGGGGACGCTTGCCCGGTTCGATGATGTTGAACGGGTTCACCGCCGGGTCCAGGTCAAAGCTCTGCGCCCGCTGGCTCAGCCCGATCCCCGTGCGGCCTGCAATGACCGCCGGAATCCACGCCCCGCTGGGGGTGACGGAAACGACCCAACCTTCCGCATCGGCGGCCTGCACCGAGGTCGTGCCCAGGTAAAAGCTCCGGACCAGGGCTTCGGCGTCCTGCGGGCCGGGCGGAAGCGCATTGCGCTGCATCCCCGACGTTTCCAGCAGATGCCGGAAGGGATTAGCGCCTCCCTGGTGCGGGTACGGGTCGCCTGGCCCTATGCTCGTGTCGTTCCGGGCGGGGTCGATCCGGGCAGCCCGTTCCTTTGCATACGCTTTTGAAAGAAGACCCTGGATCGGCTCGGCAGGCGGGAAGTACGGATCGCCATAGTAAAAATCTCGATCTGCGAAGGCCAGGTTCATCGCCTGGTAGACCGTGTGGATGTAGCGGGCGCTGTTGTAGCCCATACCTTGCAGGTCGAAGTTCTCCAGAATGTTGAGCGCCTGAAGCATCACCGGCCCCTGGGTCCAGTGCGTGAGCTTGTAAACCTCGATGCCCTTGTAGTCGGTTTTGACGGGTTCTTCCAGCAGGACCTGCCAGCCGGCGAGGTCATCGAGCGTGATCAGCCCGCCTTCTTCCTGAACGCCCCGGACAAACTCCTGCGCGATGTCGCCTCTGTAAAAGCGGTCGTAGGCCGCGTAAATGGCTTCCTCCCGGCTTTTCCCGGCGTCGAGGGCCTGCCGCTCTGCTTCCACGAGCTTGCGCAGGGTGGCCGCCAGGTCGGGTTGCCTGAAGATCTCGCCCGGCTCCGGCCCCTCGCGCTCCTGACCCAGGTGCGGCAGCATGACCTCCCGGCTGTAGCGCCATTGTTTGAGGCGTTCCTTTTCCCTTTCGATGGACCGGGCCGTTTCTTCCTCGATGGGGTAGCCGTCGGCGAGCGTGATGGCAGGCTCCAGGACTTCTTCCAGGCTGAGCCTGCCATAGGCGGCCAGCATCACGAGGATGCCGCCCGGCGTGCCCGGCGTAACGGCGGAAAGCGGCCCGTACTCCGGGGGATACTGCACCCCTTCCCGGCTGTAGCGCTCGACGGTGGCTCCGGTGGGCGCCACCCCCAGCGCATTGACCCCGATGACGCTGTCGGTGTGCGGGTTGTAGATGAGCGCCTGCGTTTCGCCGCCCCAACTCAGCACGTCCCACATGGTCGACGTGGCGGCAATCATGGCGCAGGCTGCGTCTACGGCGTTTCCTCCCTTCTCAAAGACACGCGCTCCAGCGGTGGCGGCGAGCGGCTTTCCGGTAATTGCCATCCAGTGGCGTCCGTACAG
>CBDUBU010000433.1:0-2887 GCA_965365465.1 uncultured Rhodothermaceae bacterium
GAAACGGCGCGCCTTCGGAGCGGAGCGTTGTCCCCGCCCCATGCCGGTCGGTGTGCGGGCCTCGATTGCCCGAATGAGCGCCCGCCGGACGCCGCGATCGCGGAGCGCGTCCTCCGGCACGTTGGTCTGCAACAGGCTCATCGAGCACTTGATGTCCACGCCGACCGGGCCGGGGTAGATATGCGTCGGCGAGGCAAGCACGCAGCCCACGGGCGCGCCATAGCCCCGGTGCGCATCCGGGTTGAGCACGAGGTCCGTAACGCCGGGCGCCATGCGGGCATTCTGCGCCTGCTCCAGGCATACCTCATCAAACGTTGCGCGAATGGCCTCCGTGCCGATCACCGTGATCGGTTTCTGAGACGCATCCTTTAGCGGCAACAGCGCCGTCGCCTCTCCTGTGGGAATCATATAAACCTTTACCGGGACTGAATAGAAATCTTGATCTCGTCGTAATGAGAGTGCTCATACCCTCGGAACCAGAATCCGTGCCGAGCCTCCTGGAGAGCCCTTTCAAAACCTTTTCCACACCGTGCATAACCCTGTGGAAAACTACGGTACAGGTTCTTTATAACTGCTCCCGGTTATCCACATTCCTTCCGGACGTGGATAACCCGTGCTGCTGTCCACGGTTTTCCCCACCCTATCCACAGTGTGGACAGTTGTGCATAATTCCAGGCTTTTTGAGCATCCCGATCTGTGGATAAGCGTGGATAGGTGAATAAAAAAGAGGTTTCGCCCTCCAACCCTGCGGCGGCAGCTTTTTCTTCCCCCTGAAGTCGCTTGTTCTGTGGATAGTTTTGGGGATGAAGCGACAGGTTCTTCACATTCGGGACAGCCTGGTGTTGATTACCCCGCTATCCACATTTCCACACGCTCTAATACTACTATAACAAACATATTTTAATGAAATGATAATAATAAGAGGGTGTGGAAAACCGGAAAAACGAGGTGATATCCTCTCCTATATCAGCCCGTTTCTCCTTACATTCCCTTTGCGGAATAAAGGAGAAACGGAAGGCAACTTGCAGGATTTAGAGGCCGGTGGTTGTCTGCACCCGGCGCATCTGTTACTTTACCATTCTGAACCTGCCCTAATCTACTCCCGGAACTTCCATGATTAAGAAACTGCTGGTTGCGCTTGACCCCGACTCTGATACCACGGTGGCTTCGCAGTATGCCGTAGAGATTGCAAGGCGCTGCGATGCGCAGATTACGGGCCTCGCCGTGATCGACCTGGACACCATTGCTTCCGAGACCCGAGGCGGCGGCATTGGCAGCATGTACTACGCGGAGAAACTTCGAGCCAACCTTACCGATGAGACGCGGGCGAAAGCGAAGGAACTCCTGGATACCTTCCACAACGCAATGGATACCGCCGGCGCAACGTATTCGGAACTGGTGGAAGAAGGGGTGCCGGTGGATCGCATTCTGGAAGACACCAAGTATCATGACATGCTGATCATCGGCAAGGACCCGCATTTCTTCTACGGCCAGCCGAAAAAAGAGACAGAGATTCTACCGCGCGTCGTCAGGGAAACCGTAACACCGACGCTGGTGGTTGGCGATGTCTTTCAGCCGGTCAGGCGCGTGCTGGTGGCTTATGACGGAAGCAACGCAGCGGCGCGCACCCTGCACGCCTTTGTCAGCTTGCAGCCCTTCGGCAGCGATCTGGACGTGGAGATCGTGCATATCTACGAGCGCAACCAGGACGAGTCTCAGTTGCTGCTGAAGCTGGCGGCTTCCTACATGGAAGCGCACGGATTCCGTCCTTCCGTACGAAGCATGGAAGGCGACAACCCGCGCAAGCAGATCGCCCGTCACGCCGTAGACTACCGCGCCGACCTGGTGGTGGCCGGTGCGCATTCAAAAACAAAGATCCTCGGTATGTCTTTCGGCTCCACAACCGACCACCTGCTCAAGGACCACCCCGCCCCCCTTTTCCTGGATTTCTGACGCGCTTCCGGTCGAAGCGAAACGGGAGGGGGCGAACGCTGCCCTCAGCGCAGGGGCAGAAAGAGCGCGGCGGCGCTTCGTCACCGCCACGAGATCCGGCGGAGGCATACGCCATCGCTCTGAAGCCAGACGGCGCCCTCCCGCGCCGTGGTGAGGATTTCAGCCCCGTGGGACCGCCAGCGTTCCATCACGTCCGGGGCAGGAAGATTGAACATCCGGTTGCGGCCCACGCTGACGACGGCGAATGGGCGGCCTCCGGAGGTCACGGCATTCACAAAGGCGTGCGTGCTGCTCGTGCGGGAGCCGTGGTGCGCCACCTTCACGGCGTCGCTGCGCAGGAGCGATCCGTACCGGGCAACCAGATCGTTTTCCACAACCCGCTCGATGTCGCCGGTCAGGAGCATCGAGGTTTTGCCGTAGCCGATTCGCAGGACCACAGACAGGTTGTTTGGATCTTCGAACCGGGTGAGGGTGGTGTCGGGGGCAAGGATTTGCAGGCGAACATCAGCATCGAAGGCGAGGGTGTCCCCGGCGTACAGCGGCCGGTGAGAGACGCCGAGGCTGTCAAGCAGGTAGAGGGTTGGGTCCGGCGTATTCGAGGAGGCGATCCCGCCGCTGTAGAGGACCTGCCGAACCGGCAGGGCGTTCAGGAGCGCCGCAAGGCCCCCGGCATGGTCTGCGTGCGGATGGGTAAGCACAACGGCATCGAGCGCTGCAACCCCGTCCTGCGCCAGGTAGGGCGCGATGGCGCGGGCGGCGGGGCTGGAGAGGCCGGCGGCAGGACCGGTGTCTATCAGGACGCGCCCCCCGTTCGGCAGGGTCAGCAGCGCCGCATCGCCCTGTCCTACGTCAAAGAAAAGGAGTTCGAGGCGCGCCGCATAGCGGCTGCCTCCCGCCCCTGTGCCGAGCGTCCCGGCGCCTGCGAGCAGCGCGG
>CBDUBU010000434.1:0-2834 GCA_965365465.1 uncultured Rhodothermaceae bacterium
GGGCAAGCCGGTAGCACAGGCCGTAGCCGAGGCGAAGAAGTGCGCGTGGGTTTGCCATTACTACGCCGACCACGCCGAACGATTCCTTTCCCCGGAGACGGTCGAGACTGATGCCTCCCGCAGTTATGTTGCCTTTCAGCCGCTCGGCGTCGTGCTGGCTGTGATGCCGTGGAACTTCCCCTTCTGGCAGGTCTTTCGCTTCGCGGCCCCCGCCTTGATGGCAGGCAACACAGGCCTGCTGAAACATGCCTCCAACGTGACGGGCTGCGGGCTGGCCATCGAATCGGTGCTGCGCGAAGCCGGGTTCGACGGCGACGAGTTTCAAACACTGATCGTGTCCTCCGAGGCTGTTTCGCGCATCATCGGCGACCCCCGCGTCAAAGCCGCCACGCTCACCGGCAGCGAGGGCGCCGGGCGCTCCGTAGGCGCCGAGTCCGGCAAGCAGCTCAAACCCTCCGTGCTGGAACTGGGAGGCTCCGATCCGTTCATCGTTCTGGCCGACGCCGACCTCGACCAGGCCGTTGAAGCAGGGGTCCACAGCCGGATGCAGAACAACAGCCAGAGTTGCATCGCCGCGAAACGGTTTATCGTCGAATCTCCTGTCCTCGACGAATTTACCCGCCGGTTCGTCCGGCGCGTCGAAGCGCTCAAGGTGGGCGACCCGATGGAAGAAGACACCGACCTTGGCCCGCTCGTCCGGGACGACCTGCGGGACGAGGTGCATGACCAGGTGCAGCGTTCCATCCGGCAGGGCGCCGCGCTGCTCACCGGGGGCAAAAAGCTGGACCGCCCCGGCTTTTACTACGCGCCGACCGTCCTCGGCGGCGTGCGCCCCGGACAGGTTGCCTTTGAGGAAGAGGTTTTCGGGCCGGTGGCCTCCCTCATCGAGGCCCGCAATGCCGACGAGGCGGTGGCGTTGGCTAACCAGTGCCCCCTGGGGCTGGGCGGCGCGGTTTTCACGCAGGATGCGCAAAAGGGGGAAGAGGTAGCGCTGCGCCTGGAAGTCGGGTGCGCCTTCGTCAACGGCATGGTCAAGAGCGACCCGCGCCTGCCCTTCGGCGGCATAAAGGAAAGCGGCTACGGGCGCGAACTTTCTCACTTCGGCATCCGCGCCTTTGTCAACATAAAGACAGTCTGGATTGCCTGATTCCAGGGAATCATGCGCTTTTGAAGGAGAACCGGTTCCATGACTGGCGCCGGTGGCAGGACGTGTTCGGCGAAGCGCTGCGCGACTCTGAAGACGGAAAGCGCTCACAAACAGCCGCCGGGAATACCCTATGTGAAGCAGTCGTAAAGAAGTCCTTTTTTCTCACATCGCTCTCTTGCCTCTCACGTAACGTGAGGTCTTATCCTTGCTGCGTGGATCCATTCCTGTATACCAGCTATGAGAAAAAACCATGCGACCTGTCGCCATAAGGATCGGCGCGCTTGCCCGCAAGACGGGCGTGTCGGTGCGAACGCTGCACCATTACGACGCGATCGGCCTGCTCAAACCCTCAGGACGCACGGAAGCCGACCACCGACTCTACGACGCGGGAGACGTTGCACGTTTGCAGCAGATTCTCTCGCTGCGTCAGATCGGGCTTTCGTTGCAGGAGATTCAGACGTTCCTGGACGACCCCGACTGCTCGCCGCAACGTGTGGTTGCCCTTCACATGGACGTTCTGAGAGAGCAGATCGACTTGCAGCAACGGCTTTACCGGCGCCTCGAAGCCCTCGCCGAGCGGTTGCAGCAGGCAGAGGAGGTCTCCGTCGAGGAGTTCATTCAAACCATAGAGGCAATAATCATGTACGACAAGTATTACACCCCCGAGCAGATGAAAACCCTCGAAGCACGGGCGCAGCAGCTAGGCGACGAGGGAATGCTGAAGGCCCAGCAGGAATGGGAAGAACTCTATGCCCGGGTGCGGGCGGAGATGGAAAAAGGCACGGATCCATTGAGCGAGCCGGTGATTCGCCTGGCCCGGCGGGCTGTGGAAATGATCAACGCCTTTACCGGCGGAGATCCGGGCATCGCGCAGTCGCTGAATACGCTGTACGAACAGGAAGGGACTGAAGCGGCCAGCCACGGCATGATCGACCGCGAGGTGTGGGATTATTTCGGCCCGGCGATGGATGCAGCGCGGCGGTCATAACCGGCAGACAGGCCCGGCGTGTTTTCTTTGCCTGACAGGCCCGGCGCCTCATCAGGCATGAAAGAGGCGCCGGGCTCTTTGTGTTTCCTGGTCACGGGTCAAAAAAAATAAAAAACCGTGAGGGGAATCTAGCCCGTTTCCGGCTTTACCCATTGAATGCTTGTTGTACTTCAAATACGGACAGCCATGAAACGTTTTCTGAAATTGCCCTCGCTCGTCCCGGACCTCCCGGAGTTGCACTTCACGACGGAAGAGATCACTGCCGACCTGGGCTTCTACATGCAGGTCCGCCGCGCCGCCCCACAGTCCGGCGATGAGAATGACCCTTCTGCAACACCTTCCCGGAAGCCCCGTAGGAAGCGGCGTAGCCTGTGAACTCATCCGGCGCCTCCGTCCCATACGAAATACAATGACCGGTGATAAACATGATGACCTCCCCTGAAACCTACCCCACGACCTTTTCTGAAAACGCCCTGGCTTCTTTTCGTAATGGCTTTTCGGGTGAGATTTTGCAGCCGGAGGATGCCGCCTACGACGAAGCCCGCCGCATCTGGAACGGCGCTATCGAACGCCGGCCCGCGCTGATCGCCCGCTGCGCCGACGAGCGCGACGTGGTTGCCTGCGTGAACTTTGCGCGGGAACAGAACCTGCCCCTTTCGGTGCGCGGCGGCGGGCACAATGTGGCAGGCAGCGCCCTCT
>CBDUBU010000435.1:0-2831 GCA_965365465.1 uncultured Rhodothermaceae bacterium
TCAGTGGCAAACAAAGCACCTTTTACGAATTTGAATCGAGAAAGGCGCTTCACATTGTGGAATCCGGCAGGCTTCTCGCCGATGAAGCCGAAAAGGCAGGATTCGAAGTTGAGGCGCTGCATGATGTTCAACTTCAGAAATCAAACCGGAATGCTCGCCCGCGGTCATTGGATGACTACTATGAAACGTTGATTTTTCTCCAGCGTCCCACCTAAAACCACAGGAGGGAGCAAGCGGCTGCCCGCAGGGGTAGACGGGCGCAGACGAACCAACACGCAAAAACCATGAAACCAGCCCGCTTCCTGTCCGGCCTTGCCTTTTTGCTCTGCGCCCTGCCTGCTTCCGCGCAGCCGGGGCAGGGCAGCGCCCTCGAAAGCCTGATCCTGCCCCAGGAAGGCGGCCTGGCGCACTATTCGAGCTACGACCGCTCCGGCGGCAACGCCGACCAGCGGCCTATCGCGCCCGGCCAGACGCTGACCCTGGTGGACCATGAAGGCGCGGGCATCGTCCGGCGGTGGTGGATCACCATCGCGCCGCGCAACAACCAGCCGATCCAGCGCCAACTCATTGTCCGCTGCTACTGGGACGGCGAGGAAACGCCGTCCGTCGAGGTCCCGGTGTCCGACTTTTTCGGGATGGGTTTCGGCGGCTGGAAGGACTTCATCTCGCTTCCGGTCAACATGACGAGCGGGGGTTACAACACCTACTGGGCCATGCCTTTCAAAAGGCAGGCGCGCATCACCGTGGAAAACCGGGCGGAGATTCCGGTGGACCTGTTTTACTTCAACGTCGATATCCGCACCTACGACCGGCTGCCGGAGGACGTGCTTTATTTCCACGCGCAGTACCGGCAAACCCTTACCCGTCCGGGCGAGCCGGTGGTCGTGCTCGATGCAAAAGGGCGCGGCCATTACGTCGGCACCCTGATCTCGATGCAGCCGCAGCGCGGGAATCACCTCGGCTATCTGGAAGGCGACGAGCGCCTGTTCATCGACGGCGAAACGGAGCCGGGGATCATCGGCACGGGCACGGAGGATTATTTTTCCTCCGGCTGGTACTACGATACAGGCGTGTACAGCGCCCCCTACCACGGCGTCACCGTCAAGGACGAGGAACAGGGCCGGATCAACACTTACCGCTGGCATATCGAGGACCCGATCCCCTTCCGGGAGCGCCTGCTCTTTACCATCGAGCACGGCGGCGTCAACGATGCCCCCAACGTTGAGTACGCCTCGGTCGCTTTCTGGTACCAGACGCACCCGCACGCGCCTTTTCCACCGCTTCCTGAAAACCTGCTCCCCTTTGCGGAAACGGCAACTCCTGAGATCGAGGCCGAAGGGCTTGCCGACGTGGCGCGCGCCACGGGCGGAAAGGTGCAGGCGCAGGACATGGCCGCCTTCGAGGGCGCCTGGGGCGGCGCGGCGCAGTTATGGTGGGTCGAGGCGGCTCCGGGCGACCGCCTGACGATCCCGCTGGAGGTTGCAACGGCGGGGACTTACGAACTGGTCGGCTTTTTCACGCGGGCGCCGGATTACGGCATCGTGCGCCTGCACCTGAACGGCGCGCCGCTGCAACCCTTGCTGGACGGCTACAGCCGCCGCGTGGAAGCCACCGGGCCGGTCTCGTTCGGACGCGCCCCGATGAAGGCCGGGGCGAACGAACTGACGCTCGAACTGCTGGGCAAGGACGAACGCGCCGCCGGCTACTCGGACGGCCACCTCGTCGGCATCGACGGCTTCCTGCTGCGCCCGTAGCGGTTTTCAGCCTTTTTTGCTTTACCGGCGCCGCACGCCTTGCCGAAACGGAGCGACCGGACAGGTTTCGCAGCGCCGCCCTGCCGGATTCAAAGGCTCTTCAACGAAACCGCTGGAACCAATCTCCGAAACCTCCTGTTTAGTGCCACGCGAAGGGCAGGACGCGCGCGCCGCCGCCCTGCCGCCGGCGCGTAAAGGCATCCATGCCATGCGCCGGGCAGGCGCTGAAAACCGGCTTGCCTGAGGCGCCTGCAGCGCCCCGTGCGATTGTTCGGGGCGGCGCCGTATAATGACACGGCCGCTTGCCCTTTCTCCACCCTCTAGCGACACCCCTTGACCCTCATGAACACCGCTTACAACACCTTGCTGCTGGGCGCCCCGCAGGACGCTAACCCGCTGGTGACCTTTCTGCCGCTGATCCTCATCTTCGTCGTTTTCTACTTCTTCATCATCCGCCCGCAGAAAAAGAAGGAAGACCAGCGCCGCCAGATGATTACAGCCGTCAAAAAAGGCGACAAGGTGGTCACCATCGGCGGCGTACACGGCTCCGTGACCCAGGTGGACGAAACCACCGTCCTGGTTCAGGTGGACGCCAACACCAAGCTGCGCATCGACAAGAACGCCATCGCCAACGTCCCCGCCGCGAAGGAATAGGCCGCTCAGAACCTCCGCCCGCGCCGTCCGTTCAAACCCTAGTAAGGCTCAACCGGGACTACCATGAGCGAAGACGCAGCTTCCCCGATTCCTGCAAGCCGCTTTGATGCCATCGAGGACGCTCTTGCCGACATCCGGCAGGGCAAGCTCGTCATCGTGGTTGATGATGAGAGCCGCGAGAACGAAGGCGACTTCATCGGCGCGGCGGAAAAGGTGACTCCCGAACTGGTCAACTTCATGGCCACGCGCGGGCGCGGGCTGATCTGCGTGCCCGTGACGCAGGACCGCGCCGTGGAACTCGACCTCGAAATGATGGTCAGCGCCAACTCGGCGCTCTACAACACGCCCTTCACGATCTCGGTAGACTACAACCTCGGCACGACGACCGGCATCTCGGCGGCAGACCGGGCCAAAACCATCCGC
>CBDUBU010000436.1:0-2803 GCA_965365465.1 uncultured Rhodothermaceae bacterium
GCGGATTCGAACAAGTATATCAAATTATCGAGCGAACTTCCCGGTCGCTTCTTCACCGGCTGGTAGAGGAACACGGTCTCACAGTTTCCTCCGTGCAGCACCCTTAGTTTTGCTTCAATAACACCTCATGCTGCCTTCTGAAGTTGCTCATGCCATCTCCGCGCGCCTGGAAACCGTAGTGAATGGCGCTGCCTCTCTGGGCGGTGGATGTATTGCTCATGCTTGCAGGTTGGAGACGGAAGAGGGCTCTTTCTTTCTGAAGTGGGGTCTTGGAGACGACGCTTGCACCTTTCAGGCAGAGTCCCACAGCTTAAGTGTGCTTCGTGGAGCGGGAAGTACGCTGTTTGTACCGGATGTACTGGCTGCAGCAGACGGTTCCGACAGACGGCCTGGATTTCTGCTGACTGAATGGATAGAGCCAGGACAAAAGAGCCGTGATTTCTGGACAGGTTTAGGGCGAGGGCTTGCTGAACTTCATCACGCTACCTCAGACCAATATGGCTTTGAGCGGAACAATTATATCGGTCGTCTCCCGCAACAGAATGCGTGGTCGGGCGACTGGGGGCTTTTCTTTCTCGAACGTCGATTGAAACCACAGATAAACCTGGCGCGAAAAGGAGGGAAGTGGCCGGAGGAGTGGGATCGTAAGATGGAATCCATCATTCACAGGTTGGATGATCTGCTGCCCAGCGATTTTCCCGCCTCCTTGTTGCATGGCGACTTATGGAGTGGGAATGTGATGGCAACCCATCAGGGAACTGCCGCTGTGATTGATCCCGCGTCATACTTCGGCGACCGGGAAACGGACCTTGCCATGACGCAACTTTTCGGTGGTTTTGAGCGAGCTTTTTACGATGCCTATAATGAAGTATGGCCGTTAGAACCAGGGTATCATGAGCGATGGGAGCTTTACAATTTATACCACCTCATTAATCATCTTAATCATTTCGGCGCTGGCTATGCGGGAGCCGTTTATTCCACCCTTTGCAAGTTTGCCTGAATATGATCTCCGGAATCTTGTTCGTCAGGATGGGGTGTGTCGTCTGAGGAAGTTCATCACGACACTGGTAAACTGCTCGGGGTGGTTTTTCATAGGCGCGTGTCCAGCGTTGGAAAGCATGACAAGTTCCGCATTTGGAAAGGCGCGCCGGGTGTGGTGAGCAAATTTCTCTGGAAGGAGCGTATCGTTTTGGCCCCACACTACGAGCGCGGGAATGTTCAAGGATTTGAACAAAAGCCTTATACCCGTGTAGTCCAGATCCAGTGCGTAGTGAGAACTATGCAGACGGAGGAATTGAGAGCGGCTTTCCGGTCGTGAAAAAACGGGTCCGAGGAGTGTTTTCGGCAAAATCTTCTGAAAGAACCAATCCTGACTAAACAATTTGTGAATCCACGATGCGCTTGCAAGCGGCGGCAGCAACCGGGCAAAGGGACTAAACCCGGCGCTATTGGCGAGGATAAGACCGGAGAAGCATTGGGGATTCCGTGCGACCGTTGCTGCCGCAATTTTGCCGCCCATAGAATGGCCGAGGATAACCGGACGCGAAAGCATTAGCGTTTCGATGAAACCTGTGATGGATTCAGCATAGTGCGTGAGAGAGTATATACGGTCAGGTTTATCTGACTGCCCAAACCCCAGCAAATCAAGTGCGTAGAGGGGGATGCCCGCCTGCTGGAAGTGTGGGGCGACATGCCGGAAAGTAGCGTAGCCGGAAGTGCCGAAGCCGTGTAAGGCTATCACGGGTGGGAATCCGGGTGCATCGGGCACTGATGCATAATACTGATGGCGCAGACCACAGATCGTGATACTGAACGCTTGCATCGGCTCAGACGATCTCAGTGGAAGGCAGGAATTGTACGATGACAAGAGGGCGCCGAAAGGTTAGAACCTGTTGAGCACTTGAAAGATTTCAAGTATGGCATCCGGTGGGGATCAGGACCGAATGCAAGTCCGTGAGATCATCGAGCAACACATCAGGGTTAAGAGGAGCCAGATCATCTCGCGAGTAGCTTCCAGTGCAGACGCCAATCGATGTTGCGCCGATGCCACGACCACAACAAATGTCATGTTCAGTATCCCCAATAATCACTACATCCTTGCCTGTGAAAGCGTGTCCGGTGTGATTATGAGCACGTTGGACAGCAATGGCAGGGAGGTCGTCTCGGATCGCGCTATCGCTTCCGAAGGCGCCGAAACGAAAAAAGTGGTCTAATCCAACGGCTCGAAGCTTCAGGTAAGCCAGCGGTTCCAGATTGCCCGTAATCAAGCCCAGGTGAACAAGGGGGTGTTGGTGCAAATGCTGCAACAGGGCAAGGATGCCAGGCATCACGGTGAATTTTGAGGATGACAGCATAGCAGGCATTGTTTCAAGGTAGGCATCAAGCGCCTGGGGAAGCACAAGGTTGATCTCGTCTGGCGAGAATCCCGAGTGAAGCAAAACTTCCTGCAAAATTTGAGGGTCCGTTTTACCGGAAAAGCGCACCTTTTCTGTATTTATGGGACGGCCCAATATCCGCTCAAGGGCAAGCTCGACGCCTCGACGCCCGCTGCCGTGAGCATGAAGGATTGTGCCGTCAATATCAAAAAGGAAAAGTTTCATCTACTGGTTGACCTATCGATGTGATTGCCTTTGCCTCTTGCTTTCGCAAAAGCAAGAATCATCATCGTCTTAAGCGGTTCCCGATGGAGCAATAGCTGTTGCCTGTATTCAACGGTTCAATTTTGCTGCGTATCTATTTGCGCTTTTTGGAGTTTACCGGAGTAATCGACGTAGATGGTTTTGGTTTCGGTGTAGAAGTCGAA
>CBDUBU010000437.1:0-2798 GCA_965365465.1 uncultured Rhodothermaceae bacterium
TCTGATTCCTCCGTACTGCTATCGCAAGCCGAAAGAAAAATTCCAAAGGCAATAAGAATCAGAAGGCAGATTCCACCCTTTTGAAGCATTTGCATAGGACTTCTCCTCAATACCAAAAAGATTTGAATGTTTTTACGCTATCATCCCATCAGCAGCATACTTCTTTTGAGTTCAGAACGCTGCTTCCGCGTCGACAAAGGTGACTTTAACGGATCAGGCAACTATGGGGCCGCGCGGTCTGAATGCTCACGGCGCTCCGGCCTGTCGAATCCTTGTGCGAGATTCGGAATATAATTTCGTACTATCCTGAATGCAGTCGTGAAGGCTGCTCCGTTTCCCGGAGCATACAAGATAGACTGATTCCCCGAAAACATCAGATATTTGTCCCTGCCCTGTCCTCTATGTTACGTAATATTGCCGATTCATTGCTGGATAGTCTCCTCGAAACGTTTCCTCCCACGCACGCATACACGCGCCAGGATTTGTCTGCCGGCCTCATGCCCGGCCTGGTCGCGCATTTTCTCCGGCAGGCGTTGCAGAGCAGGGTCGATTTTGAAACGGAACGGATTCAGGAAGTCAGGTCGAACTGGTTTGACCATAACCACCCTGATATCCGGCAGGCCCGGCAGGCGCTGACGGCTGCAATGGCAGCTCATGTATGGATCCCTGCTGCGGAATGGGCAGCCGAGCTCGAACAGGCTGTACAGACAGTAACAACGTATCTTGTTCGCCCGACCAGAACCCTGGCTGAATTTGTATTCGGCGAGGAGAGTGCGCCGCGTTCTGCCCATGCCGTGCAGCGAGGCATGGCGTATTTTGCTGCCTACCCCTACTTCCGCGATGTCGTGCGGGCTTATTTCGAGGAGAAGAAATTAAATGAAATTGATCGCGCCCGCTTCACGACCTTGCTTTCCCATAGCGATCGTGAACTCACGCGCGATTATGATGCAGACGCATGGCTCCGGCTGCTTTCCCCTCTTTTCGAGCTTGCGGGCCGCGCTGCCGGAACCCAGGAGGGAAAACTTCCTGTTGAGGCGTTGCTGACATTCTTCGGAGATAAGGACGCTCACGAAGTGGTGCGCCGTCTGGAAAAAGATCAGAAATACCACGGCGCCGAAACGATAGACGAGCAGCATCTGCGGAACCTGCTGGCGAAGAGCGCAGAACCGGTGAACGTATATCAGACACCGCCGCCGCCGGCAGCGGCGCCTTCTCTCCCCAGGTCCACCGAGCCGACGCCGCAACCCGACCCTTCGCAGCCGGTTCCACTCTGGCAGCAGTTTCGACACACCGGCGCCAAGCCCGCACCTCGTCCTGCTCCAACAGCCGGGCCTGTTGCCATTCCCGCAATGCGCCCTCCCCCTTCTGCGCCCACTTCCGGAGACAAGCAGATGCCCCTATGGATGCGTTTCCGGAATGAACCCGGTGAACGCACACCGCCGCTCACCCTGACTGCTATGGAGCTGAGAGCATTGGGTCCACAGGGAGAGAAAAACCGGGAAATGTTCGTCCGAAATTTGTTCTCCGGCTCTACTGACGCCTACGAGCAGGTGCTAAAGCAGCTTCAAACGGCCCAATCCTGGTCAGAGGCGTCCCAGATTATCGCAGAGCACATTTTCCGCAAGCATCAGGTAAACATCTACAATGAATCCGCCATTGCGTTTACTGATGCGGTGCAGGCGCAGTTTGAGAAATGATAGCCGGAGCTAACGACCTCCCGGAACCCATCCTTTAACTCCTTACGGATGAGCGAAAATAACGAATTAATAAGGGGCCTCAAACGTCGCCGCGCGGAGGCGCAGCTGGGCGGGGGCGAAGCACGCATAACGCGCCAGCACGAAAAAGGAAAGCTCACCGCCCGCGAGCGTCTCGGTGTGTTGCTGGATCAGGGTTCTTTTGAGGAGATCGGCGCCTTTGTACGTCACCAGAGCCACGATTTCGATCTGGACAAGAACCGCCCCTACGGAGACGGAGTTGTTACCGGCTTCGGAACGGTGCAAGGACGCCCGGTATACGTGTTCAGTCAGGACTTCACGGTGTACGGCGGTTCGCTGGGGCAGGCCCACGCGAAAAAAATCGCTGCTGTCATGCAACTTGCCCTTGATAACGGCGCACCCGTCATCGGACTGAACGACTCGGGCGGCGCCCGGATTCAGGAGGGCGTTGTCTCGCTGGGAGGCTATGCCGACATTTTTCTGCTCAACACGCTTGCCTCTGGAGTTGTGCCGCAGATCTCGGCTATCATGGGTCCCTGCGCCGGCGGCGCAGTTTACAGCCCTGCCATTACGGACTTCGTCTTTATGGTTCGTAAAACCAGCTTCATGTTCGTCACGGGTCCGAATGTCGTTAAAACGGTGACGCAGGAAGAAATCACCAGTGAGGAACTGGGAGGCGCTGAAACGCACGCGGTCAAGAGTGGTGTGGCGCACGTAGACTGTAGCAATGATGTAGAATGTCTGCTTCAGATCCGTGAGCTTCTGGGCTACCTGCCTTCCAACTGCGAAGAGCCTGCCCCTGCCGTGGCTACAGACGATCCGGCGGATCGGGCAGAGAGCCTATTGGATACCCTCGTTCCGGAAAACCCGACGCAGTCCTATGACATGTATGACGTCATCCGTCACATCGTGGACGGTGAAAAATTCTTCGAGATCCACGCTTCCTTTGCCCGCAACCTGATTGTCGGGTTTGCGCGTCTGGGAGGCCGGTCGGTCGGCATCGTTGCCAACCAGCCTGCGTTCCTGGCAGGGGTTCTGGATCTCAACGCTGCCGTGAAGGGCGCCCGTTTTGTGCGATTCTGC
>CBDUBU010000438.1:0-2772 GCA_965365465.1 uncultured Rhodothermaceae bacterium
GAAGCTGGAAAAAGGCATCCGGCGCTTGCAAGACCTCGGGTTCAAGGTCGAAGTCGGGCGCAGCGCCTACACTCCCAGAGGCTACCTCTGCGGCCCGGATGAGGAAAGACTGGAAGAATTCAACCTGTTCCTGCGCCGCCCGGATGTCAAGGCAATCTTCTGCGTGCGCGGAGGCTATGGCTCCCTCCGTCTGCTTCCCCATCTCGACTTTGAGGCGGCCCGCCGCTTTCCGAAGCTGATCGTCGGCTACAGCGACATTACGGCGCTGCATCTTGCGTTTTTTGAACAAGCGCGTCTTCCGGGACTGTCCGGTGCGATGGTAGCTGTGGAATGGGCCGACCCGGACCCTGAAAGCGAGCGGTTATTCTGGGAACTGGCGCAAGGCGCAACCCCGACTCCCCTTTTCGGGCCATATGGCGAGCGCTTGCAGCCGGTGCGCCCCGGAGTGGCAGAAGGATTTTTGCTGGGTGGTAACCTTTCGCTCGTCCTTCGCCTTGTCGGAACGCCGTATCTTCCTTCTTTGGAAGGAGCGCTTCTGTTTCTTGAAGACGTTGGAGAGGAGCCGTACCGAATCGACGGTATGCTGGCGCAGTTGAAGCTTGCTGGAATACTGGACCGGCTCGGGGGTCTGATTCTTGGCCGTTTCACGGAATGGGAGACGGAATCAGACCGCCCGACGCTCACCCCGGACGAGGTGTTCGATGACTACACGCGCTGCCTGCCGTTCCCGGTTGCGAAAGGTCTCGTATACGGTCATTTCCCGGTTAAGAATGCCATGCCGGTAGGCATCCGCGCCAGACTTGACGTGACCGCCGATTCAGCATCGCTTTCGCTGCTGGAGCCAGTCGTGACATAATTCGTTCGCCTTTGTTTTCCAGCCGGCTTTTTCATGAGTTTTTCCTTTCGCTTTCATTGTATCATCCCCTAACATCCGGCTCAGACCAATCCCGTTTTTATGACCGTCCATGAACTTAACCTGGCTGTCTTTGTCTCCGGGTCAGGAAGTAATTTCCAGGCAATCCTTGATGAGATCAGGCAGGGCACGCTCGATGCAAAGGTTGCACTCTGCATCAGCGACAAACCTGCTGCAAAAGCACTCGAACGCGCACGGGCAAACGGGATTCCGACCGATGTTCTTTCTCCGAACGCATTCGCTACCGAAGATGAGTATGCCGCAGCAATGCTGGAAACCTTGAACCGGCACGGCGCAAACTTTATCGCGCTGGCAGGCTTTCTCAGGAAAATTCCCTCGCAGGTGGTTCGAGCCTTCCGGAATCGTATGTTGAACATTCATCCTGCCTTGCTCCCTGCATTCGGAGGGCATGGTATGTTCGGAAAGCGCGTCCACGAGGCTGTACTGGCCTATGGCGCCCGATGGACGGGCGTTACGGTTCACCTGGTGGACGAAGAGTACGACACCGGCCCGGTGGTGCTGCAAGAGCCTGTTCGCGTCCTCCAGGATGACACCCCGGAGACACTGGCAGCAAGAGTTCTGGAAATGGAACATCAACTGTATCCTGCTGCGCTGCGCCTGTTCGCCGAAAGCCGGATTACGGTTGAAGAACGAAAGGTCCGGATTGCCGACACGAGCCTACTTCGTAACCGTCCCTGAACAGGCCAATTATCTTTTCGTTGCTATTATAACTCCGCTCAAACCCACCCGATGATAAAAGTAAAGACGCTGCCTCCCCCTCAGGATCGCTACCCTGTCCGCAGAGCACTGCTCTCGGTATTTGATAAAACCGGACTGGTCGATTTTGCCCGCCGGTTACACGAGATGCAGATCATGCTCATTTCGACAGGCGGAACGGCGCGCGCCCTTCAGGAAGCGGGCCTGCCCGTAACCGAGGTCGCCAACCTGACTGGCTTTCCTGAGATTCTGGACGGGCGGGTCAAGACGTTGCATCCGGCAGTTCACGCAGCGCTCCTAGCGCGTCGCAACGACACCGATGATGTCTCCTCCCTTGCAGAGCTTCAGATCGAGCCAATCGATCTGGTGGTCGTCAACCTGTATCCGTTCTCTCAGGCCGTCTCCAACCCATCCATCGGGGATGCGGAGGCCATCGAAAACATCGACATTGGCGGGCCGACCATGATCCGGGCAGCGGCAAAAAACTTCTTCTTCGTAAGCGTGGTTACGTCTCATGAAGATTACGAAGGGGTTATTCATGAATTAGAGACCCACGAGGGCAGTCTTACGATGGCCTCGCGGCGGCGGCTGGCCCACAAGGCGTTCACACATACAGCGCAGTACGACAAGGCCATCGCGGAGTACTTCGCCCGCCCCGGCGCGGAAGAGGCGGAGGCTCCGGAAGGCGCCTATGCATCCTCCTTTCCGGATACGTTAAACCTGAACCTCCCCGTCGCCCAATCACTGAGGTATGGGGAAAATCCGCATCAGCAAGCAGCCCTTTATGGCGAGGTCTCACAGTTCTTTTCACAGTTGCATGGGAAAGAACTGTCCTTCAACAACCTCATGGACCTGAGCGCGGCGCTGTTCCTGATCGACGAGTTTCGAGACGCTGATCCAACCTGCGCCATCCTGAAACACACCAATCCGTGTGGGGCAGCAACGGCGGATTCGCTTGAAGGCGCCTATCATGGTGCGTTTGCCACCGACCGGCAGTCTCCGTTTGGCGGCATCGTTGTTGTAAATGCGCCACTGGACCGCGCCACGGCTGAGGCGATAGATCAGATTTTCACAGAGATCATCATAGCGCCGGAGTTCGAGGAAGGGGTCCTTGATTTCCTCAGCCAGAAAAAGAATCGCCG
>CBDUBU010000439.1:0-2768 GCA_965365465.1 uncultured Rhodothermaceae bacterium
TCGGCCTCCTGCCCGAGGGCGAGCAGCGGCACTGACGGGGCCACAAGCCAGAGCCTACCTTTGGGCTTGTCCGTATTGTCATTGCCGGGCTTGACCCGGCAATCCAAGCACCGTTCTCGCTTGCCGCGGCGCGCTCCTGGATCCGTTCGACCATGGCGCCGAAGGCGGAAGTGAGGCGTCCGATCTCGCCGCTGCCGCCTGCTTCGATCTCGGCATTCATGTCTCCCGCCCGCACGCGCTCTGCCGCCGCGATCAGGCGGCCCAGCGGCCCGGCAATCCGGTTTCCGGCCCACAGCGCAGCCGGCAAGCCCGCCAGCAACGCGCCCGCGGTCGCCATGAGAAGCAGCATCCAGTTCCGCCGGAACAAGGCGCCCGCCCCTTCCACACGCGCTGCCGTTTCCGCTTCCAGGCGGGCCGCAACAGACCCGGCAAGGGTCATCGCGGACTCGTAGTGGCTGTCGAAGGCCACGTCCGGAGCCTCGGCATCCAGGGCATCGCCGGTCGCGTCCGGCGCATCGACCCCGTGCGTTTCCATCATCTGCGCCGACAGGCGCGCCAGTTCTTCCAGTTCCTGGTCGATAAGCAGGATGTCATCGCGCACGGTTGCGTCTTCGACGGTGATCTGCACGCCGGCATCCGCCGCCGCTTCTCCCAGCAGCGCCCTGCACCGGGCGCGGCCTTCCTGCCAGAGGGCTTCGACCTCTGCCGGCTGAAGCGACTCTTCCCCGGAGAGCAGTTCCATGAAGATCAGATGCCCGCGGGTGGTCAGGTACCTTATCTCCAGCACCGCCGCCAGGCGAGGCATGTCGCCCTTTGCCGTGCGCTCGGCCTCGGCATGAAGGGTGCGAAGGGCGTTGAAAGAAAAAAGAGCCCCTGCCATGAGGAAAAGCAGGATCAGGCCAAAGCTCAGGTAGAGTTTGCCGCGAATGGAAAGGTTCGAAATCATAGGTCGAGCGGGTTAGGGTATTTTCTTTCGGACTGCTTGCCGGCAGCCTTTCGTCATGTCATGCCCCCATCGTGACGCTTCGCGCCGAAAGCAGACCTCCACCGGGGTATCGGCGGCGCCGGCTTCCGCTTAAACGAAAAAAACAGCGCCCGCAGAAGCCGGAGGTTACCGGAATAACCTTTTCCGGAGGCAGCGCCGGGTTTATCCTTCGGTCACGCGGAAAGAAAAAAACCCGATCCACATGGAAGAAAAAGACGAACAGCAACAACTGGCGGCCATCGAGCGCATGGCCTGGAGCGGCCTGCCGCCCGACATCATCTTCAGCGCCCTCGGCGTCGAGGCCCGGCGGCAGGAAAGCAGGGCCGTGGCGCAGGCGCTGAAAAAGGGCCGGGCGCAGGGCGTGGCCGCCGTCGCGGAAGCGCTCTACCAGCGCGCGCTCGACGGGAGCGTGCAGGCGCAGTTGTATTTCCTGAAAGCATGGTCGGCAGGCCCCGACCCGCAGCATCCGGGAGGAGAGGAGGGCGACATTGCAGCATCCAGAGCAAAAATCCTTGATCGAATATGCCAGCTCGCTGCCCGCTACGAAGCGGACGTACGTGATGAACCGGCTGCCGGGAAGCGTGCTGGATGAGTATTGCTGGCCGTTTTTCGCCCGTCCTTCGCAACTGGCGCCGCCGGGCGCGTGGCGGGTGTGGCTGATTCTGGCCGGGCGCGGTTTCGGCAAGACGCGCACCGGCACGGAAACCGTACGGATGGCCGCCCGGAGCGGCGAGGTCGGACGGATCGCGCTCGTCGGGGAGACCGCCGCCGACGTGCGGGATGTGATGGTCGAAGGGCCGGACGGGATTCTGGCGCGGAGCCGAAAGGAGGAGCGTCCGAAGTACGAGCCTAGCAAGCGGCGGCTCACCTGGCCGAACGGGATGGCAGCGACGACCTACGCCGGGGAAGATCCGGAGCAGCTTCGCGGGCCGCAGCACGGGTTTGCGTGGGTGGATGAACTGGCGAAGTACCGCTACGCGCAGGAGATGTGGGATAACCTGATGATGGGCCTGCGCATCGGGCGGCAGCCGCGCTGCATCGTCACCACGACGCCGAGGCCGATAACCTTGATCCGGGGGCTGCTGAAGCGCGAGGCTTCGGAGGGAAATCCTTACGGCGACGTGGCGGTCACGCGGGGATCGACGTACGATAACCGGGCCAATTTACCGGAAGCATTCCTGTGGGAGATGGAGGAAAAGTACGAGGGCACGACGCTCGGCAGGCAGGAACTACACGCCGAACTGCTCGACGAAGCGCCGGGGGCGCTCTGGCGGCGCGCTATGCTCGACGGCTGCCGCTTGAGGCAGGCCGGTGAACTCGTCCGCGTCGTCGTCGCGGTCGATCCGAGTGTGAGCGAGACGGGCGAGGGGGATGAATGCGGGATCGTGGCGGCAGGCTTGAGCGCCACGTCGCCGCCGGTGGGTTACGTGCTCTTCGACCGGAGTTTGCGGGGCAGTCCGGGCGAATGGGCGGCTCAAGTGGTGAAGCTCTACCACGAAACGCGGGCGAACCTGGTCGTGGCCGAAGGCAACCAGGGCGGGGCGCTGGTGCGACAGGTGCTCCGGGCGCTCGACGGGTCGATGCCGGTGGAGACGGTCTACGCGAGCCGGGGCAAGGCAGCCAGGGCGGAGCCGGTGGCGATGCTCTACGAGCAAGGAAGGGTGCATCACGTGGGGACGTTTCCGCTTCTGGAAGATGAACTGGTGACCTGGACGCCGGGCGCGGCCAGTCCGAACCGGCTCGATGCGCTGGTATGGGCGCTCACGGCCTTGATGGTACAGGG
>CBDUBU010000440.1:0-2721 GCA_965365465.1 uncultured Rhodothermaceae bacterium
AACAGGCCCGGCGGGGGCGGCGCTTGCCCTGCCCGCGCAGGAGGGGTCGCCTGGTGTTCAATCACAGGATTTCACGAAAAGCATCTATGAACTCGCCCACGGAAACGGAAAGAACGCCTCTGGCAGACCAGAAGCGCCGGAGGGCACGCCGGGCCGCTGCGGGCGCGGCGCTCCTGGCCGTTCCGCTCCTGTTTCTGCTCAGCATAAACCGGCAGGACCCGCCGGACTTTGCCTTTTTCCTGGGGCGTTTCCATCCGGTGCTGGTTCACTTCCCTATCGTTTTGTTATTGTTCGCGGCAGCGCTGGAGGCTGTTGCAGCCCGCTTCCGATCCCTGAACGGGTTGCGGGAAACCGCGCCGTTTGCGCTGGCCCTCGGAACGGCGGGCGCGCTGGCGGCGGCCTTCGCGGGATACCTGCTGTCGCTCGGCGGCGGGTACGACACAGGCGCGGTGACGCGGCACCAGTGGCTTGGCATCGGCGTGGCGGTGGGAGCCGTCGGAGCGCTCACGCTCTGCGCCGTCGCCCGGCGCACCCGTTCCCGGAAAGCAGCCACGGGTTACCGGGCGCTGCTCTTTACAACCGCAGGACTGGTGCTCCTGACCGGGCACCTGGGCGGCTCGCTCACGCATGGACAGGGCTACCTGACCGAGTACCTGCCCGCGCCGGTGCAGGCGCTGACCGGATGGGGCGGGCCGCGCAGCGGAGGCGTCGCCATCGCCGACATCGATTCAGCCCTCGTCTACACGGAACTGATTGCTCCCGTTCTGGAAACCCGGTGTGTGGAATGTCACGGCGCGAGCAAATCGAAGGGCAAGCTCCGGCTCGATTCGCCGGAGGGCCTGCTGAAGGGAGGCGAAGACGGCCCGGTAGTCGTGGCCGGACAGCCGGAGCAGAGCGACCTTTTGCGCCGGATCACCCTGCCGGCCTACCATGAAGACGTGATGCCCCCGGACGGCGCGCCCCTGCTCCCTATCGGCGACACGGAACTGATACGCTGGTGGATTGCCGGAGGCGGTTCCTTCGAGCAGAAAGTCGGCGAAGCCGGAGCGCCGCCGCCCCCCGTCCAGACCTACCTGGACCGGCTTTCGCTGCCAAAGGAACCGCTCAAAACGGGCATCTTCGCGCTCGATGTAGCGCCTGCCGACACCAGCGCCGTCGCGGCGGCAGAAAAGGCCGGCTTCATCGTTCAGTCGCTCGGAAGCGACCACCCGTTCCTGTACGTGGCAGGCACGAACCGGCGCGAAAGCCTGACGGACGCGAGCCTTTCCGTATTGCAGCCCCTGGCCTTGCAGATCGCCGATCTCGACCTGGCGTATACGCCCGTCACCGATGCCGGGCTGGCGGCGGCGGGCGCCATGCCGCACCTGACCCGCCTGCACCTCCAGCATACAACCATCACCGATGCCGGGCTGGCGCGGCTCAAGGATCTGACCTACCTGACCCATCTGAACCTGTACGGCACGAAGGTTACCGATGCAGGACTGGAACACCTTGCCAGTCTCAGGGAACTCAGGGCGCTTTTCCTGTGGCAAACCGGCGTCAGCGAAGCCGGCGCGGAGCGTCTGCGGCAGGCCCTTCCCCAACTCACCATCAATCTCGGCAGCGCCTTCACCCCCGCCGACACGTTAGCAGCCGTTAAAACGAGTTTATGAAAGGAGCCGGATATCTCGCCCTGATTTTTCTCATCAGCCTTTTCGTGCTGGCGGGCGCTCTGCTGTACGCGGGCAGGGGTCCCGGAACCGGCGCAGCGCTGGAGCGCGACGGATTGCCTGCAGCGGCGGTGCTTCCGGCGCGGGAGGAGATGCCCGAAGCGGAGGAACTGCCGCCGCAGGAAGAAGCCCTGACCTACGCGGTGGCCGTCGAGGGTGCAAATGCTTATTTCGGCCTCGGAAAGTCCCTCGTTGCAGCCGATGTGTCCGACCCGGCGGCGCCCGTGCAGCGAGGACGGGTAGACTTGCCGGGCGTCGTTCACGACATCGCGTTGCACGGCGGCCATGTGCTGGCGGCCGCCGGGGAAGCCGGACTGCTCGTGATCGACGCGTCGAACCCGGCGGCGCCTGCGCTGATTGGCTCGCTCAGGTTTGCAGACCGGGCGGAAGGGGTGGCTGCGTCCGGCTCTTATGCGTACGTGGCGGCCCTGACGGCCGGGCTGCGCGTGGTGGACCTCTCCGACCCGCGTGCGCCGCGTGAGGTCGCCGCTGCCGGGTTCGAGGGTCAGGCGCTCCGCGTGGTAGTCGAAGGCGCCTACGCCCATGTCGCGGCGGCCTTCGGCGGGCACCGCGTGATCGACCTCAGCGATCCGTTGCAGCCGCACGAGGTCGGGTCCAACACCGGCTCTTCTTATGATCGCGGCGTGGCCCGCGACATCGCCGTGGCGGGCGGGTTTGCCTACCTTGCCATTCCGGATGTGGGTGTGCTGCGCAACGACGACCTTTCCGATCCCGCAAAGCCGGCATCCATGCGGATCGACGAATCGTTCTTCGCGCCTGCCGGGCTGGCCGTGGCCGGAGGATATGTTTACGTAGCCGATCAGATGGAGGGCCTGCGCATCGTGAAATACGCAGACCCCCGAACGCCCGTGGAGGTGGGTTCGGTGAGCGTGCCCGGCTCCGCCGTCGACGTGGTGGTGTCCGGCGATCATGCTTACATAGCGTCCCGAACGGCAGGACTGCGGGTGGTCGATGTTTCCAACCCGCGCCATCCTGTGGAAACCGGATCGCT
>CBDUBU010000441.1:0-2706 GCA_965365465.1 uncultured Rhodothermaceae bacterium
ACGCTCGCAGCGTGGCATCGGGGGCGGTGTTTGTGAGGAAGTACGAGAGGCGGGTGGCGAGCGCCCACGAGCTAAGAGGTCCTCCCTTCTCTTCGAGGTAGAGAAATCCCGGTGAACAGAGCACGGCGGTGTAGCCGGCAATCATCGCTTCCGCAAACGGTCCGACCTTCAGCCGGCTTTTCACGATTGCCAGATACCGGTGCGCTTCGGCTTCCCGCACCGGACGCCGGTAGGCGGCCCGCATGAACCTCCGAAGCAACCGTTCTGCGTCTGGAGCCGAAGCACCGTTTGTCTCCGCCACGCTGGGCGTGTTGAACGGCCCCGAGACATCCATCCAGCGGTAAGCGACGCCCGGCATGCCTTCGGCCGTCGCATGAGGACTGCCGATGAATCCCGGGCGCGAACGAAATAACCTGGCAGCGTCGGGCAGAATCATCTCACCCGGCAGCAGAGTAACGTCGAGGTCGTGCAGCTTTGGTTCCGGGGTAACGTCGAAAGAACCCAGCCAGCGCTTCTCGCCGCCCCGGCTCAGCGCGTAGATCGTGATCGGTTCGATGGTGCGCCCTTGTTCTGTTCGGCTGCGATCCGGCCGCCACCAAACCTTCTTGTCGCCCCGCCCTTCCGCGCCGTGAATTGTATGAATCCAGATAGAGAATGCGTTGAACTTCAGCTTGTACCGGCCACCCGCGGGTGCGACAAAGCCGTCAAAATGATGCTCGTTGCCAACGTAGTTGCCTGCGGGCGTGGCATAACCTTCAACCTCGCGGGTTGCGGGATCGGCAGGGCCAACGCTGATCGGTACGGTTTCGGCGATCACATCCGGCTGCGCTGAGAAACCGAGGATGGGGATTGTGGCACGCTCGGGGTGGCGATTGAACGGGCTGTAGCGCATGCGATGGACAAAGCGCTTCTGTTCGCGAGCATAATGGCGCGACTCGACGGGCTTCACCTTCGAGGCAGCGAGCACCTGGCGGATGGCCTGCTCCGCAGTCTCCATATAGCGCGACATCTGCACGTGGGAGACGTCGAGGGCCTGACCCGATTTATTGAAGCGCGCTACAAGGCCGTCTTCCGGTAAACCGTCACGCAGTTGCAGCCAGGGCGCATTCAGGAGATCGCGAAGCGTGTTCTCGTATTCATAACGATTCAAGCGCCGCAGCACAGCCCTGCCCTGGGCGGCGACTCGTGCCTGCTCCGTCGCAATCAGCGCGTTTGAGAGTGCCTGCAGAAACCGGCGCTTTGCAGGACTTGCACTGGTGCGAGACTGTCCTGGCGGCATCGCGCCTTTCGAAACCTGATCGTGGATGCGGACCCAGCGCTGCTGCGTGGCTGTGTCGTTGAGGTCCAACGGTATCGCGGTGAGGTCCAGACCGGAAGGAGCTTTCTCCCCTCGATGACAGCCCGTGCAGGTGTTCGCGATGTAGTCTCGGATGTCTGGTGGAATCTCGGCAGCCCCGGCGAGCAGCACGAGAGCAAAAAAAAGGCCGGGGCGGACGAGCATATTCGGTGAATCTAACACGCGAACACGCGCACCGCCCCGGATCTGGGAAGAAGGAAGAAACTCCTACTTCTTCGGGAGGATTACGGTATCGATAACGTGAATGACGCCGTTGTCGGTCTCAATGTCGGCCTTGATGACCTTCGCTTTGTCGATCATGACTGTGCCGTTCTTTGCCACCACGCGCGCATTGCTGCCCTGAACCGTCGGAACCGGTCCGGTCTTCACGTCAGCGCTCATCACCTTGCCGGCAACTACGTGGTACGTAAGCACAGCCTTGAGCTTCTCTGTATCCTTCAGCAGCGCGTCGAGGGTGCCTGCGGGTAGCTTTGCAAAAGCTTCATCGGTGGGAGCAAACACCGTGAACGGGCCGGGGCCCTTCAGTGTGTCTACCAGTCCAGCCGCTTGCACGGCCTTAACCAGGGTGTTGAATTGTCCCGCGGATACAGCAGTATCCACGATGTCAGCGGCCTGTAGCGCGCCAAAGCACACGAGTGCCATCGTCATCAATCGCTTCATGCCTTATCTCCTCTGCTTGTCTGTCCGGAAAATTGCAGTGGACTGGCCGGTCCGCTGCGTGTACAGCACAATGGATGAGGTCCGATGCGACAGAGGTGGAAAATCTGAAGGTGGGTAATCGCGAGATTGCAACCATCCTGTCAGAGACCGCGGATTTGATGGAGATCGCCGGGGAAGACGGTTTTCGGGTTCGTTCCTACCGAAACGCTGCTGCCGCCGTCGAAGGGTATCCGGAGCGTGTTGCCGATATCGTTGCCAACCCGGAACGCAAGCTCACCGATATTCCCGGCATCGGCAAGGGCATCGGCGGCATTATCTGCGACCTGCTCAGCCGCGGGAGCTTCGATAAACGCGATGCGCTACTGGCTAAATATCCACCAAAAGCGCTCGAGCTGCTGAAGATCCAGGGGCTCGGACCGAAGAGCATTGCTTTGCTGATCGAGCACTATCGCGTTGGCAGCATCGATGATCTGGAGCGGCTATGCCGCGAACAGAAGCTTCGCACTCTGCCACGGATGGGCGCAAAGCTCGAAGAGAAGGTGCTGCGATCGATTGAGCAGTATCGGTCGAGCACCGGGCGATTCATTCTGCCGTTCGCGCAAGGTGTCGCCGAAGAACTGACGCAATATTTGCGTGTGGGCGAGGGCATCGAAAAGATCACGGTTGCAGGCAGTCTGCGGCGGGGTCGG
>CBDUBU010000442.1:0-2706 GCA_965365465.1 uncultured Rhodothermaceae bacterium
TCTGATACGTCGAGCGATCTGAAGAAGCTATCCACAAAGACGCCAACTGCACGGGCGAGCAAAACATCCTGAGCGAGCGTAGCGGAATGCCGGTGCAATATGTCCAACAGTGCCGGCCACTGCGCTTCGTAGATCAGACGGTAAATAACCTCTTGATCTACAGGCGTAGCAGGCTGATTTGCAGTGGCGCTGTGCTGCCCCATGTCTCGCTACCGGATCAGCACGACCTTGCGGGTAGCGGTTCGTCCCCCGGCCCGCAAATGAACCAGATAAACGCCGCTTGCCAGCGGCTGACCCAGTGTGTTGACGCCATCCCACACGACGGCATGATACCCTTGCTGCTGCGCTTCATCCTGCAACAGCACGGCGACGCGCTCTCCCAGCATATTATACACGACGAGCGTAACCGGCTGAGACTCAGACAAGCCATAGCGAACCACCGTCTGGGCCTGAAAAGGATTCGGAAACACAGAGGACAGATCAAACGTGTCTGGCTGGTACTCCTCCCCGTCGAGTACGCCTTCAAGGAACCCGTCTTTTCCCACCACCAGTTTCAGCCGTGCGGGTTCTGCGCCGCCTTTCATTGCCAGCCGGTATCTGTTGTCAGCGCGAAGATCCTGAACGATCCGGGTTGCCTCGTCTACGAGCCATACCTGATACTCCGGCGGCACGTCGGCAACACCGTCAAAGGATAGCTGGACAGAACCTGTTTTTCCTGTTTCAAGCTCAAACACCCAGACTTCCCCACGGGAGAGGCCGGGTCGGTAGTCAGTGCAAAACGCGCCGGAGGCCGTCCCCCACTCAGGATGAGAAAAATAAACGGAAAGATGGCCTCCGATAACAGGAGGCTCCGGCAGATCCATCCTATCCCATCCTGCAGAAGCGCCTGGCATCACCGCCGCGATGTTGTCGGCGTCACGCGCAGACCCGCTTTGTGCGGCTATGCGGATCTCCCACTGCGACCGCTCGGCAACGGCAAGGCTGGATTTATAGGTAGATTCTGCAGACGAAGCCGAAGGCTGGGGATCAATCACGAGCGTATCGACCGTTTGAAGACTGTTAAAAATGGCGTACCCCTCGAAAGGTCGAAGCCCGGAGACAGGATTACGCACCGGATCGTTCCAACCGTTTTCGAAAGAACGGAGCGCAAAGTCCTGCCCGCTCTGTGTGCGAAGACGCGATGCCGGAAGGGGAAAAGCATAAGGGTTGCCGATGAAATTCCACCTTGGATGCAGCGGAATGCGGAGCAGCCGGTCCAGCGGAGCTGTCAGTCCTGGCCCCGTGTCGAAAGTTTTTCCGGGCGTACGAGTGATGATCCAGAAGGCGTTGCCCGGTTCCATAGCCGAAGTAGAAGGGTATTCTGCATAGTCCTGGCTGAAAAGGAGTTCAAAGAAACGCCACTCCGTATTGTCATAAGAACCAAGATCGTCGGCCAGCACAGCGCCGGGATTTTTGTCGCGGAGATCAAGCGGAACGGAGATCAGCCGGTAGGCAGAGGACTCCGTCCCACCCGGCAAAGGCTGGTTTTTCGTAAGGCCCGGCTCGGTTACTTCAACCCGCGCGGTGTAAAAACCGGCAAAGGGAGCACGCACCATATTGCCTGCGGAATCCAGCACAGAGATATAATAGGCGATCCCCTCCTCGGTGACCGCATTTGCGGGAACTACGGCTTGAAACCCCTGCGGCCCCCTTGCCATTTCGACGGAGGCGTACCCGGCATCACTTCCACGCCGGAAATACAGAAGGGCGCGTTCCACGCCAGCCGCACTGGCAACGCTAGCAACGACTTGTTTCTCCTGCCGGTAAATCCAGTTCGGAGGGGGCGTATGCGCCACAACAGGAGCGCTGACAAGCGTGGAGGCATCGGCTGCGAGCAATCCGCCTTGCAGCGTGAACGTTCCGTCTGTTGCAACGCCAACGGGAGAAGCCTGCCCGACAACAGATACCAGTGTAACGGCCTCCGATGTCGAGAGGTCGCCGGCGCTGCTGAATACGGACTGTTCTATTTCAACCTGTGCGTGGGCGTTGCTTGCCAGAACAAAGAGCGTGACAAACGCGGCCAGGAAACGCCAGCCAGACAGCTTGTGCATATATCTGTTCCCCATTCGTGGAGCCGGCATTTTACTTACGTTAGTCGCTGCACTCGTTTACTCACGCTCTCCCGAAGGAGATGCTGTATTTGAAGACATTGGATCCGCCTGTTGCATGGCGTTTTCCAGGCGTTCCAGGCGACTCGCCATCGCATCGAGCTTCTCCTGCTGCGCTTCCATCTGCTGCTGCTGCGTTTTGACGGCCTCGATAAGCACCGATACCAGCCGTGCGTAGTCCACGCCTCTGGCGTCGATGCCGTTTTCTTCATAAGCAACCACCTCCGGGACCACCTTGCCTACCTCTTCCGCGATCAGGCCGAGGTCTGACTTTCCGTCTTTCTTCCAGTCAAAGCGCACCCCCTGAAGCTGCTCAACCATATCGAGGGCGTTCTCTAACGGGCGCACGTTCGTCTTCAAGCGGATGGAACTCGGAAAAATGCTGGCGTCAATGGTGATGGTGTTTGAAGTCGCATCCGTTGATACCGTTGCGATACCTGTGCCAACCATGTTAACCGCGTTCGCCAGCCCGTTCACACTAGTCACTGCTGCGCCCGGCGCCAGCTTGGCGGAGGGAACGGCGCCGGACAAGTCAACCCGTTGGGCAACCACGGGGCCA
>CBDUBU010000443.1:0-2701 GCA_965365465.1 uncultured Rhodothermaceae bacterium
CCACGCCGCGCCCGCATCGTCCGTTACAATGGCGTTGTGTCCAGGTCCGGCCCATGCCGCGTTTCCGTGCAGCACGAGCGCGCCGCCCCCTTCGCGCAAGTCGCGTCCTTCGGCGTCCACGTACGGCCCGTTGACCGATTCCGACCGTCCGACGTAGACAGTGTATGTGCTCTCGGCGCCTTCGCAGCACGTACCCGCCGACACGAACAGGTAGTAGTAACCGCCGTGCGCGTAGAGGTAGGGCGCCTCGAACCGGCTGTCGGCAAGCAGGATCTTGTCCCCGGAGAGAAGGCCGTCCTCTCCGATAGGAACGGCGTAGATGCCATGAAAGCTGCCCCATATCAGCGTACGCGCTCCGTTTTCGTTCCAGACAAACGGATCGATGGAGTTGCCGACCCCTATGTCGCTGGAGCAGAAAACGGGGCGCCCCAGGTCGGTCCACGGGCCGGCAGGATGGGGCGCAGTAGCCAGGCCGATGCAGGGGTCAGGGTCGCCCCAGGTGGAATAGGCGTAATACAGGGAGTAGGCGCCGTTGTGTTGCGAGATGTCCGGCGCCCAGATGCCCCCTTCCGCCTTCCAGTCCGGACGGCTTTTCAATGCATCCCCTATGTGGGACCACTCGGTCAGGTTTTCTGAAGCAAAGATGGGAATGACGTGCCCGCCCGTTCCATCACCCCAATCGACGATGGTGGCGTACAGGTAAAAGCGCCCGTCCGGTCCCCGGATGATGCTCGGATCAGCCGCCGCCAGGGAGATGACGGGGTTGGTGTAGGCGCCGGCGCTGGTCTCCACCTTCGTCGGCGGGGTCGCGCAGGAGAGGACAAGGCAGGCCGGGAGAACCGTGAGCAGGATTCGTGTAGGGCGCATGGGGCAACAGATCACGGGTTGAAGGAAAAATCAATGTACGTAACTGGCCGCGTTGATGTCGATGGTGCAGCCGCTCGCGTGGTCAGCAAGCCCGCTCGCCAGCAGCACGGCGAGTGGGGCAATGTCCTGGGGCTCCGTCAGCCGTTCGAGGGCGATGTCGCGCAGCGCGAAACCTTCGCCATATTCGTCGATGAAATCCTGCGCCATGTCGGTGCGCGTGAAGCCGGGAGCCAGCGTGAAGGCACGGATGCCTTCTTTGCCGAGACCGCGTGCAATGGAGCGGGTGAGCGCGACCATGCCCGCCTTTGAAGCGGCATAGGCAAGATATTCGGGCGTATCGCCCCGAAAGGCAGCCCGTGAGGCAATCTGGAGGATGCGCCCGCCGCCGTGCTCGCGGAAATGGCGGATGGCAAGGCGGCACAGCAGTTCGGCAGCGCGCAGGTTGACGTGCATCGTCTGGTCCCAGCCATGCAGCCAGGTTTCCATCGGCGCGTCGAGCGGAATGGAGCGTGCAACCCCTGCATTGTTGACAAGCACCTCGACGCGCCCGAATGCCGCGACTGCTTCCTTGAAGAGGCGCTCGCAGGCGTGCGGATCGGCGAGATCGGCCTGCAAGGCGCGAGCGCCCTGACCGAGACGGGCGGCGATCTCTCCGGCGGCTTTTCGGTTGTGGTTGCAATGCACCCCGACGGACGCCCCAGCGTTCGCCAGGGCTTCGGCAATGGCCCGCCCGATGCCCCGGCTCGCGCCGGTCACGAGCACGGCTTTTCCGGCAAGGTCGATCTTCATAAGAGACGGAGGGTTTAGGGAAGTGGTAATCTACAGTAGTGAGTATCCACCTGCCTGAAAAAGATGCCCTTCCGGCGCAGCGCCGAAGCTTCTCGCCGAACCCTTGCAGGCAGGCGACAGGTCGCGTTACGGCTGTGAATAAAATGATACCTAGCGTTTGCCTGCTTCCAGTTCCGAAACTCGTCTTTTTCGCTGAAGTCTCAGCCATATCCAGAACGAAAAAAGCAGAGCAGGATGGAAAATACGATGAAGCGACCGCTGGCGGTCATCACGGGCGCCTCCAGCGGGATCGGCTATGAACTGGCCCGGCAATTTGGCTGGAACGGCTTTGACCTTTTCGTTACCGCGCAGAGTCCGGAGATTGAAAAGGCCGCTGAAGCCTTCCGCGCCCTGGATGTGGAAGTGGAAGCCGTACAGGCTGACCTCGCCACCCATGAGGGAGTAGACTACCTCTGGCAACGCATCCAGGCCACGGGCCGCCCTGTTGAAGCCATCGCCATCAATGCCGGGGTAGGCGTTCACGGCGCGTTTGCTCGTGAAACGGACCTGCAAGACGAATTAAACCTCATTAACCTGAACGTCGTTTCGTCGGTGCATCTCGCCAAGCACGTGGTTCGTCACATGGTCGAGCGCGGTCAGGGCAAGATTCTCTTCACCTCCTCCATTGCAGCAAGGATGCCGGGGCCGTTCTTTGCCGTGTACGCAGCGTCAAAAGCTTTTATCCAGTCATTCGCCGAGGCGTTGCGCAATGAGTTGAAAGACACCGGCGTGACGGTCACGGCGCTGATGCCCGGTCCTACCGAAACCAACTTTTTCCGCCGCGCGGACATGGAGGACACGAAAGTCGCCGTGCAGGAAAAGAACGACCCGGAGGATGTCGCCCGTCAGGGTTTCGAGGCGCTGATGGCGGACAAGGACTCCGTGCTGGCAGCCTCTCTGAAGACGAAGGTGCAGGGCACGATAGCAAAGGCGCTTCCCGACACAGTCAATGCCGCCCAGCACCGCCGCCTTACCGAACCCGGATCTGCCAACGAATAACCTGCCG
>CBDUBU010000444.1:0-2682 GCA_965365465.1 uncultured Rhodothermaceae bacterium
CGGAGGGACGCAGCGCTGCCACGGCGACGCCCCAGGGCGGAACCCCGGTGTCGCTCTCGAAGGGCTCGAGCAGGACATCGGCCCCGAGAAGGACGGTCCCGGACCGGTCGACGGCGAGGCCGCGCGCGGCGAGGGCGAGCCGCAGCGGGGAGCGGTAGACCGCCTCGCCCTGCGGGGCCAAGTCGGCAGAGAACGTCTCGAGCCATACCTCGGCACCGTGGGCGGTCCCCCGGTCCCCCGCGGCAACGATGCTGCCCCCGGGGCCGGCGGCCAGCGCCCGCGGGGCGAGGCGGCCGGGAGTCTCGGCCCAGCCGCTGGCCCGCGCTCCCCCGGGGGAGAAGGTCCCTATGAGGGAGTCCGGGGCGCCCGCCTCATGGATCGCGGCTGCGAGCGTCCCATCGGGAAGGAACGCGACGCCGATACCGGCGGCACCGTCGAACCGCGCGCTCCACCGCGCGGAGCCGTCCGCGTCGACGACTTCCAGCCAGGCTCGCAGGGCACCGTTTTCTTCTTCTTCGGAGACCGTGCCGATGACCGCGGTCTCCCCCGAGGGCCCGACCGCCATGGCCGCGGGGGCCGAGCTTCCCCACGGCCCGAGGTCGTCGAGGCACCAGATCCGCTCGCCGGAGACCCGGCAGTCGGAGTTGCACCCGTCGCCCTCGCGGCCGTTGGCGTCGTCGCAGGTCTCCTCGACGGGATCGACGATCGCGTCCCCGCAGACCGCCTCGTCGGAGGGACCGTCCTCCGGCCCGGCACCACCGCCGCCGGAGCCCGACGACTCGCCCGTCCGATCGCTGCACGCCGACGCGGCCGCGCACGAGAGAAGGGCAGCGCGGAGCCACGCGGCAGCGGAAGGGCGCATGCTGACGCTCTAACACGCCGCAAAAAGTCGTCGACCTGTTGGATCGAGCGTTTCGAACTTTCCGCCTTGCCCCTACCTGCGGCATCCGGGCTCCAGCTCTCCTCAGCGATTCGGCGTGCCGCTTGCACGGCACGTGACCCTGAGCGCCGGTTTTCGCCTACCAGGATGGCTCTTAGCTGCGCGACCTGCTTGCTCCCAACACGAAGCCTTTGTCGCATTGGCATTACTCATGTCGCACGCAGCAGGCGAGCGGAGGGAAGCAACTCGCTGATGAACTGGGCCACAAAATCGGAAATGTCCGTGACGACGAGATGCAGTTGAGGCACGGGAAGGGGAAAAGCGTCTTTCAGCAGTTCGGCGATCATGAACGCGTCACTAATGCTGATATACGCAGGAAGCAAGATGGCAACGTCACCGCAACCGCTCAGCGAGGAGGTATCGATTTTTTGATGCGTAAAGCGCAGGTGCCGGGCTTCCTGCAGTCCAAGCGACAGAGTGCAAGGGATCAATTCACTTGCTTCGTGAGGCAGTCCCTCTATCCGAATCACATCCAATTCGTTCATGCCAGACCGCTGACGATACGAAACCAGCAGATCCAGAGTATGTTGTCTGCGGATATTCTGTATGGCCAGCCGGCCTCCGGACCGCTTGTCCTCTGCTTCCGAAAGCGATCGCAACGGATCGAAAGCCTTTCCATCATCATAGAGAGTGATTCTGTGGGGTTCAATGACGAGACCTATCCGGCTCGCGCCGCCATGCTCAATCGAATTGCGGGCGATCTCTATCAGAAGATCCTGGATGCACCCTCCTTCTGAACGTCCCCACGCTGACGCGACGCCGCTTCTGTGGAGAATCGTTCCGATGCTTTCATTGACCTGGGCGGTCGGACCAAAATCGGCGAGGTCGAGGTTCAAGGTCGGCTTACCAGCAACTCTCGGAAGCAGAAGTTTCTCTCTCGCGCGCTGCTCGGCTCCCCGCTTCCAAGCATGCAGCGTTTCAACAGTAAAGCTATCGTCAGCGTCAATCAGGCGAGCATGATAGCTGCACATCCAAATCCCATTCAAGTACGATGAACGCTCGTCAGCCGACAGCGTGCAATCATAACGCGGTCCGCCGGGGGAAGCTGCCGTGATATGGGCCGCCTCGCCAACGCTTGTCGATTCGTTCGGTGTTTCTGCAGGGCCGATTGTGTACGCGCCGCAGCCAGCAAAGGAACATTTATACGCCACGCGCCGCGCTAGAAGCGCCTTCACGGGTGCGGAGAAATTATCGCGCATGTTCTATGACCGGGGAGATACTAACGTTTTTTTGGACCCTCGGCACCTCGCCCGTAAGGCAGGCGATCCCTGCAGGAGACCAGAACACGCCATCGCGGAGCCATCGCTCGGCGCAGCGGCGAGCTCGACGGCCGCGGCATGCGGCCCGTTCGTCGAGCCCGGAGACCAAACCGGAAACCGCTTCATCACAGGCTACCAGTCCCAACACGTTCCATACGGAGGCACCAGGCACGCGATCGGATCTTCCACATCGAATGCCGACCAGTCGCCGCGGTTATACCCAGGGACCTCCTGGATCTGGTGAGGCTCGACCGAGCTCAGGATCCTGCAAGTCTTGTCCGGGCAACTCCTCGCGGAGAAGCCTACCTGCACCGGGAACGGGCAGGTGTTAACGAACTGCACTGTGTAGGAGCATTCCGCGGCCTCTCCGGCAGGCGGCGGAGGCGGAAACAGGATGTCAATGCAGTAGTCGCGCGGGTGACACACCGGCCACGCCTGTGCGGCAGGCGCGGCTGGTGTGCCATCGGGGACGGAGAACCTGCC
>CBDUBU010000445.1:0-2672 GCA_965365465.1 uncultured Rhodothermaceae bacterium
CTGCCTCCGAGGTCATCTTGAAAGGCATCAACAGGCCGTTGACATCCCGGGAATCGTCGAACGTGGTAACCGCCTGGACCTTGCCGCGCATCGGGTCCTCGGTTTCCGTCTCGGTCTTTACCATCAGATGGGTTTTGGAGTCCACCGAGATGATGAACTCCTGTCCTTCCGGCAGCGTCACCTTGAGGCGATCAGCGACGCCGCCGCCTGTCCGCTCCTGGCCCAGGTAGGTGACCTCGTATCCCTTTTCCTGGTAGTCTACCAGCGCGCCATCCAGATCCCCCTGCATTTTAATCACAGCGGTCTGCTCCGGCGTCATTTCCTGCACGCCGCCGCCGGCCCACGGGTTGATGCTCCATGCTTTCTCGCCGTCGTAGGCCTGGATCATCTTCATGCCCTGGATCTCGACTTCCGTCCGGATTTTGTTCGGACGCTCCGTTTGCAGCGTGATCGGGCCGCTCATTCCCATCACTTCGAGCGTGCCGGTCTGTTTCACACTCTGGACGCCCTTGATACGGTCGAGGCCGCCCTGCGCCTCGACGTGTTTCTCAATGATCTCGTCCACCGACTGCGCAGAGGCTCCGACGGTCAGCGCAAGGCACAGCAGGGACAGCAGTAAAATGGATTTTCGCATAGCAGATTCCAAACGGTTTGATGGGACAAAGACAGCGTTTACGGGACGCTCCGGAAACGGTTGCGTTCCCCGGCGCGGGCGCGCATCAAGGCGCAGGTTGGGTGTAGAGATCCATTACCCGGCTGAGGGCGCGGCGGCATACCTTGCAGAACGAAGGAGTCCGGGTGAACATGATGCAGTTCACTTCCGGCCGGTAATACCCCTTCGCTTCGTACATGGCGCCCTCGAAGGCGCCCACACGGCCCGCATAGGGTTCCGCCGCAAAAAATTCTTCTTCCGTGATTCTGACCTGCCGAAACAGCTGTTCCATTTCTTCTTCCGGTCGTCCCTCCGCCCGCAGCCTTCCGCGCGTTTTCTGGTACTCCAGCGACCGCGCCTCATAGGCTTCTTTCTGCCACGGCGTCGGGAGCGGCGTATCCGGCGCGACCAGATCTTTCCACTTCAGGTTCGCGGGGTCGAGCAGGGCCGTCACGTTCGGCTCCCAGGGTTCCAGGCGTTCGGCAGCGGGCAGATACGAGACGGAAGACGTGTAATACTCGTCTGCCAGCGCGGCGAAATGGTGCCCGAACTCATGCACGAACACATAGGGCGCCTGGTCGTTGCCCGCCGCCACGGTGCTGAAAAGCCCGAAGATGCCGCCTCCGCCGTAGATCCGGCTGTTGACCAGAATCTCGACAAACTCATACGGGGCAAACGCGGCGGCTTCCCGCAGCGCCCGGTTGTCGAAGGTGAGAATGTAGCGCTCCGAGCCAAAGGCATCGTACGACGTTCCAAGCGGTGAATGCCGGTAGATGCCGTCGGAGGGACGGGAAATGCCGGACGCCTGCGCGGGCGGGCACAACCCCCACACGTTGAAGTCGGCGCGGCGCTCCTTGAAGGGAGACGTGGCAAACAGCGTATCGACGAGGCGCCGCGCATCCCGGCTGAACTGCTCCCGTTCGGCGGCGGTGTAGCCGTCGCCCAGGATCAGCAGATCCACCTTCTTCGCCGGATCGCCGTGCTTTTCCAGTTCGATCACGGCTCCGGGCAAGGGCGGAGCGGCCCGGTCGATGTACACATCCTCCGGATCGACAACGAGCGACCAGATTTCGTGAAAGGCATTGCGCGCATCCCGCTTCTTGAGCACGACCTGCACGGGCGCTTCCGGCGCCGGAAACCGCAACGACTCGTGGAAGGTCCGGTGCATGGACAGGGCTTCCCCGGTGGTTTCCCACTCGCCGTAGATCGACGCAAACCCGCGCGAAAAGAGCGTCCGGTTCGTGGCGCGGTCGATGACCTCGAAGTAGTATTTCCCCAGGTTCGTGTCATCGACCGGGCGATTGGGGTTGCCGGGCCAGGGCAGCGGCTCGATCACGATCCGGTCCAGGCTGAACACTTCCCCTTCGGCGTTGCCGGTATGGAAATAATCGACCCGCATGGTAGGAGGCGCGGCGGCAAAGGCCGGGCCGCAGAGCAGGAGCGCCAGAAAGAGAAGTCTGAACATAGAGGCAAAACGGTGCAAGGTAAACAGGATAGCGGTTTCGAGAGACTGCGACCGGCCAGAGCATCCCGCTGATGAAACGAAACAATCTTCAGGCATACGCGACCGGAGCGGCCAGATAATCATGGAGGTAACGCACGGCGACAGCGCCCTCTCCCACAGCAGAGGCAACCCGTTTGACAGAGCCGTGACGCACGTCACCCACGGCAAAAACGCCCGGCATACTCGTTTCGAGCAGCATGGAGTCCCGCCCGCAGTCCCAATGGGCCGCTGCCAGATCCAGATCACGCCCGGTCATGATAAAACCCTGCTGGTCGCGCTGCAACGTCCCGGCGAGCCAGTCGGTATGGGGCAACGCCCCTATCAACACAAACAGGGCATCAGCCGGCGTCGTTTCGCAGGTTCCCCGCACGCGGTCTTTCAGCACGATACGCTGAAGGCCAACCTCTCCCTCGCCATCTACCACTTCCGTCTGCAAACGGATGTCGACATTGGGGCGCTGGCGGATGTCACGCAACAGGTAATCCGACATACTGGCCTCCAGCGCGTCGCCGCGCG
>CBDUBU010000446.1:0-2653 GCA_965365465.1 uncultured Rhodothermaceae bacterium
GCCTGCGCAGGAGGAACTGGCCGCTGCTCTGGACGGGGCCGAACAAAGCAATATCGAGCCGTACGTGGACGACGTAAGCGACGAGCCGCTCCTTTCCTCAGTCCCTGAACCTTCTGCGGTGACCTCCAGAACGAACATCTCTGAGCTAGGAGTAACCGAGCTTACTCTCGCTAACGAGGTCCGGATTGTGATGAAACCGACGGATTTCAAGGAAGACGAAATCCGCTTTACCGCTTTCAGCCCCGGCGGGACATCTCTTGTCTCTGACGAGTCCTTTTTCACGGCCTCCAATGCAGCCGGGCTCGTGGCGCAAAGCGGCATCGGGGCCTTTGACGTCACAGAGCTTCAGAAAAAGCTTGCGGGTAAAGTCGTCGCCGTGACGCCCTACATCGGCGAGTTGGAAGAAGGGCTTCAGGGCAGCGCTTCTCCCAGAGACCTCGAAACGATGTTTCAGTTGATCCGCCTTTATTTCACGGAACCTCGCGCCGACACCTCGGCCCTGGCCGCTTTTCAGAACCAGATGGCTGCTTATCTGGTCAACCGCTCGGCCAATCCGGCGGCAGCCTTTACAGATTCGCTGACCTCAGCGCTTTACGGGAAAGATCCTCGCCGCCAACCTCCAACTATTGAGCAGGTTAACCGCCTGAATCTCCAGGATGCGTTCTCAATCTACCGGGATCGCTTTGCCGATGCAGACGACTTCATCTTTATTTTCGTCGGCAACTTCGACGTGGCGCAACTTACCGCTCTGGCCCAAACGTATTTGGGAACGCTGCCTGTAACTGATAGACAGGAAACCTGGCGCGACGTAACCCCTCCGTCGCCAACCGGAGTGATAACGAAAACGGTCAAAAAAGGGATTGGCGATCAAAGCCAGGTTGCGCTGGTGTTCAAGGGCCCCTTTGCGTACAGCCGGGAAAACCGGCACCAGCTTCGCTCCCTGGCGGACGTTCTCGACATCAGGCTGCGAGAAGTGCTGCGAGAGGAATTGTCAGGCACCTATGGCGTAAACGTGAACGCTCAGTATGCGGATCGCCCGGATTCCGTGTACACTGTTCTGATCAGCTTTGGTACGGGGCCGCAACGAGTGAATGAGTTGACCCAGGCTGTCTTCGAAGAGATTGAACGCATCAAGCAAAGCGGCCCCCCCGAAGATGTGATAGAGAAGATTAAGGAACAGCAGCGGCGCGAGCGAGAAACAGCGCTGAAGACCAATGCCTTCTGGGTAGGCGTCCTGGACTATTACTATTCCCACCCGGATGAAGACGTGCTGGATGTGCTGACTTACGAAAACATGATTTCAGACCTTACTGCGTCGCAGGTGGCGCAGGCCGCCAGAGAGTATCTCGACATGGACCAGTACGTCAAGGTTGTACTGTATCCGGAGAACTTCAATGAGTAGCCCTTCGCCTTGATGCACCGTGCTCGGCGAAGCCTCTGCTACGCGACGTAGATCATTTTCCGCGTCATCCCACCGTCAACGGTAAAGTTCTGCCCAGTGACGAAAGACGCATCTTCCGACAAGAGATAAACGGTGAGCGCGGCAATATCCTCCGGGCGTCCCACTCTTCCTGCCGGATGCTGCGCGTGGTCAGCAGGCCTCAGCTCCGCCGTTGTGCGTTCGGAACGCTTTTTCCATTCGTCTACTGCGATCCAGCCGGGACTTATACAGTTTACCCGGATGTCTGGTCCCAGGCTAATGGCAAGGGCGTGGGTCAGCGCAACGATCCCGCCTTTGGTTGCCGTATATGCTTCGGAGTCAGGCTCCGACTGAAAAGCCCGCGTCGAAGCTATGTTGACAATAGCGCCTCCGGTCTTTCTCAGAAAAGGAACGGTATGTTTGGCGCAGAGAAAGCATCCGGTAAGGTTCACGCCAATGACCCGATTCCACGTTTCCAGAGACAATTCCTCCACCGGACCATTCTCCGGAGCGGCTATTCCTGCGTTATTCACCAGCGCGTCTATCCTGCCATATCGCTGAACGGTTCGCGCCGCCATTTTCCGTACTGCCTCTTCTTGAGACACATCTGTAGAAACAAAAAGAATCTCTCCGATCTGTTCGTACTCGCTCACTGTTTCATTTCCTGCTTCTTCGTCTGCCTCTGCAATCACGACACAAGCTTCCTGCTCCAGGAGACAGCGAGCAATACCTTTTCCGATTCCCTGTCCCCCTCCCGTGACAATGACGACTTTATCTTTCAAGTTTTTCATTACGTTCATCCAGACCTTGCATTATCTTGATTTTTTGTTGGTATGCAGCAGTAGAGTCAGGGACCAGTCAAATCAGAGCCGGCAAAGAACCCCCTTTGCTACCCCCAATCAGCGTCCTTATGCAAGAGAATATCTGGCGCGAGACCTTTCGCGTTCGATCCTATGAGATCGATCCGAACGAACGGATGTCCGTGCAATCTCTGTGCAACTACCTGCAGGAAGCAGCCAGCAACCACGCTCAGTCGCTTTCGGTTTCCGTCAAGCAATTGCTGGAAGAAAACCTTACGTGGGTTCTCTCCCGGTTGCACGTTCAGGTAAGCAAGTATCCCCTCTGGCAAGACAATGTGCAGGTCCAGACGTGGCCGTCGGGTGTAAGCGGTCTGTACGCAACACGAGATTTTATCGTCTCTGCCGGCGATGGATCTCTTGTGGCTCGCGCCAC
>CBDUBU010000447.1:0-2651 GCA_965365465.1 uncultured Rhodothermaceae bacterium
GCTCCAGAGCGCCCCGGCGCCCGTGCTCGCCACGAGAGCCGCCAGACTCGTAGCGGCAGCGTGCAGCCCCAGACCCCGCCCGCGCTGCGTCTCGTCCGGCACGAGGTCGGCCACCCAGGCGCGCGCCACCCCCTCTGTTGCGGCGGCATAGAGGCCGTAGAGGGCAAACAGCGCGGCGAGCGCGAAGGGCGAACCCGAAACGGCGAAACCGAGGTAAACGACCGCGTACGCCAGAAAACCTGCAATCAGCACGGGACGCCGCCCGATCCGATCCGAGAGGCTGCCGAGAGGATAGGCAGCGGCGGCAAAGACGAGGTTGTAGAGCACATATCCCCCCACGGCAGCCGTATCGCCCAGGCCGGTTTCCCGCGCTTTCAGAATGAGGAAAACGTCGCTGCTGTTAACCAGGGCAAACAGGACGAGCCACCCCAGGAGGCGGCGGTAATCGGGCGAGGCGTGCGCCCAGAAAGCACGCAGGCCGCCGCTCGCATTCGGCGCGCCGGTGGAAGGCGCCGGCCGCTGCTCCCGGATCACCAGCGTCAGCGCAGCGCCGGCGAGGGCCGGCGCAAAGGCGACGAAAAACAGCCCCCGGTAATCTCCCGGAAAATAGTGCAGCCACAGCAGCGCCGCCGCCGGACCCAGGGCAGCGCCCACCGTATCCATGGCCCGGTGCAGCCCAAAGACCTGCCCCCGCGTGGACGGCGTGGCATAGGCCGCCAGAAGCGCATCGCGCGGCGCGGTGCGGACTCCTTTGCCGAGGCGGTCCAGCGTCCGCGCGCCCAGCACGCCTGTCCAGGCCGGTATGAGGCCCGGAACCGGCTTCATCAGCGCGGAGAGCGCATATCCTGCCACGACAAACCCCTTCCGGCGGCGCCACCGGTCGGACAGGCTGCCGAAGTACCCTTTCGAGAACCCGGCGGTGACCTCGGCCACGCCTTCGATAAAGCCGATCAGCGGGAGCGGGGCTGCCAGCACCGTAGCGAGGTAGATCGGGAGAATCGGGTAAAGCAGTTCGCTGGAAAGGTCCACGAGCAAGCTCACCGCGCCGAGAACCCAGACCGCACGCGGCAGCCGGACGGGCCGGCTTGCTTCGGAACGCAGGGATTCATTCATAGGGCGCACCATCCCTTGCAGGCATCTAACGTTCGCAGACTGCTCGATCCCGAAAACCCGCAGGCAGGAACGGATCGAAACAGACGGGTGTACTTCGTTCGGTCTTCTGTTCCATTTGCATTTTTCAGACCTGCAAGGGCAACCTCTTGAATTCCCTTCTCCCCCATGTCCACTGGCTGCCGCGCCTTGCGCTGGCCGGGGTCTTTTTCTATCACGGCCTGGGGAAGTTCCTGGTGCTGGATATGCTTTCCGGGTTGTTGGGCATCTCTCCCTATCTGATCATTCCGCTGGCAATCCTGGAAGCCGCCGCCGCCGTTCTGATCCTTGTGGGCGGCGCAGGACCAGCATGGGCAACGCGGATTGCGGGCGCCCTCATTGCCGTTGCCATGCTTGGCGCGATTCTTACGGTTCATTTGCAATACGGCTGGAACTCAGTCAACATGGGTACGGGCAATGAAGGACGGGGCATGGAGTTTCAGTTTACCCTGCTGATGCTCGGACTGTTTTTTGCCGTCAGCGGCAATCAACTGACCGGCCCTTCCCCGAAAGCGACATCCCCCGGCAAACACATCCCGGCTCCTGATTCAGGTGGAGCGGCATGATTAAGGGCAGAAGGACTGGGATGGCCGCATGGCGCCTGCCGCAAACAGCGGAACCGGGCCTTGCCGCCGAGGTTTTGATGATGTATGCGATGTATAACCTGCAGGGGCCTCTCCGTGTCAAGCAACCCCATGATCCGCAAACAGCTTTACATTACACCCGAACAGGACCGCGCGCTCAAGGATCACGCCCGCAAGCAGGGCCTTTCTGAAGCCGAGATTGTCCGCGAAGCGCTGGACCGCCATCTCCGGCGCGAAACTGACCCGCTCTTTCCCCAGGACCGGCGCAGGCTGGTTGAGGAACTGATTCAGGGAAACAGACGGCTTGCCGAACAGCTTCGATTCCCCAGGGGCTACAAGTTCAACCGGGAGGAGCTTTATGCGGAGCGGGAAGAGCGCCGGTTCAGCAAGCAGGAGGATGGATGAACTATCTGCTCGACTCGAACGTCCTCGTTTACGCCGCCGATGAGCAAGACCCGCAGCGAATGGAACAGGCAAACAAACTTCTCCAGCGCCTGATCTCAAGGCGACAGGCGGTTGTATCTGCGCAGGTGCTGGCTGAGTTTGCGAACGTTTCCCTGCGCCGAAGCCGTTCCGGCACTTCGGTGGACGCGGTGTATCGTCAGACAGAGTTTTACGCACGCACACTGGTCGTCCTGCCGCTCACCCCGGCGGTTGTGCTGGAGGCTGTTCGCGGCGTGCGGGACTTTCATCTTGCCTACTACGATGCACAGATCTGGGCCGCTGCCCGGCTCAACCAGGTTCCCTGTGTGTTGAGCGAGGACTTCAACACGGGCGCCACACTCGACGGCGTCACTTTCCTTGATCCCTTTGCCCCCGGATTCGACCTCCACAGGCTGTAAAACACGGATTCCACCGAAACGTACAAAACGCCGACATCGGCGGTTGTTCGAATATCGGAGAAGCGCCGACATCGGC
>CBDUBU010000448.1:0-2644 GCA_965365465.1 uncultured Rhodothermaceae bacterium
CCGCCTGTTCATACCCCTGTTTCAATTTCACCATATTGGAGGAGTTTGCTATGGCGAACACAGATCCCCTTGTATCTGCGTGGTTCGGCGTCGAGTTTCAGGACGAGGTCAAAGGCGCATTTCGTGAATGCACCGGCCTGGGCAGCCAGAACGAGGTCGTGGAATACAAGGCCAGCGGCCAGAAAGGAGAATACGTGGTCAAGAAGGTTCCGGGCCGCATGACCTGGAATAACATCACGCTCAAGCGCGGCATCACCGACGACATGGATATGTGGAAGTGGCGAAAGACCGTCGAGGAGGGTAAAATCGATGACGCTCGCAAGAACGGTTCCATCATCATGTTCAACCAGCAAGGCGATGAAATAGCCCGGTGGAATTTCATCAACGCATGGCCGAGCAAACTGACCGGCCCTACTGCAAATGCGGGCAATAACGAAGTGGGGATCGAGGAATTGGAGATCACGCACGAGGGATACGAACGCGTGAAGTAGGCTCCCGGCAGGATGCCCGCGCAAAAAACGGGCATCCTGCTGCGTTCCTGTCGCTGACCCGCTTGCTTTTCCCAACCTGAGACATGCTGCAAACCGAGTTCTCGTTCACGCTGCCTGGTGGTTACGTCGACGACGAGGGCAACCTGCACCGCGACGGAACGATGCGCCTTGCTACTGCGCTGGATGAGATTGCGCCACTTCAGGATCCACGCGTTCGCTCCAACGAAGCGTACCTCAGTATTCTGCTCCTGAGCAGAGTGGTTACCCGGCTGGGGCAACTCAGCCCGGTTTCCCCGGCGGTTATAGAAGGACTCTTTTCGACCGATTTCGTTTACCTCCAGAATCTGTACGTCAGGGTAAACAAGCTGGATGCCGATACGCTGGTCGAAACCGCTTGCCCTACCTGTGGCACGCATTTCATGCTGGACCTGAACGAGAACGGTGAGTAGTCATCATGCCAGACGATAGTACGGATTCTTCCGGGCAAGCGCCTGACGACGAGCACGGCTCTGGTGGCCCAGACACACAGGGAATCGACCTTCAGAAACTCGCGGACAAGGTATACGAACTCATGCGTGCGGAAGCCAGGCTGTCTACGGCTCGGGGTCAGCGCCTGGAGATGCCTTACGCAGGCCGCAGGCACAATATCAGGGATTGATCGCTAGAAACTCAGATTGCATGGCACAAGACGCATATCCTAACTGCCGCTTTTACCTCGAGGTAGACGGTATCAACCAGGCGGTTTTTACAGAAGTAAGCGGTTTACACGTGGAAACCGAGGTAGAAGAATATGCCGAAGGCGGCAACAACGGATTCGTCCACTGCCTTCCCGGGAGGACCAAGGTAGGTCGCCTCACGCTTAAACGCGGTCTGGTCGGTTCAAATGATTTTTTCAAGTGGTACCAGGAGATCATCCAGGGTAAAATCACCCGGCGCAACCTCTCCGTGGTGGCCTACGATGTGACGGGCAAAGAATTGACCCGCTGGAATTTCATCAAAGCCTATCCGGTGAAATGGGACGGCCCCCAGTTTAAGGCCGACGGCTCTATAGCGTCCGTCGAAACGCTGGAACTGGCCCACGACGGACTCACAACTACCTGAACGGGTTACTCCTACGCGAAGCCCCATTCTAAATAGCGCCCTCCGCAGACGAGTGCAACGGCACCTTCAGTTCAGCCGTTCGCTTGTCTCACACCACGCGCTCGCTCCCCGCCGCCGTCCTCTGACACGGTTGCGTTTTCTCCCTGCGCTCCCGCTTCCCGACGATGATTACGCAGCGCTGGCGCTGCATGAAACAGATACATTCCCGGAACTTCCGGATGCTGCGGCGCTCGAAACGGGTCTTCTAGAAGAACCCGAAAACCTCCTCGATCCCGGTAATGGAGAGCGCACGCCGTTGCAGAGGCAACCCGTTTCCGAACAAGTCGCAAATCCCCTTGCACCGGCCAACCCCTCTCCGCTTCCGGTAGAGAACCGCGAGCGTGAGAAGTCGGATTCTGAGCCTGACGCTCCACCCGGACCTTCCGAGACAACCGAAGCCCCTGCTTCTTTCTCTCCCGCAGCAAAGACGGAATCCGGCGGCGCTGTACTTCGTGATGCGCCTTCCGCCGGCCGCGCTGCTCCTATTGAGATGGTAGAGGCCAGGCGCCCGTTGCCGTCAAAAAGACGAACCTCAGAGCAGAAACCCGGACACGAAAAACACACGCCATACACGGCGGAACAGCATGAGCCGGCAATGCAAACGTTTACGACCCCTGAACCGGTCGATAAACATACTCCAGAGACGCTTCCTGAAGATGAACGCCCGTCGGAAAAGCAGGTAGATCAACACACAGATCCCTTCTTGCCTGCGCAACAGGCTGCTCCGGATTCGGGCATCGCGCCATCAGGAATAGGTGCCGAACCGGTAAATGCACCTGCTCCAGCGAGCGTAGAAACGTCTGAAATACCGCCTCTACAGAGCCGAACCCGGCCTGCCGCTGTGGTTACCGAGCCTCCTCAACCCTCCCGGCATCGGCAGGCGCAGGCGCCGGAAAAACCCGAAAAAAAAGACGAAGGAAAACGCTCTTCCCGAGCCGGCGAGGAAGCACAGGCGGTCGCTGGCATCCAGCCGCTCCCTGTCGGTTCTCGCTTGCCGGAGGGTGACGAACCGC
>CBDUBU010000449.1:0-2612 GCA_965365465.1 uncultured Rhodothermaceae bacterium
CTGCCTTTGTCCTTCCGAAGACTGCGCCTCCGGAGGGTTCGACCCTGCAAGCGCGGCTAGAGGTTGGGCGGGCGCACGTCGAAAAAGCCCGGCTCGGCTGCCGGGTGCGGGCCTGTCGTTTCCACGCGCACCTGCGCCCGGCCCGGCCACCGGCACGGCCAGCGCAGCGCGTAGAGGCCGGCTCCGGTTCGCGTCAGGGCCGGATCGACCCCGTACAGGTACACCTCGACGGGCTGCCCGCAGGGTTTTATGCTGACCTTCAGCCCGGCAGGGTCTGCCGCGTTTCCGGCGGCGTCGGTCAGGCGGATGGCGACCCACGCTTCATCCCCGACATCGAGTTTCTCTTTTGCGATGTTCGTCATGCTGATTTCCAGGTTGATGCGCCCTGCCGGGGCAGCCGCCAGGGCGGCCCACGCCGCCGGGGCAGCCGCCAGGGCGATATGCCGCACCGTTGCAGCGGCGCGCGCGCTTGCCGACAGCGACAGGCTCCAGGCTGCCGCTGCCTGCGGAGCCGCCGGTTCGTCCGGCAGCCGCGTCCATGAAAAGGGAAGGCGAAAGGGCAGGTTCATCCGAAGGCCCCCCGGACGGTCTGCTCAAAATGCACGTGGTCGAACCAGGCATCGCCCGTGAGCGCGTCGAGGATCAGATCCACCAGCACATACACCGCGTTTGCGTGCATGGTCGCCGGGAGGCTGAATCCGGCCCAGTCTGCCGCTGTCTGGTTCGGCGTCTGCGTCTGGGAGAGCAGCGCGCCTTTGTAGTCGAACTGCCGGAGGCGGGCGTAGACCTGCCCCGGCCCGGAGGCAGACACCCGCACCTGACCGGAGAGGGTGTAGGAAACCAGGGGTTCCACCGGCGCGACCTGCGAGACGTATGACGCGCCGCCGGCCGACGAGAGCCGGAGCGAGCGCGTCCCGGAGAGCCCTGCCGCCGGCGCATCCTCGACGCTCGCGCACGCGCCGAGGATCTGCCACCAGTGCGAGAGCGCCGGATCCTCGAAGCCGCCGTCTCTGAGCAGGGGCGCTGACGGGAAGGCTTCAGCCGCCGTCACGCAAGGCACGCCGAGGGCGCGGCAGCGGTCCAGCACCCCGGCCACTTCGTCCCACGAGGGCGCGTCGGCGGCGCCCGGATCGTGCCCGTAGACGACGCCCACGACGGGGCGCCGCGCGGCCAGTTCCACGAGCGAGAGGAGGTTCTCCCTGGCGCGGGCCGAGCCGTCCCAGGAAAACCGCCCGATGACGAAATGGCCCGTCCGCGCCGCCATGTCGTAGAGATAGGGCGGGTTGCCCGGCGCCGCGTTGTAGGCGATGCCCAGCACGCGGTCGTAGCGCAGGTAGAGTTCGCGGTCGGTCGTCTGGCTGCGGGCGCCGAAGGGCGGGGCGTAGGTGGTCACGGCGCCCGGTTCCAGCGCCGCCTCCAGGGCCGCCTTGCTTGCGTCGTACTGGGCCGTTCGCTGCGTCACGTTCAGGCCGGTGAGGTCGCTGTGCTCGACGCTGTGGCTGGCGATCTCGTGACCTTCGCGGCGCATCCGGCGCAGGTCGGCCTGGCTTATCATGCCGGGCCGGTCGATGTTGGCCGTGGAGATGCAAAAGCTGTGGCGCTGGCCGCGTTCGGCGGCCATGTCGGCGATCCGGTTGAACGAGGCATAGCCGTCGTCCCAGGTAAAGACCAGCAGGCCCCGCGCCCGCGGGTACACCCTTGCATCAAGCCCCTGCAGGTCCGCCGCCACGACGACGTGCTCCACCGGAGCGCCTGCCGCGTGAGGGGCGGCATCGGCGCCGTCGTAGCCTCTTGCCAGGCGCGAGAACGCCCGTCCGTCGGCGGCGCCGACCTCGATCACTTCGCTGCCGATCCGGATGCAGAAGGGCGGCGGCGGGTAGCCTGTCGCATCGGCGACGGTGAGCGCCTGCGCGTCCGCCGCCAGCGGCGCGGCGAGCGCCGTCCGGACGGCGGTGTTTGAAAAGTTGCGCTGCATTTCCGTTTCTCCTCTGGTTTCAGGCCCCCAGTTTCAGGGCGCCCGGCGGCATCAGGACGGCGCTGCCGGCCTGCACCGTGGTCGTGTCCATCACGTCGGAGGCTGTCGCCTCGGCGGTAAGCTGCCCGCCGCTGCCCGGCGCGTCGTAGATCCGAAAAAACGCCGCCACGCCGCTCGCCGCCGGGATCAGCGTCAGGGGGGCCTTGTTGGCGGCTGCGCCGTCCGGGACGGGGTCTACCGCATCGGGCGGCACATCGGCGCTGGCCAGCGTCAGGCCGGTTTCCGTCTGGATTTCGACCCGCCGCACGATGGCATTGAAGGCCGCCACCCGCGCTTTTTCCTGCCCGTAGATCGTGATTGCCATGTTTTGTCGTTTTGTTTGCGGGTTTGGTTGTTGCGGGGCGGCGGCTTGCAGGGAATGTTGCCGGAAGGGAGCGCCTGCCCCGGTTTTCCTTCCAGCGATTCCGTCCAGCAACAACACCCCCAGTCGCTGGCGCGACAGTTTTTTCCTTTCAGAGGGCGGTTGCCTCTCGCCGGGCTGAAAGCTTTTGCGCCGGGCTGAAGCCCTTGCGTCTGGCAGAACTAACTCCTCCCTCCGAGGGACGCAGCCGCAGGGCCGGTTTTTCCCTTTCCAGCG
>CBDUBU010000450.1:0-2589 GCA_965365465.1 uncultured Rhodothermaceae bacterium
CTTCCTCGAAGAAATCACTTAGTATGCGCGTCGATACGTCGGCGATGCCGTCTTGGGGCGCAAAGTCGGTGCTCGTGCCGAAGGTTTGGAGCGAGGCCATGTGGGTAAAGGTGCCGGGCGGGCCCCAATAGGCGACCACGAGGGGCTTTTCGGCGGCGCGGGCGGCGCTGATGATCTCGCGGTAGATCGCGACGAGTTGGCGGGTCTGCAAGGGGCCGGGGGTCGTCGTCTCCAGCCGCCGGTAAATGGCCTCGTTGTGCCGGGGCCAGAAGGAGAAAGCCTCTCCGAGGTCGATGTTGCCTTCCACGATGCCGCCTGCTCCGGCCATACTGGGACTCATATCTGCACCTTCCGTTTAATGCGCCTTAGCGGCCGTTAACGTCCTCGCCATCGCTGCCGGGTTCTTCATAGCTCTTGATCGGCTTCGAGCCGTGCGCGGCGGCGAACGGGTCCATCGTAAGCCCCCCCTCCGGCGTCTGCGGCGGCAGCGGCAGCGATCCCGGAATGCCGAGCAGCGGAAATTCCTTGCGCAACGGGTGGTACTCGAAGTCTTCCGGCATGTACATACGCCGAAGGTCCGGGTGCCCGTCGAAACGAATGCCGAGCATATCCCAGCATTCGCGCTCGTTCCAGTTGGCCGACCGGTACACCTCGGTCACCGTCGGGGCCGTCATGTCTTCTTCATCCACCCGCACCTTGAGACGGATGCGGCGGCGGCGCTCGGTCGATACCAGGTTGTAGAAGACCTCGTACCGGTCCTCGTCGGTGAAACGGTCGATGCCGCCGAGGTCTGCGAGGTAGTTAAAGGCGTGCTCCTCTTTCAGGAAGCGGCACACGTCAACGATAGCGTCTTTGCCGACGTGAACCGTGTGCTCGTTCGCGTAGGTCTTTACGTCAAGAACCCCCTCGCCGAAGCGTTCGCGGAGCGCTTCTATCACCTCCGGCACGAAGGTCGTGTTTTTGCTGTGCGGGTTGGCATCGCGTCCCTCGCGCGGCCCGCCGACCGGCGTGAAATAGAACTTGAGCGTCTCGTGCGAGCGCTCGGCTTCTACTTGCGGGGTTGCATTCTTCTGGTCGTCACGCATACGTCAAATGGATCAGTCCGGAACGCTGCCGGTTCAGGTGGAGGGCGCCTGATCCTGCTCGTACAGGGTTGCCGGTGAAGCAAGCTGCACGCCCTCCGGACTCAGGATGCGGGGACGGGCAGGCGCAATGGCTTTGCGATCCTCGCCCTCTGTGTAGTCGTTCAAAACGGTATACTGGTTGCGCACTTTCTCCTGAATGTCCATCAGGGCGTGCAGCACCGCTTCCGGGCGGGGCGGACAGCCGGGAATATACACGTCTACGGGAAGAAAATTGTCGCAGCCCTGCACCACCCCGTAGCAGCGGTGCATTCCTCCGGTCGAGGCGCAGGCGCCCATGGCGATGCACCATTTCGGATCGGCCATCTGGTCCCAGACGCGCCGGACGGCGTGCGCCATTTTGTAGGAAACCCACCCGGCCACGATCATCAGGTCGGCCTGGCGCGGCGAAAAGCGCATCGCCTCGCTGCCGAAGCGGGCAATGTCATACTTGGGGTCCGCCGAGGCCATCATTTCGATGGCGCAGCAGGCCAGCCCCATCGGCATCGGCATCAGGGAGTTGGAACGCGCCCAGTTGACAACCGCGTCTACCGTCGTGGTAAGATACCCTGACTCAAAAGAATTATCCGTTGCCATAGTCATATTCCGGAAATGGTTTGCGGGCAGATGGTTTAACCCGCTGTTACGTACGGCTCAGACAGGGTAGGGATCCCCTGTTTTGACGGGAAGAACGCTCCGGAAGTGTTTTTCAAAATAAAATGAAAATAGCGGCCTCCACGTCCTGCGCTTCGGTGAAACGGCAAGATCAGGGGCCGGCGGGCGTGCTCAGTAGAAGTCCAGCCCTCCTTTCTTGATGTCATAGACCAGCCCGATGGCAAGGACGACGACGAAGAAGATGATGACGCTCATCACCCCCAGCCCGGCTCCGGCTGCCAGATAATCCCGGAAGCTGACCGCCCAGGGATACATGAACACCACCTCCACGTCGAACACGATAAAGATCATCGCCACGAGGTAGAACTTGACCGAATAGCGTTCGCGGGCGGTGCCGACCGGGTCCATGCCGCTCTCGTACGCCCCCGTCTTGATCCGGTTCGGGCGGCGCGGGCCGAGCAGCTGAGCGGCCTTCAGGAGCGTCAGCGCCAGCCCAACGGCCATGATCGCCATGATGAACAGGGGCACGAAAGAATAAAGCATAAGTCTGTCAGTCTTGCGGAGAGACTCCGTTGGAGCCGGCCAGTCCGACGCGCTCGAAGATCAGGTCCACGTTGCGCAGGTGGAAACGGGCATCGAAAGCGTCATCGATTTCCGCCTGTGAAAGATACGAAGTAATCTCCGGATCGCTGGAGACGATCTCATGAAAAGGCTTCTGCTCGTTCCAGGACCGCATGGCGCGCGGCTGCACCAGGTCATAGGCATCTTCACGGTTCATCCCCTTGTCGATCAGCTTGTACAGCAGCCGCTGGCTGTTGTAGAGACCGAAGGTGCGTTCCATGTTGCGCAGCAT
>CBDUBU010000451.1:0-2559 GCA_965365465.1 uncultured Rhodothermaceae bacterium
GCAAGGGTTCAGGAAAACGAAAGGACGTTTCCTATGGCAAACCCTTGCAAGGGCCGGCTCATCCTTACCCAACGTCTCATCCTGAGCGAAAGCGAAGCGTCTATGCTCTGAGCACAGCAGGCGGCCCGGCAAGGCGCACGGACATACGTTCTGCCATGCTGTGAGCATAGAGGCGTCACTACGTTCAGCATGACACGGGTGGAGGGTTCATACAAATAAAGAAACCTTCAACATAGCAAGCCCTTCAAGGGCTGTCTCATCCCTCCCCGAAGTGTCATCCTGAGCCTGCGAAGGATCTATGCTTTGAGAACGGCAGGCGCTCCGGAGCCGAAAGCGCACGCGCGCCACTCCTGATGCATAGATGCTTCACTGCGTTCAGCATGACATGGGTGGAGGGGCATGATGAAACCTGAACAATGTGTCATCCTGAGCCTGCGAAGAGTCTATGCTTTATGGTTTGCAGGCGGCCCGACAAGGCGTATGAAGCCGAAAGCGAGCGCGTGCCGTTCTTAGCGGCTCCACTATGTCGGCAGCCCCGGACACGGGGATCTAGCCGACAAATGCAAATAAACACGCGCAGCGGCAGCCTCTGGAAAACCCCCGCAGGTTACCGAAATAACCTGTTGGAGCAGCTTGGTACTGCTTACCTTTAGCGTTGGAACCAGGGCGCCGGCATCAGCTATGAGAAGAAACCGGGGAAGACAGGAGGCATGATCGAGGAAAAGGAAAAGAGGAAAAAGCGGCGAGGGGTGTGAAATCGCGTTTTGGGCCGCAGAAACCGCAAAATGCCCTTTTTCACCCCGCGAAGGTTGATCTGGCTGCACGAAAAACCGCAATAAACCGCCGGTAAAACCGCAAAACCCGCAAAACAATCTCCGGGTTCTATGCGGCAACGGCGGGATGGAGGAAACAGGCATCAGTCGGCCGGGTCAGTTTTCGAGGCAGAGCGCTGGTTACGCAGCGCGGGCAGGTTCAAGCAAACGACGAGACGGGAAACTATATTCACGCAAGACAACCTCATCCTGAAGACCGGATACAGCCTCTATGCATAAGATGCTTCTGCTTCTCATAGCTCCGATGCTGCTCTCCTGCATGGGGGCGCAGGCGCAGCAGCGCGGCTCAGATCCGTGGGTAACGTTTGAAGGCGGCGCCGGTCCCGGTCAGGGCAAGCATATCGTTTTCGTGACCGGCGATGAGGAGTATCGTTCGGAAGAAGGGATGACCATGCTGGCGAAGATCCTCGCCGTTCGTCACGGGTTCCGATGCACGGTGCTGTACGCTATCGATCCGGAGAGCGGAGAGATTGATCCGGAAGTCGTGACGAACATTCCCGGCCTCCACCTGCTGGATACGGCGGATCTGATGGTTCTCTTTATCCGGTGGCGCGAACTCCCGGACAGCCAGATGCAGCACATCATAGACTACACCAACTCCGGCAAGCCCATGCTGGGCCTTCGCACGGCGACCCATCCGTTCGCCTACAAGCAGGATACGACGGGAGTTTACGCCCGCTACGACTGGCAAAGCAAACGTCCCGAAGGCGGCTATGGCCGCGCCGTTTTCGGGGAGACGTGGGTGGCTCACCACGGGGATCACGGCAGCGAAAGCACACGCGGGCTGGTCAATGGGCTGTTGCAAACGCATCCCGTCCTCAGCGGCGTCCGCGACATCTGGGGGCCGACGGACGTTTACACGATCCGCGATCTGCCGGAGGACAGCCAGGTGCTCGTATGGGGACAGGTTCTTCAGGACATGACCCCGGATTCACCGCCGAACCTTGAGAAAACACTGATGCCGATTGCCTGGATGCGGACCCATACAGGCGAGATAGGCCATGCCGCCCGCGTTTTCTTCACGACAATGGGCGCTTCCGTTGACTTGCAGAGTGAGGATCTGCGCCGTTTGCTGGTCAATGCCGCTTATTGGTCGCTGCGGATGGAAGAACAGATCCCGGAACGCGCCGACGTAGCCTACATCGGAGCCTATGAGCCGACCTACTTCGGGTTTGGAAAGCACAGGAAGGGAGTGCGCCCGTCAGACCTGGAGATCGCGGAGTGAAAGAAACTTGCGCTGCCGGAAGCGCCTGAGTTGCTTCGTTTCCGCCGGAGGCAAGGAGAATCTATGCCGGGGAAAACGCCTTTACTGGCTATCCGGCGCTTTTCCGTTATATATTCAGGGTTATAAGTTATCCGCCCTGCGACAACATCAATCTGTACCTTCACCATGCTCCGCAGTTTGTTCATACTCGTGCTTCTTTTTGGAATGCCCCTCATGACGTTTGCTCAGGATAGCTCCCTCTACAAAGATGCATCCCGGCCGGTGGATGAACGGGTATCCGACCTGCTGGCAAGAATGACGCTCGAAGAGAAAGTTGCCCAGATGCTCTCACTCTGGGATGACAAGCCCCGGATTCTCGACGAGGCAGGCCGCTTTGCGCCGGAGAAGGCTGCCGGGGCGATCCCTGAGGGGATCGGCCAGATCGCCCGCCCGTCTGACCGGTGGGGGCAGAGCACACCGGGGGTCACGCCCAACCGGGGACCCCGCGAAACGGCGGAACTG
>CBDUBU010000452.1:0-2487 GCA_965365465.1 uncultured Rhodothermaceae bacterium
TTTGGCGACGATCTGCTGCTGTTCTGGCTCCAGCGAGAACGCTAGGATCCTGCGCCTGAACTGACCGGTTTATCCACTTCAGTTTCAGTTGTATTTAGCGGTCCTGCTTTCCGGGAACGATCACGATATTCCGTCTCCAGCAACGCATAATTTTCCTTGTCCCAGAATTCCTCGTCTCTGTACAGGTATTCCCGCTCTACTCCCTCTTTCTTGAATCCGGTATCCTGCACCAGCTTTTTCCAGGCGGCATTGTATTCAAAGGTTTCTGTTGAAACCCGGTGCAGCCTCATCTTATCGAAGCAATAGCTGAGAAGCAATTCCAGTGATTCACGGCCATAGCCTCTACCCCAGCAATCGCGGTCTCCAATTGTGACACCCAGCCTGCAATGGCGATGGTGAGCGCTGATGTCGGCGATATAGGCTACCCCGATGAGGTTGCCATCTTTCGTGTGGATCTCAAAGTCACGAGCGGTTGGAGAAGGTCTGTAGACCATTTGTTCAAATCGCTTTTTAAAGTCTCCAAAAGCCTCTTCCACGTAGGGCAGTTCGCTGTCAAAGCGATTCAACTCAGGATCATTGTTCCATTCCAGATGGGTGTAGATGTTTTCGATCTGCAGAGGGGTAAAATAAATGCGTTCCCCGGCTATAACTTCTTCAGCGCTTATAGTCATATCTGGTAAGCCCGGATGGAACCGCTTCCGGTTCGTTCCTGGTTGTTCGATTATCGTAGCTTCAGGCATCTGATCTACTGACGGAGAGCAAGGGCGGTTTCGGAGTTTCGCAGAAGGTAGCAGCTTCGTCAAATTAGCACGGGGTTACTGATGCTTTGCTTTTGCCAGTTCCTGGAAGAAGAGCCTGTCGACTTTTAGCGTATCTCCTTCCGGGATCTCAGGCCATGGATAAAATGCCTTTGGGATTTTGTAGCCCGGAAGGGACTCCCGGAGCAGCCCTTTGAGATCTTCAAGAGGCGCCTGGAGAGCACGTTTTACGAACGCCACCGGACGCTGTCCAAATTCCCTGTCAGAAACCGGGACCACAACTGCCTCCGTCACACCGCTGATCCGGCACAGCGCATACTCGATCTCCTCCGGTTGTATGTTCTCGCCTCCGGAAATAAAAAGATGATCTTTGCGCCCGCAAAGGCGAAGATAGCCGCTTTGCGTCCAGGCGCCCAGGTCTCCCGTATGAAACCATCCTTCCGAGTCAAACGGCGGGGCAATGGTTTCCCCTTCAACATATCCGTCAAATAACGTATCTCCCCTTACCAACACTTCCCCGCCCGGCGCGAGCGTTAACTCCCGATGCGGCAATAACTTGCCGGAGGTAAGCAACTGCTCAAGCCCATCTCCAGGCAGCGTTGTTGTAACCTGTGACGTCATCTCCGTCAGTCCATAGCTGGTATGGAGAGGCAAGCCTATCGTATGCGCCTTTTCGATGAGCGAGTGGGGAATGGAGCTTCCTCCAAGTAGAACAGCCGACAGCTTATTCTGAAACGGTGCGTGCTGCAGCAAACGATACAACTGAGTAGCTACCAGAGATACATGGGTGATATCGTATCGGCGCAATGCTTCGTGGAGAGGCTCGTTCTCTCCGGGCGTCACTACGGCGCCTCCTCCGAGAACGCAGCGAAACAGGATAGCGAGGCCACCCACATGGAACAGCGGCAAGGAGAGCATCCACCGGTCTCCGGGCTGAACCTGTATGTTGGCGTTGGAACCGGCAGCGCTGAGATAGTGGTTCTTCATCGTGTGCAGCGCCGCTTTCGGCCTCCCGGAGCTACCCGAAGTGAACACGATTGTGGCAGGCTGCTGCGGATGATGATACATCCTCTGCGTTGCAGTTTCTCCCCTGTCCCTGTGATGAAGGATCTGGTCCGGCCATATAAGTTCGATGCCTTCTCCAGCCCATTCTTCTCTCACGGTTACGCCATAAGTGACAAGCCTCCGACAGGCTATGCGGCGCATCAGGGATGGGATTTGCCCTGCAGGCAAACGCACATTCAGCGGACAGGCAACACATCCTGCACGGAGCGTCCCCAGCAGTATGACCACGTAAGACCACTCGTTCGGCAAGTAAAAGGCTATCCGATCCTTCTCCCTGCATCCATGTGCTCGCAAAGACACGGCAACATGGGTCGCCATACGATCCAGCATTTCGTAGCTGAATGTATACCTCTCCGTGACAAGGGCGGGCGCTTTGGGGAAGCGCAGCGCAGACTCTCTGAGTGCGCAACGAAGCCTTTTCATATGAACCGTGGTCGGATGCCTGTCAGCCGCATTGCACCTGGACTTCTTCAAGAACCCTCCAGTTTACCTCGTATTTTTCGGCGCTAACGACTTCCGCAGAGACAGCGACCGATTCGAGATCGAGGCGCGGCGCGAACACATCTCCAGCGAGCCAGCGATACGTATCAAAGCCGACAGGCGTTTCCGGCGACGGCATGGCCGAAGCCAGACTGATAAGTCCCTGCATCCCCACACCCGCCTC
>CBDUBU010000453.1:0-2483 GCA_965365465.1 uncultured Rhodothermaceae bacterium
AAGCTGAGGACCATCCGGAAGCAGGTCCCACAAGAGTTCGCCAAAAGCGACGACCCTGCTCATACCATTACCTCTGTCCTTACCCGCTGCCAGTCTCTGTTAAATTGATCGAGTCCACTATCCGTCAACGGATGGTCGTAAAGCTCATTGAAAAGCGAGGCCGGAATGGTGGCTACGTCTACTCCCTGCCGCAGGCAGAGCAGAAACGTCGGTTGAGACTTGATGCTGCCTGCAAGCACATTTGATGCAAACCCATAGTTGTGCTTGATACGCATGGTGTCTTCAATGAAGCGGTCCACCTCCTGCCCAGCCTTCTCCAACCTGCTGAGAACAATCGAAACATAAGAGGCGCCCGCGCACATGGCGAGGTAGGCCTGCGTAGCGGAAAAAATCATCGTGACATTTGTTCGAATGCCAAGGGGCTCCAGTTCTTTGACGGCAATCAGCCCTTCTCGCGTCATCGGTATTTTTACGACGACCTTCGGATCGATGGCCGAGATTCGCTTTGCTTCCTCAACGAGATCACCCGCCCTTTCGGCGACGGCCTCAGCGCTCACATGTTCGGGAACAATTGCGCATATCTCTCGGATGATGTCCTCAAAAATACCCCCGTTATTCATTACGTGGGTTGGATTTGTCGTAACTCCGCGCACGAGCCCCGTGGCCACACCCTGTCGGATTTCATCGATGTCGGCAGTGTCAAAGAAGATTTTCATGATTTAAGCACCAGGCTGAACAGTGATATGGATGAGGGTTAATAGGCATACAGTGAAACCACCGGCTATCAGGAAAACGACGGGATGGCCCCCCTTAGTTGTTCGAGAGTGACGTAAGGAGCGGGGGGGTCGCCGAGTTCATCTACGACGAGGAGCGCTCCGGTGAAATCCTCGTCCCCCGTATAGTAGCTTTTCGTTATGAGGCAGGCCATTTCCGCCCCCCTGGCGGCGAGCAGACCGTTGCGCGTATCCTCGACCACGAGGCACGCCTCCGGCGGTAGGCGGAGCCGTTCCTGTGCCATGCGGTAAATCTCCGGATCGGGCTTTTTAGCCGAAACCACATCCCCTGCAAGTATGAAACTGAAGTGCTTGCCTCGATCCGGCCCGAGCATTTTCTCCACCACCTGCGTCACCGCCTTGACGTTCGACGTGGAGCAAACGCCAAGCCGAAGATCTGCCTCTATCGCTTCATCGACAAGGCGAGCGACTCCGCTTCGCAGAGGCAACTCCCGATTCTCGATGATCTCCATGAAAAGAACCGTTTTACGGGTATGGAGATCTTTGATGAAGGCATCGCGATCCTTTACACCGGCGGGCCAGCCATTTCGTTTGAAGTAATGCCGCATTCGCTCCTTTCCACCAGAGATCTTCAGCAGTTCTCCGTAGCGTTCCTCACCCCAGTAAACGTCAAGTCCAGCCTCCTTGAAGGTGCGGTTGAAGGCGACGCGGTGCCCATCCCGCTCCGTATCCACCAGTACGCCGTCGCAATCGAAGATCAGTGCTTTCATAGCATTCATTTTTATAATGAAGGGGAGCAGTCCTAAAGGCTATTGAAAAACTATTCTTTCTTGCAAATGCCAGTCGTTGTCATCCCGGACTCCGATCCGGGATGACGCAAAATGGAGGTAAGCGTTCGTCCTTTGTATTTTTCAATAGCCTTCTAAGCCGCCGCGCCAACCCATTCATTTATTTGTTCCGGCAGGTTTTCAATCGCCCCTTTCACCTGCTGAAGGAACCTCGCAGCCGAGGCTCCATCTACGGCCCGATGGTCCGCTGCGAGCGTGATCGTCATAAGGGGTCTCACGCCGATGCCGCCTTCCACGGGCACGACGCGCTCCGTCACGGCTCCCACCGAAAGTATGGCGCATTGCGGCGGGTTGATGATGGGCAGGAAGCTGGGAACGCCCATCATGCCGAGCGACGTAACAGTAAAGGTGGCCTTATAGTCGAGGTTTATCTGTCCTCTGGCGGCCGCTTCTGCATTCTCACGGGATGTACGGGAGATCTCCTGCAGCGTCTTCATATTGGCATCCGGAATCACTGGAACCATGAGCCCCTCTGCCACTGCCGTCGCTACGCCAACGTGAATATGGCCTTTTTGAATGACCCGGTCGGCTTCCACGAAAGAGTTGAAAGCTGGCATAGCACGCAGCGCAACGGCGCAAGCTTTCACAATGATATCGGTGATGCTCACTTTCGCACCGCCCGCAGCATTGAAGACTTTTCGCCAAGCCATGGCGGCAGCCATGTCTATATCGCTGGAGAGATAAAAGTGCGGAATCGTTTGGACACTCTGCGTCATGCGCTCCGCAATGATCCTCCGCATTGAGGTAAACGGAATCACCGTATCCTCCTCGTCCGGCGTCAATTGCGATACCGGCTGCGGCGGTCGCGCCACAAGGGAGGCGGGTTTCGGCATGGATTTCGGCGCGTCCTGCTCTCGCGCTTCGGCGGCTTCCAGAACGTCGGCAAACAGGATGCGGCCTG
>CBDUBU010000454.1:0-2472 GCA_965365465.1 uncultured Rhodothermaceae bacterium
ATGCCAACCCTCGGCAGCAGCGAAGAGCCGCTGGCACGCTATGTCGAGTCGGAGGTCAGAAAAGCAGCGCGTTCCGGTCCCTTGCCCGAAGACGAGCCGCTCATTCCGAGTGTCCTGTCTCCGGAAAGGATAGAACGTCCACGCCCGAAATGGGGTAGTTTGCCTGCTCCCTGGGAGCCGCTTCCGGAATGGGAGGAAGCAGCGCCTGCCGTACCCTTTCTTCAACCTTCCGATGGTGGAGCGCCTTCTTTTGTCGCCCCGGAACCCGCTGCTCCCTCAGCGTCTGGGCGATCAGCTTACACAGCGGACCCGGTTGCATCACATCCAGCAGCAAGCGCAACAACATCAACGACGGAGGCGGCATCGGTCGAACGCGCCGAGCGTGGCCGAACGATGGAGGAGGAGTCCTCCGCAACTTCTTCTGCTTCGGGACAGGCGGCGCCCGCTTCGCCGCCGCCCGACCTTGACGCGCTCGCACAACAGGTACATGCCATCTTGAAGCGGCGACTGGCGGTCGAACGCCGCCGCAGCGCCTGGTAATTTTGATTCTAACTCCTGTATCTACTATGAGCGAAAGCAGCCTCGCAAAAGCCGTTATCATCAACCTCGACAAGAATTCCCGCGTCGAGTGCCTGTTTAATCCCAAGGAATACACCTTTGCCAAACGCAACCAGTGGAAGGCAGGAAAGAATTCCGGCGTGAACATGCCCAAGCTCGAATTCAGCAGCGGCGAACCGGCTACACTGACCTTGCAGCTTTTTTTTGACAGCTATGCCGACGGCAAGGATGTGCGGGAGGTATATACCGATGCCATCTGGGAAATGATGCTGGTCGATAGCAGCTTGAAGGATAAGAAAAACAAAAAAGGCCGCCCCCCGAAGGTCAGGTTTCAATGGGGCAAGGCATGGTCGTTTGATGCGGTGCTCACGAGCGTCAATCAGCGTTTCACGCTGTTTCTCCCGGATGGAACCCCGGTTCGCGCGTCCCTCGACGTGACGTTCCAGCAAGTGAAGGACGAAAAACTGTTTCCCCGTCAGAACCCGACTTCAGGAGGCGTCGGGGGGGAACGTGTATGGGTCGTGCATGAGGGTGACACCCTTTCCTGGATCGCCTACAAAGAGTACGGCGATGCCGGACGCTGGCGCGTAATCGCAGATGCCAACCAGCTTAACGAAGTCCGCAGGCTGCGTCCCGGTATGATGCTCGCAATACCCAGCGTCTGACCTTGTGCGCCCCGACCCCGGACGCGCCTCACCCCCTTTCAAATCCGGTATCTCATGGCCGACACCAGCAATTTGCTGAGCCACTTTTACGTGAAGCTTAGCGGCAGCGATGCCTCGGAGGACTTCATGGGCAACGTGCTTTCGCTGACTGTTGAAAGCAGCCTGCATCTGCCCGATGTAGCCACGATCGTGCTGGACGATACGCGCCTTCACTGGATCGATCACGATGCGCTGGCCCCCGGCAAAAGCATCGTGATTTCCGCTAAGGATGGCAACAACGAAAAAAAGCTCTTCGACGGCGAAATCGTTGAACTGGAACCGGACTTTGGTCCGAGTATGCAGCGTCTCATCGTACGCGCTTTCGACCGCCTTCACCGCCTTGCGAGAGGGCGCTATGTTCGCTCTTTCCAGAACATGACGGATAGCGATCTGGCGCAGCGTATAGCCTCAGAGGTGGGCTTGCAGGCGCAAATCGAATCTACGTCGCAGGTTCACAGTTACATTTTACAGGCGAACGAGACCAACCTGGGGTTTCTGCAACGCAGAGCGGCAGCGCTCGGCTATCTGCTGTTCGTCAGAGAACAAAAGCTTCACTTCCAGCCGCTGCGCTCGGATGGCCCGCCTATCGAACTGAAATGGGCCGAAAGCCTGAATGAGTTTCACCCAAGAATGACAACTGTTGAACAGGTGAACAGCGTTACCGTTCGAGGCTGGAACTGGAAGGAACGCCAGGAGATCGTCGGACAGGTGCAAAATGGACATAGCAGTCCGGAAGTCGGTGAATCGCGGAGCGGTGCAGACCTCGCAAGGAACGGATTTAATATAGAAGCTCCCCACCTCATTACCCACCGCCCCATCCGCGATCAGGGTCAGGCAGAAAGGCTGGCGCAGGCCGTAGCCGACCGGCACACGAGCCGTTTTATCGAAGCAGATGGGATCTGCGCCGGCAATCCCTCTGTCCTGGCCGGTGCTACGGTGCAAATCAGCGCAGTCGGGGAACGCTTTGGGGGCAACTACCTCGTCACGAGCGCCACGCATGTCTTTGATGCATCCCAGAACTACAAGACCCATTTCACTGTCTCCGGACATAACCTCAGCACCCTGCTCAGTTTGCTTACACCGGGAGACGATCCTCCTCCGCCCCCCCACGTAGCCCTCGGTATTGTGACAAACAATGACGACCCCGAAAACTTGGGGCGGGTCAAGGTGAAGTTTCCCTGGCTTTCGGTCGAGCACGAAAGTGACTGGG
>CBDUBU010000455.1:0-2472 GCA_965365465.1 uncultured Rhodothermaceae bacterium
GGCCCGGTCTCGCGCGCCGATAAAGTATGATCGCGGAGCCGTCGCCTTCGGCCCCAGAAACGCCTGTCCCTCCATGAGAGGCGGAAGCGGCGCCCCGACGAGCGAGAGCACCGTTGGCGCTGCGTCCACCAGACTCACGATGCGATCCGTCGCTGCGCCGGGCGCCGGGCCTCCGGCCATTTCGCGCCAGCGCGGCGGGACGCGCACGATCAGGGGGATTTGCAGCCCCGTGCTGTACAGCCAGCGTTTGTACCGGGGCAGGCCGTGTCCATGATCGGAGAAGAAGAAAACGATGGTGTTGCCGGGCAGCCCGTCTTCTTCGAGCTGGCGCAGGATGTCGCCGGCCTGCTGGTCCATACGGGAGATCAGGTCGTAGTTACGCGCCCAGATCCGGCGCATCTCCGGGGTGTCGGGGTAGTAGGGAGGGAGTTCGGCGCGGGCAGGGTCGTGCCGTTCGGACAGCCCTTCCAGAACCTCCTCGCCTTCCTGGTTCGCCGGTCCCTCATGTGTGGTCATGAAGTTGAACACGCTGAAAAACGGCTGGCCTTCGGCGCGTCCGCGCCAGTGGGCCTCCGAACCGCTTTCATCCCAGCGGCCTTCCGGGTCGAAGTTATAGTCGGTCTTTGCGTTGTTGGTGGTGTAGTATCCCTGCTCGCGTAGGAGTTCCGGAAGGGTGCGGATAGCGTCGGGGATGCGAAGGAGCGAGCGCAGGTGTTGCGTGCCGAGCGAGGTTGCGTGGATGCCGGTGATCAGGGCGGATCGGGCGGGGGAACAGATCGGGGCGGAGGCATAGGCCCGCGTGTAGCGGATTCCTTCGGCGGCCAGCCGGTCCAGGACCGGCGTGCGGGCCTCGGCATCGCCGTAGGACCCCAGCGCCGGACTCATGTCTTCCGTCGTGATCCAGAGGATGTTGGGCCGGTCAGCGGGTTGCGCCGACGCCGGAGCCGGCCTGCCGGCAAAAAGGATCATCATCAACCAGCCGGAGAGGAAACACAACCGGATTGCTGCCAGCGACTTCATTGCGTAAGGGTTTTGCTTTCAGGGGTGGGCGCTCGCGCAGGACGCTTCATACGGTAAAGGACGTTTCAAAAAGACCGGCCCCCTATCCGTCGTCCTGCCGGATCTGCAAGTAAGCGGGAAATCCTTCAAAAAACAAGAGCGGGAGGCATGGCGCCTCCCGCTCCGGTCACGAACCCACTTTTCTTCTGCGGCGGCAGCCGGGCGGCCTCACTTCGGGGCGCTGCTGTCCCGCTGGGATCTGGAAAGCGCGTACACGACGCCCAGGCCCAGCAAAACAAGCACGACCGCGATGATCCACTTCTGACCCAGGCCGGCGGCGTGCATACCATAGCCGACGCCTACGATCATGATGAGGTAGCCCATCAGGTAAACGAGGAAATTGCCGGTCATAGGAAGCCTCGTCAGTTGTTTTTCAGAGAAGGTTAAAAAACCCTGTAACGCCTCCCTTGCGGCGCGGGTCGCCGCGTTTTGTAATAATGACGGCACAAGAGAGGCCGTTTTCTCTCCTGTTGCAGGAGGCCGGCTTCGCGCGGGCGATTTCTGAACCCCGGCGGCGTCGTCTGTTCAAGGATGCGGTTATCTCGTTCCCTCGGGCGCGGCATTCGAGCCGGGCAGATCCAGCACGGAGAGGCCCTGTTCAAAAACGACATCCACCGGAATGCCCTTTTCCTCCAGATGAGCCAGGCTTTCGTTCAGCTGCGCGTCCATGTCGCCATACTGCGCGACAAAGGCAGCGACCGCGTCGTAGTCGCCGTCGCCCTGGAGCCGGAGCAGTTGTTCCGAGAGGGCATCAACGGCCTGTTGCATTTTTTCCAGGTCAACGCGGTAGGCGCCGGTTGCCTCGTCGCGGGTAAAGGCGCCACGCTCCTTGAAGTAGTTGAAGCGGACCAGGTTGGCGCGTCCGTGGGCGCTCGCGCCGCCGAAACGGATCGAACGGAAGATGCCGGCGAGAAAGGTGGCGTAGTGATCCAGCAGGTCCACGTCCAGTTCGCCTGCCTCTTTCAGCGCGCCGACCATGTACAGGCCGAGCACGTCCGCCTTGCCTTCTTCCATGGAACTGGCGTGGTCGCGCAGGGCTTCGCGGACGGTTCCTGAGCTGTTCACCAGGTTCTTGATGCCCAGGCCGTGCGCGACTTCATGGAACATGGTGTTGGCGAAAAAGGCATCGAACGTGACGTGCGCGCGCTGATCCGGCGCAATGAGGGCTTCCGAGATCGGCATCAGGATCTCATCGAACTTGGCGCGCATCGAATTCTTGAGTTGCAGGCGCCGCGTCCCTTTTTGCAGCTGCACTTCCTCGTCGTTGGGCAGGTTGATGGCGATGGTTTTGGACCCCGCGTTCGCGTCGCCAGCATAATAGACCGCATCGTAGGCGTTCAGGTCCGAGTCGGAGCCGGGCGACTCCTGCTTGTAGGCATCGGGAACCGGCAGGCCCTGCTGGAGCATCGGGAG
>CBDUBU010000456.1:0-2470 GCA_965365465.1 uncultured Rhodothermaceae bacterium
ATCCGCGCCCTGGCCGATCCGAAGGCGCGTCCCTCCGAGTTTGCCCGTCCGGGCCATGTTTTCCCGCTGCGGGCGCAGCGCGGCGGCGTCCTGCGCCGCGCCGGGCACACCGAAGCCGCCGTAGACCTGGCCCGCCTGGCGGGGCTGCAACCGGCCGGCGTGCTCGTCGAAATCATGAGCGACGACGGCGCCATGGCGCGGGTCCCCGAACTGCTCGGCCTGGCCCGGCGCTACGACATGCGCCTGATTACCATCAAAGACCTCATCGCCTACCGGATGCGCACCGAGAAGCTGGTCCGCCGCGCGGTGGAGGTGCATATGCCAACCCTCTACGGCGACTTCCGGCTCATCGCATACGAGGAAGTGCTCACCGAAGAGGTGCATCTGGCCCTCGTCAAAGGCGCGTGGGAGGAAGACGAGCCGGTGCTGGTGCGCGTCCACTCGCAGTGCGTCACGGGCGACATCTTCGGCTCCAAGCGCTGCGACTGCGGCGACCAGCTTGCCCTGGCGATGCAGCGCATCGAGCAGGCCGGGCGCGGCGTCGTGCTCTACATGAAGCAGGAAGGGCGCGGCATCGGGCTGCTCAACAAGCTGCGGGCCTACAAGCTTCAGGAAGAGGGCCTTGACACCGTGGAGGCCAACGAAGCGCTCGGCTTCAAGATGGACCACCGCGACTACGGCATCGGCTGCCAGATCCTGCGCGACCTGGGGGTGCGCAAGCTGCGCCTGATGACCAACAACCCTACGAAACGGATCGGCCTGGGCGGCTACGGCCTCGAAATCGTGGACCGCGTGCCTATCGAGATCGCCCCGAACGAGGTCAACGAGCCTTACCTGCGCACCAAGCGCGACCGCATGGGCCACCTCATCCTCAGCGCCCTCGACGAGCACGACCGGGCCATGCTGCGGGAGATGCTCTAGCAGAGGTGGGCGGTTTGCGCTTTATCTACTCCTGAAACAGGATCGTATACAAGATGTATACGGATTCATATACAGTCCAATCCTACAGGGAAACAGAGCAATGGGCGCCACAACAGTGCGGGTCAGCGAACGGGCGCATGGCGTTCTCCGGCAAGTCGCCGAGGATAGAAACGTGTCTATGACAGGCGCGGTGGATCTGCTCGCCGAGGCATGGGAAAAGCAGCGGTTTTTCCAGGCCTTCCATGAATCGTTTGCAGCCCTCAAGGCAGACCCGGACGCCTGGGAGGAAGAACAGGAGGAGCGCCGTTTATGGGACCAGACCCTCAACGATCACGCTGAATGACCCGGACGCTTCGCGCCCGCCCAGGATGACAGGCGCCGGGGTGGCGCATGAGCGGAGAGCCGGCGGCGCTTGCTCGTCAGCCGCGCCGGGCCTCTTGAAACAGGGGCGGCGCCGCGCCCTTGCTTTGCTTATCTTGCCCTCTGCCGCCCTCTGCCGCCCTCTGCCGCCCTCTGCCGCCCGGACCATGAACCCCTCCTTCCTTTCCGCCTGCCTGCTGCTGCTGTGGCTCTTCGTGCAGGGCCCTGCCGCTCTCCACGCCCAAGCCGCCGCGCGTCCTAACATCCTCGTCTTTATCGCCGACGATGCCGGGTGGCAGGATTCCGGCGCTTATGGCAACACGGCCATCCGCACGCCGAATATCGACCGGCTGGCCGCAGATGGCCTGCGCGTCACGTCGGCCTTTCTGACGGTGGCCCAGTGCAGCCCGTCCCGCATCAGCATCCTGACGAGTCTTTACCCCCACCAGACGGGCGCCGAGGATCTGCACATGCCGCTGCCGGAGGGAACGCGCATCGCGCCTTCGTACCTCCGGGAGGCCGGGTACTTTACCGGCCATATGCTCAAAACCCACTACGGCCCGCACGCCGACGCGCAGTTCGACTGGTACAGCCCGGAACTGAGCGAAGCCTTTCCCGCCTTTCTCGACGCAGCGGCAGACCGCCCGTTCTTCCTCTGGGTCGGCTTCAGCGATCCCCACCGGCCTTACCAGGACGAGACCATTGAAAACCCGCACGATCCGGCCACGGTCATCGTCCCCCCCTACCTCGCCGACACCCCGGAGACCCGCGCCGACCTGGCGCAGTACTATGACGAGATCAGCCGCATGGACGGCCAGATCGGGCGCTTCATGGCCGAACTGGACCGGCGCGGCCTGCGCGAGAACACGCTGGCCGTTTTCCTGAGCGACAACGGCGCCCCCTTCCCCCGCGCCAAAGGAACCGTCTACGACGCGGGCGTGCGCACGCCGCTGATCTTTTCCTGGCCTGCCGTCATCCGGCCCGGCCTTTCCTACGACAGCCTCACCAGCGTGATCGACCTGACCCCCACCTGGCTCGACCTGGCCGGCATTGCCCCGCCCGAGCAGATGCAGGGCCGCAGCCTCCGCCCGATCTTTACCGATCAGACTACGCCGGGCCGCCCCTACGTCTTTAGCGAGCGCAACTGGCACGACTGCGACGAGCACATCCGCTCGCTGCGCACCACGCG
>CBDUBU010000457.1:0-2466 GCA_965365465.1 uncultured Rhodothermaceae bacterium
CGGCGTAGCGGTCCTCGCCCGTGAAGGCGTAGGCCATGGCCAGGTCCCGGATCCAGCCGCTCATGCTGCCGGCGGCGCTGTAGTCGTCGCGATTAGAGCCGTCGAGGCCGGGCAGGTCTGTGGCGTAGTGGTGCTGATCGTAAATATCCCGCGACGGGCCGCCGTTATCGACGACGCTGCGGGGCGCTTTCGAGAGGGCGCTGTTGGCGTCGCGGATCAGGTCGCGGTAGGCGCTGCTCCACGGCTCAGCGCCTGCTTCGACTTTGGTCCTGATCGCTGAGAGCGCATACGAGCTTGCAAAAATGGTTCTGGAACTGTCTTCAAATAAAGCTACAGCGTTAGAAGCGTCTGTAACTGGTCTGAAGGGGGAGGCAACGGTAGATCCAAGCGAGAGGCACTGCCCGGTAAATAAAACTATCCAGAAGACAGCACGCAGGAGGTTCCGCATGATGGACGGAGGCGTGGAGCAATGCCTTAAATATATGATACTGATGCACATATTCTGGAAAGATAGAATACAAAACCTCAAGGGGTGATTACAAGATTACCCCTTTTCACAGGAGCCGATCTCTGCCCTACATCCGAACAGCAGGCAAAATTGATTAAGATCCAATGGAGAATATTGCTTTCGGTGTCGCTGCTGCAACAACCCTGACCGTAAGGCTTTACGAGGCCAATCCTCTTGTTTGCCATGTTTGTACGGGCAGGTATGATCGGTCAAAGGTTTACATAGGTTACTATACTTTAAGAGGAAATGATTGATGTCCATTAGCGCTAATTCGAATCCTCCTCTGGTTGTAGTAAAGGGATTTATGTTCTCCACTTGTACTGTTTAAAGGAGCAAGCCAACCATTTGTTTTTGTAATAGATTAAGTATCATCTGATTGTTTCACCGTTTGTCAAATCAAATCTATTATCGCGTGACAGGTAGCCGGCGAATGAAAGTACTGGTTTTGAGCACTTATCCGGAAGGAGGCGCAGGCGGCGCTGCGGGGAGGCTGCAGCAAGGACTAAAGCAGGCAGGCGTTTCCGCTGAAATGCTGCTGCAGCGAATGAATCAGGGCAAAGGAGATAATGATGACGTTCATGTGCTTGCTCAATCCAAGCTGACAGGATCGTTTATGAAACGACGGCCTGCTCTGGACAAGTTTCCGCTCAGATCTTATCCAAAGCGCAAGGAACTGTTCTATGTAAACTGGTTGCCGGATACGTTGCTTTCAACTGTGGAGCAGATGCATCCTGACGTAATTAATTTACACTGGATTCAGGATGCATTCGTGCGAATTGAAACGCTTCCGAAATTTAAAAAGCCAATTGTCTGGACGCTGCATGATATGTGGGCATTTACGGGGGGATGCATTCACAGTCACGGTTGCAACCGGTATATGGCTTCCTGCGGGTCATGTCCTATTCTGGCAAGCGATAAGGAAAATGATCTCTCACGCCGGGTCTGGCAGCGAAAAGCCAAAGCATGGAAGGATCTTGACCTTACGGTTACAACACCGAGCAAATGGCTTGCGGAGAGCGCCCGTGCAAGCTCACTTTTCAAAGATCGCCCGATAGAAGTTATTCCCAATGGGATCAATATTCACCGGTATCGTCCGGTAGATAAACGGGCAGCGAGAGACCTGCTCGGTCTGCCTCACGACAAACAGATTGTGCTTTTCGGGGCCTGGACAAACCATCATAATAAGGGGTTTCATTTGCTGCTGGAAGCGTTACAGCACATGAGCGCAGCAGGATGGGGAGAAAAGGTTGAACTAGTTGTCTTTGGATTTTCTGAGCCGAAAAACATGAAAGATTCCGGCATCAAGACTCGGTTTCTGGGACGGCTCTATGACGATATTTCGCTGGCGCTCCTTTATGGAGCAGCAGACATTCTGGTTGCGCCTTCCTACCAGGAGAATCTCCCCACCATCATCATCGAGGCCCTTGCTTGCGGGACTCCTGCCGTAGCATTCAACATTGGCGGCGTGCCGGACATCATTGATCACCAGCAAAATGGTTATATTGCGCAGCCTTATGAGACGCAGGATCTGGCTCGCGGCATTACCTGGGTTCTGGAAGACCATGAGCGTCACGCGAAAATGCGCTGCCATGCGCGGGAGAAAGCAGAACGAGAATATAGTATGGAGTTGCAGGCCCGTCGCTTTTTAGATTTGTTTGAAAAGGCTGTCGAGCGTTATTATAACGAAGCCAATCAGGTGAGCAACGGAGGGAGTGTTTCTGTCCGGAAGGGATAGAAAGAGGAGAGTGGATTTCTCGTTGCAGGTAAGGTAACAGATCTCTTTCTTTTCTGTGATTCACATTTTTGTTGGCGGCTCGGATCTTAGATCTTATTCGGAATTCGCAATTTTTCTCATCTAACACGGAGAAATTTAAACCGCGCTTTATAGCGCAATAGTCAAAGGAGCAGCAAGAAGGGAGCGTCTCAAAAGGAGAGGCAAGGCAACCCGCCGCACCACC
>CBDUBU010000458.1:0-2421 GCA_965365465.1 uncultured Rhodothermaceae bacterium
CCCGCCTCAGAACCCACTCCTGTGTACTGAAAGCCACAGTTTTCCATGACCCGGATGGAGGGCTGGAGTTCAGGAAGCGTTTCGGCGGCGACCCGGTTCACGCCCGCATACCCGAAGGCATTGGCGACAAGCCCCCGTGCAGCCTCTGTTGCAAGGCCGCGCCGCCTGAAGTCCGGGAGCACGCCATAGTCTATCTCCACAGCGCCTTTGGCAGCCGGTTTGCATGGTTCAGCAAATCTAGCAGTTCAGTGGTTATATCCTCGATTTCGATGGCGGCTTTGTCCCGGCCCTCCAAGTCTAGAGTATGTCCTGAACTCGGTAGTACTGCAAAGCTGTGCGAGACTCCGAAACAATCGATCCCGGCCTGGGCGGCTCCCGATGCGGGTCTATCCGCTGGTCGTCGGTATCAGAAGCCCTGAAACGCGCTGAAATAAACGATCAAAGTTCATAACACTCTCCAGTCAGATCCGAAAGATATAAGGCCCCGGTTCATGCCGGAGGGTCTACGCCATCAGAACCCCCGGCGCTGCAGCGAACGTTACAAGTTTTTCTCAAAAGGATTACAGCTTTTAAAAAGCGCTTCCAGTTTCTTCCTGTAGCCGCCCGCTGCCGGTGGTATGCACCTGGATGTTTTACTCCTCCCACCTTTCTGAGCCAAACGCCATGCCGGATGCTGCCAGATCCTCACTCTATGTCACCGCGCTCAAGATTTTCAGCCTGGTTGTGCTGGCGCTGATGCTTGTGTCGATTTTCTACACCGGGTGGATCTCGATTGCCAATTGGTCGGCCATCGGCGTTTAGATTTAATCACATACGGGGATGGGCGTTTCTGCGCCCTCCATCTCTTCCTTCCTCGTAAACCGCCTGCCATGACCAAGCGCCACACCCGTCTTTTCTTTTTCGTGGGCACCCTCCTGTTCGCGTTCATCTTTATCCTGCTGACGATCGACAGCCATCGCCAGTTCGGGGAGCTTACCAACGCGGATGCCATTACGCCAGAGGTGATCGAAGGCAAGCACATCTGGCACCGGAACAACTGCATCAACTGCCATACGCTGCTGGGAGAAGGGGCCTATTACGCTCCAGACCTTACCCAGATCACGCAGCAGCGTGGCGCGGCTTACCTGAAAGCCTTCCTGCGCGATCCATCGCGGTTCTACTCGGAAGAGAAGGATCGGCGGCTGATGCCAACGCCGGACCTGAACGACCAGGAAATCGATCATGTGATCGCATTTCTGGACTGGGTGAGCAAGATCAATACGAACGGCTGGCCGCCTCGGTCGATCCTCGTCTCCGGCGCCTCGATTCCGGGCACCAACGTGGGCAAGCCTGCCAACCCGGAGGCTGCTTCCTCCGATCCTATTGCGCAAGGGGAGGCAATCTTTCGTTCGGGCACGGCCAGTTGCTTTGCCTGTCACTCGACAGCGCCGGGCGTGAACCTCGCGGGGCCGTCGCTGGCCGGCATGGCGACGCTGGCCGGCCAGCGTGTGAGCAACCCGGACTACAACGGTTCAGCGACCGATGCCGCAGGCTACCTCCGCGAGTCGATTCTCACACCCAGCGTCTACCTGTTGCCGGGCGAGCTTTATTCCTCCGACGGCGTCTCGATGATGCCGTCACACTACGCAACGTCGCTTACGCCGGATCAGGTCAATAACATTGTCGCTTACCTTCTCACGCTACAATAACGCCGCTCGCTTATGCGTTACCGCTCCCAGTCCGTCTCTTACTGGTACTTCGCCGTGGCGGTGTGCCTGTTCGGCCTTCAGATGGTCTTTGGTCTGCTTTCGGCCGTCAAATACCTCGGTCCCGACCCCTTGATCGACGTGCTGTCGTTCGACAAAGTCAAGGCAATCCACACGAACCTGCTCATCGTCTGGGTGCTTACCGGGTTCATGGGAGCAGCCTATTATGTCGTCCCGGAGGAGTCGCGGACTGAACTTTACAGCGTGAAGCTGGCCCTCGTGCAACTCGTCGCGTGGACGCTGATGGGCGTGACGGCCGTCGTGGGCTATATGTTCGGCTGGACGGAAGGGAACAAGCTGCTGGAACAGCCCTTTCCGCTCAAGCTGGTGATCGTGGCGGTGATGCTGATGTTCCTGTATAACATCGTTATGACGATTCGCAAGTCGGGACGCTGGACGACGACGGAGGCGGTTCTGGTGGCAGGGTTGGCCCTCTCGGCATTGCTCTATCTGCCCGCCCTCATCACGTTCAACAACTACACGGTCAGCATTTTCTATCGCTGGTGGACAGTGCATCTCTGGGTGGAAGGTGTCTGGGAGATGATCCAGGGCAGCCTGCTGGCCTACCTGCTCATTCGCCTCTCAGGAGTAGACCGGGAGGTGATGGAGAAGTGGCTCTACGTCATCGTCGGGCTGGTCTTCATGGCGGGCATTCTGGGGACGGCGCATCATTACT
>CBDUBU010000459.1:0-2418 GCA_965365465.1 uncultured Rhodothermaceae bacterium
GCGGAGACGGTGAAACCGTTGCCGGCCACATGGCAAGCATCAGAACGCATCTGCCGCACCTGGGGCCTGCTTATGTAGCCATGAGCGCCGAAACGGTGCGCGTGGCCCTTCGGGGAGGCAAGATCACGCCCGCCCAGGCTGCGCAGTTGCTCGATGCCATGCTGCAGCAGCTCGACCCGGGCTCCCGCCGGCCCTAGCCCCGTCACAGCTTTGTAACAGTTCGGGATCGAACCTCAACCTCTGACGTTGAAACCCTGAAAGAAAAACATATGGGCGCAAGACGGCCTGTGAGAGGGGTGCGGAACCTCTGTGCAGGCGCGCCGTTGTCGCTCCCGTTTTATACAATATACAGGAATATATACGTTTACGGTATGCATAAACCGATAACGATTCATAGATCGAGCCGTGCGGCGCGCGCCGCCGGCAACGCCTCGAAGGATAGAATCAAACAATGGCAGGGTGTGAAAGCCGGCTCGCAAGGCGGCAACGAGAAGATGGAGCCTGTCAGTTACCATTTGCCTTACGCAGAACGGGTGCGCTCGCTGGCAAAACACAGCCAGGCGGAGGGCATGGTCTTTCAGTCGGTAGCTGTCTCGTCCTTGCAGGCGCTTCGCCGCACGCTGGCTTGCGAGCGGCAGGTGGCCCGCGCCGCCATTTCAATGGCGCAGGGTGAAAAGTTGCAGGAGATGATCGGGACGCTCGAAACGACCATTGCGGCCCTTGGAGAAATTCTCAGCCTGCAGGGCGAGAAAATGCTCGACCTGTGCGCTTTCCCGGAGATGCCGCCGGGCGAGGCATCGCGTTCCTGGTGGTTTGCGCTCACCGAGGCCATCGAGGTGCTGGAAAAGGGATCAACCTGGATAACGGGACTGGTCTCCGGCCAGCCGAAAGGCAGCGCCGCCCGCACCCTCGGCAGTATCGTGGTCCGGCTCCTCCACCGCCATCACAACGCATTACTCCTTGAAGCCGACCAGTGGATGGGCGACGTGGCATGAGCGACGTGATCGCGCAGATCCTGGAGATTGAGGACGCCGAACTCGATGCCCGGTGGCGCAAGGTGCAGGCGTGGCTGAGCGCCCGTTTTCAGCGCGAGCCTGGCATCGAGTCGATTCTTTTCCTCATAGGCATCCAGTCGCGCGGCGAAGGGTACAAACCAAAGCTGCGCAAGGAGTCCAAGCAGGAACTGATCATGGAAGGCGCCTGCTGCGCCTTTGAGACGCTCGGATTGTATCAGAGTCCGGGCGTAGACGCAGAGGGCAAGCGGATCTGGGAACAAGTCGTTCCCGCCATGCCCCGGCTGCCCGTGGCGCAGCAGGAGAAACTGCTGAAGCTCGGCATCCTGCACTATTTTGAGCCGATTCTGCAAGACGCGGCGCAGCAGCAGGGGTGAACCGGAAGGCAGGGGACCCTGTCGCAGCCGGCGCGTTTTCGGCATCCACACATTCTTAAAGAATCTTTGCAGGCTGTGCGACTTATAAGCGGGTGTTTCGGCTGAAAGATCCACTGCGACGGGCAGGACGGCTATTTGCATTTTCAGGCTCGGTGTATGTATCTTATCGAGCTTGAGCCGCACGAGCGGCTTTTTCTATCTAGGCATTCTGCACGCGCTGTCGGAGCCGAAGGGCCGGCACGATAAGAAGAGGATAAAACGATGTCACGGAAGGACGACTTGACGGGCAAGGGCCCCATGTTCGGGAACCATGTGTCCCACGCGCACAACAAGGCAAAACGCCGCTTCGAGATCAACTTGCAGAAGAAGCGTTTTTACATTCCGGAGGAAGACCGCTGGATCACGCTGCGCGTTTCGGCCAAAACGATCAAGACGATCAACAAGAATGGAATCAGCGCGGTGCTCAGAAAAGCCCGCAAGCAAGGCGTAAAGGTTTGACGCCGGGCGGAATCTTGCTTTTAGAAGGAGAGTAGGAACATCATGGCAAAGGGTAAAGACAATCGGATCAAGGTGATCCTTGAATGCACGGAAGCGCCCGGCACGTCCCGGTACTCGACGATGAAAAACCGGCGCAACACGACGAGCCGCCTCGAGCTTAAGAAATACAACCCCGTGCTGCGTAAGCATACCATCCACAAAGAGACGAAATAGTCATGGCAAAGGTTAGTAAAAACCAGCGCACCGACCGTAACAAGAACGCCGTAGCCAACAAGATGGTGAAGATTGTTGTTGCGGAGAAGAAAGAGAACGGGCAGTACCGGTTCCGTCAGAAGATGGTGCTGGCCGAAAGCGTGCAGGATGAGTTGAAGGCCGCCGCGCGTGTATGAGTGAAGAACGAGGTCCGGAGGCCCCCCCGGCTGCCTTCCAGACCTGCCGTTCCAGATGCCTTTACAGTCTCGGGGCGTGGCGCAGTCCGGTAGCGCATCTGCTTTGGGAGCAGAGGGTCGTCGGTTCAAATCCGGCCGCCC
>CBDUBU010000460.1:0-2417 GCA_965365465.1 uncultured Rhodothermaceae bacterium
ATGCTCGACAGGTTTTGTACGTAGATCTGCTGTTTCTTGTATGCCTGTGAAGTGAGCAATGCCTCACGCTCCTCCGGGTCAACCTGGAAGGCGTCAGGATACCAGGATACAGGTCGGGGATGAAGACCGTACTGCTTGAGTTCCTCAATCACAGGCTCTCGCTCGGCTTTGAGCAGGTTCACACGGAACCCGGCAGCGCGTGGAAGGCGGAACGAGGCTTCGACGGCAGCGTACCGATCTGAAGGAATGATTTCTTCAAGTCGGGCAACGAAGCGAGGGGGGAGGGATTGCAGGTAGTTCATCTGGTGAACGTTTTGGTAATATGCAGGAGGCGCAGAACTGAAAGAGCCAGCCGTCGTTGGCAGTAGACGCACTCGGCAGGCAGCGGCTCTTCGCGCTGGGAAAATACAGCACCGGCTACAGATCGTTTTTCTGCACAAACAGATCTTTAGTCACGCGCTTACCGGGCTGATTTAAGTTGTTGCGTAAAAGGTGCGATATAGTTACCATTAGCCAACACCTCGTCGGGTGCGGGCTGGCGCTTCATTTCATTTTTAGCCACTGGCTATACTCCTGATAATATGGCAAATCGAAGAGGAGACGAAGTAATACGTTGTTCCTTTTGTGGCCGGACGGCGCATGAAGTGACATCTATGGTGGCCGGCCCGGATGTGTACATCTGCGACCGATGCATTCATGACGCAGCGGGCATTGTGCGGAGTGATATGGCTGCGCATCAGCAAAGTATGCCCAACTCCCCCCGGCGTGCATCTTCACACCGAAGACGGCTTACTCCGCACGATATCAAGGATGCCCTGGACGAGTATGTTATCGGTCAGGATCGCGCCAAGAAAGCGCTTTCGGTGGCGGTCTATAATCACTATAAACGGATCGACGCCAACGAATACCTGCATGATTACGAAGATGTTGAACTGGAGAAGTCGAACATCATGCTGATCGGGCCGACAGGCACCGGCAAAACCCTGCTGGCCCGCACCCTGGCGCGTATCCTGGACGTTCCATTTTCCATCTCCGACGCAACAGCGTTGACGGAGGCCGGCTATGTAGGGGAAGATGTCGAGAGCATTCTCGCGCATTTGTTGCATGCCGCTGATTTTAACGTGGAGCGGGCTGAACGGGGCATCGTTTACATCGACGAGATCGACAAGATTGCCCGCAAGGGAGACAATGCCTCCATCACCCGAGACGTGTCTGGCGAGGGGGTTCAGCAGGCGCTTCTCAAAATACTGGAAGGCACCGTAGCCGGAGTTCCCCCCAAAGGCGGACGCAAGCATCCCGAGCAGAGCCTCATCAATATCGACACGCGAAATATCCTGTTCATTTGCGGGGGCGCCTTCGACGGCCTGGATGAAATCGTCGCCCGCAGGCTTTCGACCAGCACTATCGGCTTTTTTGCCGGTGCGCAGCGAAAGGTGGATAAAAACGACCCCAACATTTTTCAGCACGTCGAGCCTGACGACCTGCTCAAGTTCGGCTTGATCCCCGAATTCATCGGGCGCGTGCCGGTCATTACGGCGCTCCATGCTCTCTCCGACGATGCGCTGAAAAACATCCTGACCGAGCCGAAAAACGCGCTGGTCAAGCAGTACCAGAAGTTGTTTGCAATGGATGGGGTAGAGTTGCTGATCGATGAAGAAGCATTCGAAGCAGTCGTCCAACGGGCGCGTGAATTGGGAACAGGGGCGCGGGGGCTTCGGGCTGTGATGGAGGATACCATGCTGGACATCATGTTCGACATACACTCCCACCCGGAAATTGCCAAATGCCGCGTGACTGCGGGTTCGGTGCTCTACGGAGAAGAACCGATTTTTGAAGAACGCAAGGCGACAGCGTAACAGAGAACAACTGCCTGTTCTGTTCCGAACCGGTTGCGGGAAGCCTTGCTGTTTCGCTCGTGAAAGCATAGCCTTTCAGGAAGCCGTAGCGGCATCTGCGGGCGAGACCCTGATTGCCGGGTTAGAACGGCGTTCATCGACCCTTCACGCCAGAAGTCATTGACAGCGTATTCAGGAATCCTTACATTGTTTGTCTGCATTTAAGCTGGCGTAGCTCAGTTGGTAGAGCAGCTCACTTGTAATGAGCAGGTCGGGGGTTCGAGTCCCTCCGCCAGCTCTTCATCTGAAATTCTTGCTTTACGAGGGCACCTTCGCAAAGCTTGAGCATAATTTTGTTTCCCGTTCAGGGCAGGTACCCAAGCGGCCAAAGGGGGCAGACTGTAAATCTGTTGGCTAAGCCTTCGGAGGTTCGAATCCTCCCCTGCCCACATAAAGTGATTTTGTTTTACGAGGGCTTCGGGTGTTGTAAGAAACCGGAAGCGTGCGTAAAGCGGGAGTAGCTCAGATGGTAGAGCATCAGCCTTCCAAGCTGAGGGTCGCGGGTTCGAATCCCGTCTCCCG
>CBDUBU010000461.1:0-2397 GCA_965365465.1 uncultured Rhodothermaceae bacterium
GGCGGTAATATCCTCCAAGTGCGAACCCGCTGTTGGTCAGCAGGATAGCCAGCCCCATGCCACTGCCGTACGGATTGTCCGATTCAATTCTCTCTTCCGCCGCGCCAGGCTTCTGCGCCAGCGCGTCGCCGGCGCACAGCAGGCAAAAGACCGGCAGGAACACGGCCAGGGTTTTTGCAGAAGCGAAGCGGTCAGGGTTCATGGCTTGGAACCGGGGTTGAACGGAGGCTTCAAACAAAACCAGAGACTGTCTCCTTTGTTCTACGGATTCCCTATTTTGTCCGGACCATCGCGGCAACAGGCCCGTCACCATACCCCGGAGGAATGCGCCATGCGTCTCAACAGATTATCGCGGCTGTTTGTCTACTCGGTCTTGCTTGCAGCCGCCGCCGGCTGCGCCCCGGACGAGAACGGCCCGCAGGCCGACAGCGCGGCGGCAATGCCGCCGCTCGAAACCCGCGCCGATTCGGTCGCCATGCAGGTCTACGAAACGATGGGCGGCCCGGCGGCTTGGGCTGCGCTGCCCTACCTGCGGTTCAACTTCGGCTTCGAGCGGGACGGGACGCAGGAGGTGGGCCGCCGCCATCTGTGGAACCGGAAAACCGGCGCCTACCGCCTCGAATGGACGCAAGGCGCGGATTCAGCGTATGTGGCGCTTTTCAACGTAGACACGCGCGAGGGGCAGGTATACCTGAACGGCGCTCCGCTCGACTCGGCAGCGAATGCCGAACGGCTCCAGGGCGCCTACAGCGGCTTCATCAACGATACGTACTGGCTCTTTGCGCCGGTCAAGATGATGGACCCCGGCGTGGAACGCACCTACGTAGCCGACTCATCAGGCGCCGACACCGACGTGATCCAGCTTTCCTTCCAGAACGTGGGCCTGACGCCGGGCGACCGCTACTGGATGTACGTGGACCGGGAAACCGGGCGGGTGTACCGGTGGGCCTTTATCCTCCAGAATATGCCCCCCGAAGGTCCTGCCCGCGCCTTTGACTGGACGGGCTACGAGGCCTTCGAGACGCCCGCCGGGGTGATTTACATGGCTTCCCGCAAAGAAGCAGTCGGACAGCCCTTTGCCCTGCTCACCAACGCGATAGAGACGCCCGCCGAGGTTCCGCAAGACCTCTTCTCCGACCCCACCCCCCGGCTCTGAGAAACGGTTCGGCAAGCCGGGAAAGCCGCGCCGCCCGAAAGACCCCCGCCCCTGTCATCCTGACGAGCAGCGCTGCCGCGCCGCCCTGCACGTCCCACCCCGAAGCGTCATTTCGGCGGGCGCGGAGCATCCGTTGCCTGCCCGAGCGCCGCTCCGGGGTGCATTATTCACAGCTTTCTTATCAACAATACAGGCCGCAGCCAGTAGGTTCTGGTTGAGAAGCATAAAAACCTTTGCCAGACCGTTTCACCCTTTCCGTGTAGAGGCCGCCCCATGCGTCATGCCTTTCAGCAACCACAGCCCGGCGGCGCGCCTCCTTACGCGGTGCTGATCCCTGTTGCGCTCGCTTCCTCCGGCGTGGAACTGCTGCGCGTGGCCCGCGCCCTGGCCCCGCCGGAGAGGCTGCGCGTGACGGCGCTGCATTGCCTTCCGGAGGAAGCCGACTGCCCGGAGCCGGCGGGCGTGCCGGAACCGCTTCGCCCTCTCGTTGAAGCCGCCGGAGACTTTCCCGTTACGCCGGTCTGCGTCGCCGCCGCCGACATTGGCGCAGGCATCGTTTCCTTCTCCGAAAAGGACCGCTTTGATCTGGTGCTGATGGGCTGGCACGCGCCGATGTCGAGCGAAAAGAACCACAGCGACCCGGTGCAGTCCGTCTTGCAAGACGCGCAGACCGACGTAGCCATCTACCTGGCCCGTCAGTTCCGGCCCTGGCGGAGCGTGCTTGTGCCGTATTTCGGCGGCGCGCACGACCGGGGCGCGCTGGAACTGGCCCGGCGCATCGGCATCCACGCGAGCGTCAAGGTCACCATTTTGCACGTGATCCCCCCCGGCCGCCGGGAGGACGACCCGCGCATGGGCCTTTCGGAAACCGCCGAAGACTTCGATAGGGATGGCGTCCGGCTGAAGATCGTCGAACACGCAGCGCCGGTCGAAGCTGCCGTTGCAGAAGCGTGGGAAGGACACGACCTGATCGTAGTGGGCGCCTCGGAGGTGTGGGGCATGGAGTATTCGCCTTTCACGAAACAGCACGAGCGCCTGGCCTTCGCCACGGCGGCCTCGCTGCTGGTCATACACAAAAAGACTTCCGCCTCCGGCGAGAAGGCGGCGCAGGCAACGGACGCCTCCGAAGCGTTGAGCAACAACGAGCCTTCCTGAGAAACGATCCGGCAAACCGGGATAGCGCCGCACGGCATTGCTGAAGCCTGGGGATCCTCTCTCGCATAAGGGTTGTGTAAAACCGT
>CBDUBU010000462.1:0-2381 GCA_965365465.1 uncultured Rhodothermaceae bacterium
CCGAGTCAGGCACCGCCGACACCCCCGCCGCCCCGATGAGCGGGTTGATCTTGTCCTTGATGAACAGGTTCATAAACTTCGCAAAGAGCACCCCGGACGCCGTAGCGACGGCGAACGAGGCCGCACCGAGCGCAAAGATGCTTAACGATGCCGGGGTAAGGAACGTCTGCGCCTGCGTGCTCGCCCCGACGCAGAAACCGAGCAAGATGGTCACGATGTCGATCATGGACGTGCGAGCGGTGTTGGCGAGGCGCTCGGTCACGCCGCTCTCCTTGAGCAGATTGCCGAAGCAGAGCATACCGACAAGGATGAGCGCACCGGGGGCAATCAAGGCACAGATGACGAGCGTGCCGATAGGAAACAGAATCTTTTCCCGCTTCGTGACCTGACGCGGCGGCTTCATGCGGATCAGGCGCTCCTTCTTCGTCGTGAGCGCCTTCATGATGGGCGGCTGGATCACCGGGACGAGCGCCATATACGAATAAGCCGCAATGGCGATAGCGCCGAGCAGGTGCGGCGCCAGCTTTGCCGAAAGGAAAATGGCCGTCGGGCCGTCTGCGCCGCCGATGATGCCGATGGCCCCGGCTTCGGCAGGCGTGAAGCCGAGAAACAGCGCCCCGATGAGGGTAATGAAGATGCCCATCTGCGCGGCAGCCCCAAGCAGCACCAGTTTGGGATTGGAGAGCATCGTCGAGAAGTCGGTCATTGCGCCGATGCCGAGGAAGATGAGCGGCGGGTAGATGCCCTGGGTCACGCCGTAATACAGGTAACTCAGCACGCTGCCATGGTCGTAAACACTCAGGTTCATGCCCGGCGCCACAGCCAGGTTGCCCACGATGGCGCCGAACCCGATGGGCAGCAGCAACAGCGGCTCATAGTCCTTGATGATCGCCAGGGCGATAAAAACGCACCCGATTGCGATCATGATGATGTTGCCGAACGTTACATTCGAGAATCCACTCTGGGATAAGAACGTGAACAGTGTTTCCATTATGCCTATTGTAGGACCAACCTTCTATATAACAGGCCGGGGGTTCTTTGATTTCCGGTTTAGCAAGCAGGGTAAGCCAGCCTGACGCCGACCAAACTACCCTGCGCTTCTCTTCCTCGTTCGGGAAAAAACCTGATTCCCGGCTTCTCATGAGGATTTTACCGCCGCGCCATCCAGACCGCCTATCCGACGATCATCAACTCCTGACCCTGGGTAACGGTATCGCCCGGCTTGACCAGGATCGCTGTGACGGAGCCGCCTACCGTGGCATTGATGACGTTCTCCATCTTCATGGCTTCCATCTTCAGCACCCCCTGGCCGGCAGTGACAGTATCCCCCACCTTGACGTGGACTTCCAGGATAAGGCCGGGGATAGGCGCAGTTACACTCCCGGCTCCCCCGGACGCCGTCGGCGCGGACGCAGCAGGGGTTGGAGCGCTCGCGCGTGGCGCTGTAGCTCCCGGCGCCGGGCGGCGGCTTGCCGGCAGAGGCATCGGGCTGTCCGAGATGATCTCGTCCACGCGAACCTTGTAGGGCTTGCCGTTCACTTCCAACTCGGCTTCCTTCGCGGAAAAGCTCTTAACCGCGATGCTGAACGCCTTTTCGTTAATCGTCAGTTCGTATTTCCGCATTATAGTCTCGTAGAAAGGGTCCTCATCTTACCGGCAACAGACCAGACCTGCTGCGATTCGTCGCGCTGGATCGTGATCCGCTGGTAATCCTGCGCCTGCTCGTGTTCCAGTTCCGCCTGGAGCACGTATCCGATAGCCGCCATCAACACCAGGTCGTCGACAGGCGCCGGAGCGGCAACCCGCACGGCTGTTTTCGCACCCGAAGCGCGCGCGTGCTTCGCACGGTCCATGCGCTCGAAGATTCTGGGGATGGAGCTGATGTAGAAAACGATCAGAAGGAGGCCGATGAACACGACACTCATGCCCACAATGGCGATCCCGATGCCGTCTCCTGCAGCGATATTATGCCAGCCCATGCTTGTATAGCCAGGATTCGTTTTGAAGAAAGTTCTTTACAGGGGGATGTTGCCGTGCTTTTTGGGCGGGTTTTTGTCCTGCTTGCCCTCCAGCATGACGAGCGCCCTGCAGATGCGGAAGCGCGTCCGAACCGGATTGATGACATCGTCGATATAACCGCGCCGGGCGGCCTCGAACGGGTTGGCGAAGCGCTCGGCGTACTCCTGCTCTTTTTCGGCCATGACCTCCGCCGCCTTTTCTCCTGCGCCTTTCAACTCGCGGGCGTACAGGATCTCGGTGGCGCCTTTCGCGCCCATGACGGCGATCTCGGCGGTCGGCCATGCATAGTTGATGTCGCCGCGCAGATGCTTGGACGCCATGACGCAGTAGGCGCCGCCATAGGACTTGCGGGTCGTGACGGT
>CBDUBU010000463.1:0-2378 GCA_965365465.1 uncultured Rhodothermaceae bacterium
ATGTGCGATCATGGCAACCGCCAGATCGTACGACTCAACGAAGAGAACTACACGAAAGAGGTGCTGGCGGATCGCTACGAGGGGAAAAGGCTCAATAGTCCAAACGACCTCGTCTTCAAATCGAACGGGGATCTCTATTTCACAGACCCTCCCTACGGCCTGAAGGGGCTGAACGATGACCCGAACAAGGAACTGGATTTTAATGGGGTCTACCGCCTCTCCAGAGACGGAACGTTAACGCTGCTCACCCGTGAATTGACCTTTCCCAATGGGATAGCCTTCTCACCCGACGAGAAAACGCTGTACGTCGCCAATTCCGATCCTGAACGCGCCCTCTGGATGGCCTATGATGTAGCGGAAAATGGCGACATCAGCAACGGGCGCGTATTCTTCGATGCAACCCCTTATGCGAAGCAAGGCAGGAAGGGACTTCCGGATGGACTGGCCGTTGACCAGAACGGCAATCTGTTCGCAACCGGACCTGGCGGCGTTCTCATTCTCAGCCCCGAAGGCAAGCACCTGGGCACGATTGAAACCGGCCAGGCTACGGCAAATTGCGCCTTCGGCGGCGACGGGAGCACCCTTTACATGACGGCTGATATGCTGCTGTGCCGGATCGCTCTTCGGACGAAGGGCGCCGGTTGGTGAACCTTTCTCCTATTCCGTGTAAAGCACAGCGAAGCTCTGTCGGGTTTCCACCAAAACAAAACGCGCCGCCTGCCGAATCCTGGCAGGCGGCGCGTTTATTATTGCCATTGGTACAGCTTACCAGAGATCAGGCAGGCGTAGCTGCGGTGGCTTTTGCGCCGGCCTTTTGCTGCCCGTTGGTCCCAGCGTTTTCGTCTTTCAACTGCGCCTGCGCGGCGGCCAGACGCGCTATCGGAACCCGGAACGGCGAGCAGGACACGTAGTTCATGCCCACTCTGTAGCAGAAGGCTACCGAAGAAGGCTCGCCGCCATGCTCGCCGCAGATCCCTACCTTCAGATCAGGATTGGTGCTGCGTCCGCGCTCCGTGCCGATCTTGACGAGTTGGCCGACGCCCTGCTGGTCGAGCGCCTGGAAAGGATCGTCCGGCAGGATCTTCTGGTCTACATAGTAGGGCAGGAACGTGCCTGCGTCGTCGCGGCTATACCCGAAGGTCATCTGCGTCAGGTCGTTCGTGCCGAATGAGAAGAACTCGGCTTCGCGGGCGATCTCATCCGCCAGGAGGGCAGCGCGTGGAATCTCGATCATTGTCCCGATGAGATACTCGATGCGAGCGCCTTTCTCTGCGAAAACGTCCTCTGCGACTTTCCGGATGATGTTCTTCTGGTTGGTGAATTCCTCGACGGTGCCGATCAGCGGAACCATGATCTCGGGGATTACCTCAACGCCTTCCTGCTTGAGTTCTACGGCAGCTTCGAGGATGGCGCGCGACTGCATTTCGGTGATCTCCGGATGCGTGACACCGAGGCGGCAGCCCCGGTGGCCCAGCATCGGGTTGAACTCGTCCAGCGATTCCACCTTTGCCTTCACCTTTTCCACAGGAACGCCCATCTGAGTCGCCATTTGTTTCTGTCCGGCTTCATCGTGCGGAAGGAACTCATGGAGCGGCGGGTCCAGCAGGCGGATCGTAACAGGCAGGCCGTTCAGGGCCTTGAAAATGCCCCGGAAATCCTCCTTCTGATAAGGAAGCAGTTTCTTGAGCGCCGAGCGCCTTTCTTCTTCCGTAGAAGAGAGAATCATCTCACGGACAGCCAGGATGCGGTCGCCTTCAAAGAACATATGTTCCGTGCGGCAAAGCCCAATTCCCTGTGCGCCGAACTCGCGGGCTTTGGTGGCATCCTGAGGCGTATCTGCATTCGCGCGGACACGCATCTGGCGGAACTCATCTACCCATTCCATAAATGTGGAGAAGTCGCCGCTCAGTTCAGCGGCAACGAGGGGCTGCTTGCCCTGAATGACTTCGCCCGTCGAGCCGTTGAGGGAGATCCAGTCACCTTCCTTGACGGTGACGGAGCCGTTCGTGAATGACTTGTTCTTGTAATTGATGACGATGTCGCCGCAGCCTGCCACGCAGGGTTTGCCCCATCCGCGCGCTACGACGGCTGCGTGCGAAGTCATGCCGCCGCGTGAGGTAAGGATGCCTTCCGCAGCGTTCATGCCGCCCACATCCTCAGGGCTGGTCTCGACGCGCACCAGGACGACCTGCTTGCCTTCGGCTTTCCACTGCTCGGCCTCATCGGCTGTAAAGACGACCTGGCCGACTGCGGCGCCCGGAGAGGCAGGCAAACCTTTGCCGATGATTTTGTCCCGGTACTTCGTGATGTCCTCGAAATGCGGGTGCAGCAACTGGTCGAGTTGGTTTGGCTCTACGAGTTCGGCTACTGCCGTCTTC
>CBDUBU010000464.1:0-2365 GCA_965365465.1 uncultured Rhodothermaceae bacterium
GACCCGCCCCGATGGATGTAGCGCCGCTCGCAAAAATTCTGTTAACGGCTGCCTGCGCCGCCAATCGCGTTGGAGGATCGATCGCGGAAAAAACCAGCGGGGTCAGGGCAAAGTTCGTCGTAGCAAAACTGCTGAAAGAGATGACCGCCAGCGCATCGCCCTCCCTCGCCAGGGAGATGCCCTGGTTTGCCGCCAGCTTCGCATTGGCGAGCGGGGCGCCGACCATGGAGAAAGAGCGGTCCAGGATATAGGCAATGGCCCCGCCGTCAAACTTGATCGGATGGATTTCGTCGGCCCCCGGTTCATAGCCTGCCCAGTTGTAGGGAATGGTCTTTTGCGCCTTCGCCGGCGTGGACGGATTGCTATCGAGCACCTCTCCCGCGTAGTTGCGCGCGCCGGCCTCCGGATGCCCCGTGTAATGATTGTGCTTGTCGCGGGCGCTGATGCTGACGAACTGTATTCCCCTGGCGCCGCTGGGGGTGAAGGAGCCTTTCCATAGGGTATTGCTCGGCGTCAGACTGCCATTCACCCGCTCGCCCCCGACCGAAACTTCCACATCGGCTTCTACCGGCTCCGAGAAGGTTATTTCTATTTCGATAGGCTGCCCCCTTTCAAAGATCCGGTCAACTTCAAACATGTCGTTGCGCGTAAGGTCTTTTAAGGCTCGACGCGCCACTCTCCCTCCGGCCCCTTCTACCTCTTCCCATTCCTGGTCGTAGCGCGTGATTCCGTTCTGCGTAGCCTTGAGCCGCTTTGCGTAAGGCGGATGGTTTACGATGTCGTGGAACAGCTCGTAGAGTCCGGCAATGTATTCAACGGCAGGAGGAATCAGTTCAGTAGCCATAATCCGCGCCAGGTGATGTCGCGCAGGTGCATTGTCAACCTTTCGGCCCTGCAGATTCCAGTAAACCGCTGGAATGGCTTTGTCGAGCTTTTCGATGAAATATTGACCGGCAGGACCCGAACCCGTCTCGGAATTGCTCTCCCGCCAGTCATCATCCAGACCACGAATCGCCTCCACGAGTACGCCATCCCATTGCCCCAGACTGGTTCTGTCCGGATCAACCGCCGCTTTGTTTCGCAGCGTCCACGCGCCTTCCGCAAACGTAACATCAAACATCTGCGCCAGCTGCGTATCCGAATCAATCGGATTGTTTTCGTCACGCCGTAAGGCGCCGCCCTGAAAACTGCTGAAATTGTAGGAGATCTCCGCCATCTCCCGGAGAAATGCCTCCATCGTAGCTTCTCTTCGTATCGACAGAGAACCCACCGCCGACGGAAGCGCCGCATCAGGATTACCGGCAACCCACGGCTCTATGCCGCCGCCGCCAAGCGGGTGCGGCTCAAGATGGGTATGCTCCGGTTGCGCCATGTCTGCTACCAGATGCGCCACGTGACCCAGCCTGAGATAGGCATCTTCTTTTGCCTCGGCGCTGTAATCATACCTTTCAACAGCGCCGCTCCACGTCAGATCATCGTTGCTGTCACGCGCCCAGCTAACCGCATCAATATAGCGGTTGCCCAGTACGCCTTCAAAGTCAGGATCTAACCCCAGTCCGGAAGCAGGCTGGAAGAAATGTTGGAAAAACCGCCCATCAGCATCTTCATCGTCCCCCCCTTTTCCCAGTTGCATCTTGTGCTGGACAACCTCCCGGTAGCGCCCTGCCGCGTCTTTCTCCCTGACCAGGTCGCTCCCCAACTCGTTGATGAGCGTATGCGTCTCCGGCGTGAACTGCGCTTTTGAAGCTTCGCTGGAGTCTCTTTCCTGGGCCCGCGCGGCGTCAGAACTGGCGAGCCAGAGGGCAGCAAAGGCGATCATTACATAGAGGACCGTAAACTTTCTCATCAGACACCTCTCGTGCTACAGGTTTCCAGATGCGCCTTCACGCCCGGATGTAAAGCAGGGCGGCCCGTTTGACTGCCGGCGTGTCCGCAGGACTATCTATGCGACGAAGAATGCGGCCCGGGGAGCCGGGCGCGTCTTTTTATCTGAATGCGAAAGTAGGGGCAGGCTGCGTTAAAGAGAGCGGCCCGTGTAGCCTTGCCTGAAAGCCGTAGCTTCCGGCGGGATAAGGATCGTGGGTAAGAGGCTGCTTAAATGATAAAGCCTGCGGCCGTCGCTTTTTCATTATGCCCCTGTTTTTTCACAACTTCGTTACCCTGGCGCGGGCCTGCTGCGGAAGCCGGGACTGCTCCGTTGAACGGATTTCACCTGCCGGCTGAAAGGATGCCGGGCTGCAAATGACAGGAGCAGGGCAGAGATCTGCGTCTTTTGACAGGTTGGGATCAGGAGCCGGATGCGGGATCGCCTCACTCGCCGTAAACCAGCCCCGGCGCCGCCCGAAGCGCGTGGGGTTCGCAGGCG
>CBDUBU010000465.1:0-2329 GCA_965365465.1 uncultured Rhodothermaceae bacterium
CGCCGGAGCGCCGTCGCCGCCGGGTCCGGTGGATGCCATCTGTTCGTATTTTCGCCAGTGCTCCTGAACCAGTTTCTGTGCTTGCTTCAGGAAGCCCGCCGCTGCCTCCGGGTGCGACTGCGCCAGCATCCGGTAGCGGGCTTCGTTGTAGATGTAATCCTTGAGCGGAATCTTCGGAGCCTTCGAGTCAAGCTGAAGCGGGTTTCGGCCCTGGTCTTTCAGGCGAGGATCGAACCGGAACAGCGGCCAGTAACCGGAGTCCGTGGCAAGCTGTTGCTGGTGCATCCCCTTTGCCATGTCGATTCCATGCGCGATGCAATGGCTGTAGGCAATGACCAGCGACGGGCCGTCATAGGATTCGGCTTCCTGGAGCGCCTTGATGGTCTGGTTCTCGTTGGCCCCCATGGCGATCTGCGCCACGTAGATGTAACCATAGCTCATGGCAAGCATACCGAGGTCCTTCTTGGGCGTTGCCTTGCCGCCTGCCGCGAACTTGGCGACCGCACCGAGGCCGGTAGCCTTCGATGCCTGCCCGCCCGTGTTCGAGTACACCTCCGTGTCGAGTACGAGCACGTTGACATTGTTGCCGCTCGCCAGCACATGATCGAGGCCGCCGAAACCGATGTCATAGGCCCAGCCGTCGCCGCCAATGATCCACACGTTCTTTTTGACGAGCGATTCCGCGAGGCTCAGCAGGTCTGTCGCCTCAAAGCCGCGCTTGCCGGAGAGGGCTTTCTTCAGCTTCTCCACACGCTCGCGCTGCACGGCAATGCCTGCCTCGTCCGACTGGTCGGCGTTCAGGAGTTCATCGGCGAGGCCGTCGCCGATGTCTTTGCGCAGGCGGTTCAGGAGTTCGCGCGCATATTCTTGCTGTTTGTCCAGCGCCAGGCGCATTCCGAGGCCGAATTCCGCGTTGTCCTCGAAAAGCGAGTTGTTCCAGGCAGGGCCGCGTCCCTCTTTGTTGAACGTCCAGGGCGTAGTCGGGAGGTTGCCTCCGTAGATGCTGGAACAGCCGGTTGCGTTGGCAATGATGGTGCGGTCGCCGAAAAGCTGGCTGACCAGCCGCAGATAAGGCGTTTCACCGCAACCCGCGCAGGCGCTGGAGAACTCGAACAGCGGCTGGAGCAGCTGAACATCCTTGACCTTCGTGTATTTCAGGCCGCTGCCGTCGGCGCTGTAGCGCGGCGTTTCCGGCAGTTCCAGGAAGAAGTCCCAGTTTTTGCGTTCCTGCTCGCGGATGGGCAGTTGCGGCTGCATGTTAATGGCCTTGCGGCTCACGTCGCGCTTGTCCTTCGCGGGGCATACCTCCACGCACAGCTTGCAGCCGGTGCAGTCCTCGACGGCCACCTGCAAGGTGTACTGCTGGCCGGGAAGCTCGCGCCATCCGGCCTCGATGAATTTGAAGGCATCCGGAGCGCCTTTCAGATCCCGGTCCTCGACCACCTTGGCGCGGATGACGGCGTGCGGGCACACCATCACGCACTTGCCGCACTGGATGCAGATGTCCGGCTCCCAGACCGGCACTTCCTGCGCAATGTTGCGCTTCTCCCACTGCGTCGTGCCGCTCGGATAGGTCCCATCGACGGGCAGGGCGCTGACGGGAAGCAAGTCGCCTTCGCCGGCGATCATGCGGGCCGTAACGTTTTGCACGAAGTCGGGCGCTTCGGCGGGAACGGCAGGCGGTTTCTCGATCTTGCTGGTAATTTTCTGGGGGACCTGCACTTCATGCAGATGCGCCAGCGCGCCGTCTACGGCGGCGTAGTTCATGTTGATGACCGCTTCGCCCCGCTTGCCATAGGATTTCTTGATGGCGTCCTTGATCTGCGCAATCGCTTCGTCGCGCGGCAGCACGCCGCTCAGGGCAAAGAAGCAGGTCTGCATCAGGGTGTTGATGCGGATGCCCAGGCCGAGTTCACGCGCGACCCGGTAGGCGTCGATGACGTAAAACCTGAGCTTCCTGTCGAGAATCTGCTGCTGGACCGAGCGCGGGATTTCATCCCATACCTCATCCGGCCCCAGGGGGCTGTTGAGCAGGAAGGTGGCTCCTTCCTCGGCCTCCGCGAGCGTGTCGAAGCGTTCCAGAAAGCCGAACTGATGCACGGCGACGAAATTGGCGCGCTGAATCAGGTAGGTGCTGTGAATCGGCTTTGATCCGAAACGCAGGTGAGAGATCGTGCGGGCGCCCGCCTTCTTCGAGTCATATACGAAATAGCCCTGGGCGTAGAACGGCGTCTCCTCGCCGATGATCTTGATGGAGTTCTTGTTCGCGCCGACCGTGCCGTCCGAGCCGAGACCCCAGAACATGGAGCGGGTCCCGCCCTCCGGCTCA
>CBDUBU010000466.1:0-2314 GCA_965365465.1 uncultured Rhodothermaceae bacterium
GTTAAAGGATCCGCAGAACCTCCTCGGACGGGGTGAAAATCCGGGGATCACCTGTGCGCTCATTCCCGCCGGCACGGACGGAGTGGAGCAAGGGCGCAGACATGATCCGATGGGGGCGCCGTTCTACAACTCACCCCTGGAAGGGCGCGACGTAGTCGTTCCGGTCGAAGCCATTATTGGAGGTGTGTCCGGGGCCGGGCGCGGCTGGCGGATGCTCATGGAGTCGCTGGCGGCGGGGCGGGGCATCTCCTTGCCGGCCTCCAGCACGGGAAATGCAAAGCTGGTATACCGTGTTGCAAGCGCTCATGCCGCCGTCCGAAAGCAGTTTGGCCTTTCCATAGGGAAATTTGAGGGAATCGAGGAGCCACTTGCCCGGATCGGGGGCCTGACGTACCTGCTCGATGCAGCGCGGATATACACCTGTGGCGGCCTCGACAAAGGCGCCAAGCCTGCTGTTGTTACAGCCATGATGAAATATCGGGCTACGGAGATGGCGCGGCAGATCATCAACGACGGGATGGACATACTCGGCGGCAATGCGATCTCCAGAGGTCCACGCAACTCATTGGCTTCCAGCTATACAGGCATCCCTATTGCAATCACGGTAGAAGGGGCCAATATTCTGACGCGCACTCTCATGATCTTCGGGCAGGGCGCCATCCGGTGCCATCCCTATTTGCTGAAGGAAGTGGAAGCGTTGCAGCAGAACGACGTTGCCGCGTTTGACCGTTCGTTCTGGAGTCACACGGTTCATCTGCTGCGCAACGGGATTCGTTCCGGGTATCTTTCCCTGTCTCGTGGGCATCTGGCTTCAGCCCCCGTTACCGGGCCAACCGAGCGGTATTATCAGAAGCTCGCGTGGGCTTCCGCTTCCTTTGCGTTTCTTGCAGACATTGCGCTGGCTTCTCTGGGGGGGACCTTGAAGCGGAAAGAGAAAATATCTGGACGTTTTGCTGATATTCTGTCATGGATGTACCTGGCGAATGCCGGACTGGTGCGATTCGTGAAGGAGGGGCAGCGCAAGGAAGATTTGCCGTTCTTTCAGTGGGGAATGGAGCACGCCCTGGCGCAAATCCAGGAGGGGTTTGACGGGCTATTCCAGAACCTGCGTATTCCTGGTCTGAACTTTCTGCTCAAGGGGCCTGTAGCAGCCTGGTCTCGCCTGAATCCGCTTGGGACTGGTCCGGATGACGGGACTGGAAGCAAGGTGGCGCAGGCGATGCAGGCTGGAGAGGGCGTCCGGGAGCGACATACACACGGAATCCACGTTTCTGACGATCCTGAAGACGGTCTTGCGCTTCTTGAAAGGGCACTGGATCTCCATCACCAGACAGCCGGCATAGAACGAACAATCAAGGAAGCAGTCAGGGATGGACGGTTGCCGCGCCTTCGTCCGGAGCATCTCGTTGAAAAAGCAACGGAGGAAGGCATCATTACCGCCCACGATGCAGAACTCATTCGCGCTGCCGAGCAGGCCCGAAATGCAGCCATACAGGTCGATGCTTTCACACTTGAGGAATACATGAAAGGATCGGTTGCTCCAGCGGAAACGGAGCATGAGAATCTGAGGCAAAGTTCTCCTGCGCCGCCGCGTGAAGAAAGCTCGATTGCAGGCGTGTTGTGATATAGCTGCATTGCTCCCTTATGACGAACTCCTATCATGAAAACTTGCTGAAAGGCTGTCACGTGCTGATCACGGGCGGCGGGACTGGACTCGGACGGGAGATGGCATTGCGATGCTCCGGACTTGGCGCCGCCGTAACAGTGGGAGGTCGGCGAACAGAGCCGCTCGATGAGACAGTTGCCTCGATCCGGGAGCGCGGTGGAAGAGCAGAAGGAGTCCCCGTTAACGTTCGAGACCCGGATCACGTCGCCGCGTTCGTTGAAGAAGCAGAAAAGCGGCAGGGATCTGTTTCCGTACTGATCAACAATGCGGCCGCCAATTTTTTGGCCGTGACGAAAGACATCTCTCCGCGTGGATTTGACGCTATAATCAAAACAAATCTGTATGGAGCCTTTTATTGCACCCAGGCGTGCGGAAAACGATGGATCGAGCGAGAGACAGGAGGCGTCGTGCTTTCAATTACCACGACGTATGCGGAAACCGGGAGCGCATTTGTCGTACCGAGCGCCATGTCTAAAGCGGGGATCTTGGCTATGACGCGCTCTCTTGCCGTGGAGTGGGGCGCCTACGGCATCCGTTTAAATGCGCTGGCTCCGGGTCCATTTCCTACAGAAGGAGCGTGGGAGCGGCTGGTTCCAGGCCCGGAGGCAGAGCGTCAGATGCTGAAACGCATCCCCTTGCGGCGGTTTG
>CBDUBU010000467.1:0-2304 GCA_965365465.1 uncultured Rhodothermaceae bacterium
GCGCCCTCCAGCCTGTGGCCGCGCTGACGGAGGCCGCCAACGAGATCCGCGCCACGGACCTGAGCGCCCGCCTGCCCGCCAGTTTCGGCGTGCGCGATGAACTGACGGATCTGGCGGAAACCTTCAACCAGATGATTGCGCGGCTGGAGGCTTCCTTCGAGCGGGAACGCCGCTTTACCGACAATGCCGCCCATGAGCTGCTGACGCCGCTCACCACGATGCGTAACAGCGTCGAGATTGCCCTGCGGCGCGAACGCGATGCCGGGGCCTACCAGAGCGCGCTGCGCTCCATGATGATGGATGTGGAAGAGATGACGGAAACCGTGCAGGGTTTGTTGCATCTGGCGCGGTTCGACCGCCTGCAAGCGTTTCCCGGAAAACCCGTCAATCTGAGCTGCGTCGTTGAGGAACACGCGCGGCGCGCCGGCGGAAGGGCAGCCCATGAGGGAATCGAAATGCTGCTGCATATCGAACCCGGCATTTGTGTTTTGGCTGACGCCGGACGCATCGGTGAGGTCGTCGATAACCTCCTCGACAATGCAATCAAGTACACGCCGGCAGGAGGGCGGGTCACGGTGTTGCTAAACCGGCAGGAAGGGCAGGCCCGGCTCGTCGTGGCAGATACCGGGGTTGGTTTCAGTCCTGACCAGGAAGAACGCCTCTTCGACCGCTTCTACAGGGCCGACACGCCGGAAGTGCAGGCGCGCCACGGCAGCGGTCTGGGCTTGGCCATCGTGCAGACGATAACCCAGGTTTACAACGGGTCCGTTGCAGCGCACAGCGATGGGCCGCAACAGGGAAGCGTTTTTGAGGTGCGTCTACCCCTCTGCTGAAAGCCGTCTCTCCTGCACTGTGCTCCCTGCGGTCTGTAACGTCATGCCTCTTGCCGGCAGCAGGTTTGACGAAGCCGTAACACTCATCCTACCTGAAAGGAATTTAAGATTCGTCCGGGGATATTGCGGCTCCCGGAAACGATCCGGCGTACGGGAAAGCACGGCATCAGCGAAACCTCCCTACCGTTCTTGCCTTTGCTGAACCCTTGCCTGTGTCCTGCTGAACAAAGGAAATCCTCCATGCATCAAGCATAGCGCACGCTTGCTCGTTGCTGCCCTGACATGCTGTCTGCCAGACCGTTTCTGAAACGGAAACTGCTATTCGGGAGACTACCTGCGTTTGTCTTTATGAAACAAAAACTACCTTTATTGCTCGCTGCATTCGTAGGGGTAGTGCTGCTGGTTGCGCTGCTGCTCACGCTGCGGGATGGGCTGCTGGTAGCGCCGCGCGCCAGGAAGGCCGCCGACGGACGCCTTCTGCTCCACATGAAAAACATCACCCGTTTCGGAGGGGATGCCGGAGCGGTGCGCCGGGCTGTCTGGCGCGCCGTCTATCTGGATGAAGCTCCACCGCCTCCGGCAGCGAACTGGCAGGAAACCATTCTGTCGAACCTTCAGCCGGACAGCCTGCCCCGCCATGTCGTTGTGCTGCCGGCAGAGGGTGAAACGGCGCTGGCCTGGGCGCTTCCCGGCGCTTACTGGGCTGTCTACGCCGGCAGTCCCGTTGTCTTTGCAGGCAGAGAGGCGCTGGGCGCCGAAGTCGCCCATCAGGTGCATGACTACGGTCTGCCGGTCTATGTGCTCGCGCCGGAAGCCCTCATTTCCCCGCGCGCCTTTCAGCAACTTACCGAGATCGCGCCAACCCGCCGCGTTGCAGGCAACGATCTGGCCGAACATGCCGTTCGGCTCGCCGCTTACCGGGATGTGGAAACCGGCTTCGGCTGGGGGCGCACGTACGACGAACGCAACGGCTACTTTCATTTTGCTCTCGCGGCCCCTTCAGAAGCGGCCCACGCCCTGGCAGGATTGCCGCTGGCCCGGTCGAACGCGGCGGCTTTGCTCTTCACCGGCGACGACGGTGGCCTTCCGGCCCGCACCGAACGTTACCTGTGGCAACAACGCAGCGACTGGTTCGTGACCCCGGCGGAAGGGCCGTTCCGTCACCTCTGGGTGCTGGGCGATCGCCTGAGCTACGCCGCGCAGGGACGGCTTGACCTTGCCGTCGAGAAAGCAGATTATCCCGCACGCGGCCCCGTTGCGCTTGGCCCGATGGAAGGGCTGGTGCTCGTATACATTGCGCTGGGGATAGCCGGCTTTCTGTTCGTGCTCCTGCACGGGGCGCATCTGCTGCCGGAGGTGATGCTGCCGGTGCGTGTGGCCTGGGCCTTCACCGCGCTGCTCGTTCCTGTCATCGGCGTAGTGCTTTATCTGGCGGCTTACCGAAGGCCGCGCCTGAATCCCGGAGAAGGCA
>CBDUBU010000468.1:0-2302 GCA_965365465.1 uncultured Rhodothermaceae bacterium
CTTATCCGGTTTTCCAGAGACACGACAGCGTCAGACGCGATACCTTCCTCAAGTGATGGTTCAGGTCAGGCCGGCAAAACCCCGAACGGAAAAGAAAATGATCTCTTCATAGTCTGGCTCTCGGATCGTTCGTGCTGGTAGATCCAGCGTATCCGACAGCAATCATCATCCTGCGCATAAACTGGCAAATCCTTCTCAAGGCAATGACCCATTCCTGAACGCATCCAGGCTCCGATTTTTTTACCCTGTATCCTGCGCTCTTCCCCGCAGGGAGAACAACCTCGCCTCTTGCTCCGGCCGGAACAGCGGGTCCCAGCCGGAGCAAGAGGCGTTCAGAAACAACTGTGCAGGACAGGGTGGGCGCCTGTAAGAAACGCATACCTCCGTATTCGCCGCCGTCCAGGGCAGCGAATTCATTCACCTGCGCCGGGGCTTCCATGCGGAGAAATTCTGGAATCGATTATATCCAGTATTGGATATATCAGAAAATGGATATACATTGGGGTTGCAACCAGATTTCCAGTCATACGGACAGGTCCATGCTTCCCAAACCTCTTGTGGCCGCGTCTTTCGAACCGCTCGTGCTGGCCCTGCTCAGTCGGGGCGAGACGTACGGATATGAGATCATCCAGCAGATTCAGGATCTCTCCGGAGGGCGCATCGTGTGGACGGCCAACCGGCTCTACCCGCTCCTGCATGATCTGGAAAACCGCAAGCTCGTTTCCTCGACGTGGCGCGGAGAAGGTCCGGGTCCCGGCAGGAAATACTACCGTCTCACGGCCAGAGGGGAGCAGGTGATGGCGCAGGCCAGGCGCGACTGGCTGGATGTCCACGGCTTGCTGGCAACGTTGTGGAATCCGGAACCTGGTCTCGCTCTGTAAAGCTGCGCTATCATGACTCCGACCGATTCCTCCCGTTTTGATTTCGAAAAAGCGCTGGCTGCGTGGCGTCATTTTCACGCCCAGCGCCATGCTTTCTCCGCAGAAGACCTGAACGAACTCGAAAGCCATCTGCGGGATCACACAGCCTGCCTTATCGCGCAAGGGCGCGGAGAGGAGGAAGCCTATCAGCAGGCGGTAGAGGGGCTGGGCGACCTCGACGGCGGTGAGGCCGAGTACCGGAAGGTGCGCTGGGGCAAGCTCCTGCGGCGCCAACAACTCATGCACGAATTTAATTGGAGGCTTTCTATGTTCAGGAACTACCTCATCGTGGCGCTGCGCCAGGTGCGGCGGCAGCCCGGGTACGCAGCCATTAACGTGCTGGGGTTAGCAATAGGAATGGCTTGCTGTCTGCTCATCGGGTTGTATGTGCGCGACGAGTTTGCTTACGACCGTTTCTATGCCGGGAAGGACCGACTGGTAGTGGTAGGGTTGGAAAACGGGACGTTTGGACGCAGCCTGAGCACGCCCTACCCACTTGCAGCAGCCCTCGAAGCCGAGGCGCCCGGTGTGGCGCACGCCGTGCGCACCAACTGGGGAGCCAATACATCCGTAAGGCGTGAAGAAACACAGATGCGGAGCGAGCGCCGGGTGTTGCTGGCCGATCCAGCCTTTTTCGAGGTCTTCTCATTTCCGCTGGCGCAGGGCGATCCGGGCGCCGTGCTCGATGCGCCGGATGCCACCGTTATCACGGAAACCCTGGCCCGCGACTATTTCGGCGAGGAAAATCCCATTGGCAAGACGCTGCACTTTGTGTGGTCTGACTCCGCCTACGCGGTTACGGTTCAAGGCATCGCCCGCGATGTGCCTGCCAGATCAACCATCCAGTTCGACATGGTTGCGCCGCTTCAGCTTTTACCCGAACGGTTCAGACGGGAGGATGGATGGGGCGGTTATATGTACAGAACGTACGCCTTGCTGGAAGAGGGCGCAGCGGCGGAGGCGCTTGCCGCTCCGATGAACGCGGCGTTGGAAAAGCACAATGAAAAGGCATCGTTTTTTACGCTTCCCCTGACCTCGCTGTACCTGTCTGATCTGCTCAAAAGTCCCGGATTCACAGGGAAGATGCGCTATATCTACATCTTCGGCTCCATCGCGCTGTTCATCCTGCTGATTGCCGCCATCAACTACGTCAATCTGGTAACCGCGCAGTCGATGCGCAGGGCAAAAGAGGTAGTCGTCCGAAAAACCGTAGGGGCCGCTCGGTCCTCCCTGATGGGGCAGTTTCTGACGGAGTCAGTGCTGCTGAGTATGGCAGGTCTGCTTGCGGCCCTGTTGCTCACGGCGGCTGCGCTGCCGGCTTTCAACGCGCTGTTTGAAAAGAAACTGGGACTGTTTGCATGGGAGAATATTTATGCCCTGTC
>CBDUBU010000469.1:0-2277 GCA_965365465.1 uncultured Rhodothermaceae bacterium
GGCTCCTCGAAAAAGTATGACCCGCTTGAAGCAATGTCTCGGGCAAAGCTGATTCGCTCTTGCAGCAGTCCGGCTACCTGCTGCAAGTACGCATCGTCCGGGCTATACCCCTGCTGCTCCACGAAAGGACGGGCGCGGGCGGCGAGTTCTTCCACGGAGAGCACCCGCAGGTGCTGCTGGTTGTACCATTGCAGCTTGTCCAGATTGAACTGGACGCCGTTGGAGCCGACGCGCTCCAGCGAGAACGCGCCGACGAGTTCTTCCAGCGAGAAAACTTCCTGCTCTGTTCCGGGATTCCAGCCCAGAAATGCCAGAAAGTTGATCAACGCCTCCGGCTCGTAACCGGCCTCCCGGTATTGCCGCACCGACACCGGGATGCCCATTTTCTCGGCATTCCGCTTGGAAAGCTTGCCTCCGTTCGGGCTCAGCAGCAAGGGCAAATGCGCCATGGCAGGCGCCTGCCATCCGAGATACTGGTACAGCAGGATGTGTTTGGGCGTGGAAGGGAGCCATTCCTCGCCGCGTATCACGTGTGTGATGCCCATCAAGTGATCGTCTACCACATTCGCCAGATGGTACGTCGGCATTCCGTCGGACTTGACGAGCACCTGATCGTCGATTTCCGAGGTTTCGAAAGCCACCCACCCCCGGATCAGATCCTGGAAGCGAACAGACTCGCCCTGCGGCGCTTTCAGACGGATCACATACGGTTCCCCGGAGGCTATCCGGCGGGCAACCTCCTCCTCCCAAAGCGTGAGGCTGTTCTTCATTTTCAGGCGCGTTACGGCATCGTACCTGAACTGTCCTTCCCCCTCGTCCTGCGCCTGCTGACGCAGGGCCTCTATCTCTTCGGGCGTGTCGAAGGCATGGTAGGCGTGTCCGTCCGCAAGCAGTTGCCTTGCATATTCCAGATACAACTCCTTGCGCTGCGATTGGTAATACGGCTCGTGCGGCCCTCCCACGACCGGGCCTTCGTCATAGGAGAGCCTTGCCCAGTTTAGGGAATCAAGGATGTCCGGCTCCGCCTCCTCCACGAAGCGTTCCTGATCGGTATCCTCGATGCGCAGTAAAAACTGCCCTCCCTGCTGCCGGGCGATGAGGTAGTTGTAAAGCGCCGTGCGCAACCCGCCTATGTGGAGCAAGCCGGTGGGGCTGGGCGCAAAACGAACGCGAACGGGATTGGACTTTTTATCTTCTGATGGCATAAAACCTTTCGAGCGTGATTGAACCAGCGTATGTGTGCGTCCGGCAGTAACCGGACCCGCCTGACCAGATTCAGGGGCAGCCTTATCCCTGGCCCAGCCTCCGGCGGATCAATTCCTGAACCAGTTCGGGGTTGGCCTTTCCTTCCGTTTCCTTCATCACCTGCCCCACGAAGAAGCCCATGAGGCCCGTTTTGCCGCCCTTGTAGGCAGCCGCTTTGTCGGGATACGCCGCAAGCGCCTTATCTACATGAGGTTCGAGCGCCGACCTGTCGGATACCTGTTTCAGACCGCGCTTCTCCACGATGGCGCGGGGGTCTCCGCCTTCCTTTACCATCCGGTCGAAAACCTGACGGGCTATGCTGCTTGAGATAGTTCCTTCGTCGATCAGGGCTACGAGCTGCCCCAGATCTGCGCCTTTCAGGGGCAGCGCCTGAAGCGGCGTCTCCTTGATCTCACGCAGGAGATCGTTTACCACCCAGTTCGCAACGGACTGCGGGTTGTGGTGCTCGCCGATCGCGTCTTCAAAAAAACGGGCCACGCCTGCATCGTTCACCAGAATGAGCGCATCATCCAGTTCCAGGTTCAGATCGCGGGTGTAGCGGATGAGCTGCTCCTGTTGTGCGGCTGTGAGATTTGCCGCCGGGTCGCGCGGCTCCGGAACGCGCTCGACTGGCCGCTGCGGCGCGGCAGGATCGGGCGTTTTCTTGCTGACAGCGGCCCTATCCGGCACCTTTTCCCCGGCCTGCGCCGCTTTCGCCCATGAGTCGCGGAGCGGCACGATGCGGTTGAAAACCAGCGCTCCCTCCCTTGAATCCACGGGGTCGCGCCAGAAATAGCCTTGCCGCTCGAACTGGTAACGGGCATCGGGCGCGTCATGCGTTACGCTCGGTTCGATCCGGCTTTCGTGCAGGATAACCAGCGATTCGGGGTTGAGGTAGTCGGTAAAGTCGCGGTCGCCGCCTTCGGGGTCTGGCGCAGTAAACAGCCGGTCGTACAGGCGCACTTCCACCGGCTCGGAATGGCTGGCCGAGACCCAGTGGATAGTGCCTTTCACCTTTCTGCCGTCCGGCGC
>CBDUBU010000470.1:0-2216 GCA_965365465.1 uncultured Rhodothermaceae bacterium
CTCTCGACCTCCGGGTTATGAATCCGACGCTCTAACCGGCTGAGCTACCGCGCCCTGCTTACAAAACGAAAAGATAGGGCGCCGTGTGCGGTAAATCAACGTGGGCGCCGGAGCCTTCATCTGCTTTTTATCAACCCCAGGCTTGCCCCGCGTCTTTTGCGTGACCCGTTGCACATGCCGGGCTGCCTGCCGATATTGACTTGCGTTTCAGGCGCTGCTTCGCCGGAAATGCGAAGCAGCCAGGGAATAAAGAATAACCAGTCAGGGTTGAATGGCGTGGGATGAACTGATCGATCAGGAGCGTGTGATTCAGGCGCTTCAGGGCGCCGTTGAGCGGGGTCGGGTGGCTCATGCCTATCTGTTTTACGGCCCCGACGGGGTGGGAAAACGCGCTACGGCACTTGAGTTTGCAAGGGTGCTCGAGTGTGAGCAGGGGGGAAGTGAGGCGTGCGGCCGGTGCCTTTCATGCAGCAAAGTCCGCCGCATGATCCATCCGGACGTACACGTCTTCTTTCCTTACCCGGCTGATACCGCACCCGAGGAGATCGCGGAGAGGCTGCAAAGGCTGGGCGAAAACCCGTATGCCGCTGTTGATTTCGTGCGCCGCCCATCGCTCACGGACCCTGCAAAGACCTCCAACAAACAGTCGTCCTATCCGGTTGCGCGTATCAATGAAGACTTGCGGCGGTCTGTGAGCTTCATGCCGGTGGAAGGGCGGTATAAGGTTGCCATTCTGACCGATGCCGACCTGCTGCGCATAGAGGCATCGAATGCATTCCTGAAACTTCTGGAAGAGCCTCCGCCCCGCACCGTGTTCATTCTTACCACCTGTCGCCCCGACCGCTTGTTGCCAACGATTGTGTCGCGGTGCCAGCGTTTTCGCTTTGACACGCTGCCGGATGAGGCCATCGAGCAGGCGCTGGCAGCACGCGAGGAGGTTGCTCCGAAGTATGCCGCGGTGCTGGCCCGGATGGCCGACGGGTCGTACTCTCGCGCCCTTGAATTGAAAGACAACGAAGATCTGGGCGCGCACCGCGACCTGGTGCTGGCCTATTTCCGGGCTGCTTATGTCAGGAATATCGACGGAATCACCGACCTGGTGGAGCAGATGGCCGGGATGGGGCGTGAGCGCGTAAAAGGTGTTTTCGGTCTTATGATCCGGTGGCTGCGAGACCTGATGCTGTTTCGCGTTTTCGGCGCAGAGGCGCCGCTCGTCAATGTGGATCAGGCAGAAGCGATCGGGCGCTTCTGTAATAACATACCGGAGGCCGAGATTGAAGGTATGACGGCGCTCGTGGAAGAAGCCATAGAACTGGTGGAGCGAAACGTTCATCTCAACCTCGTGCTCACGGCGCTCTCGCAGATGCTCTATCGGGTCATGAGGGGAGAACGTGGTTTGCGGCTCTACATTCCCCTCGTGGCAGCGTCTGCCGTGGAACTGCCTGCCTGAGCGCAACGCTGAAACTATGTTGTTACCGACAGGTTTAGGTCAATGAACGAAAGGGGGCGTAAACCGAAAAGAATCATAAAGATTCGTTCATGCCTCATTTTTGCTGATTATTGAGAACCAGCATTATAGCAATATGGGTTGCGGTTCATGTAGTATTTCCGGGAGTTGCGGAGCCGGCTGCGGCGGGAACGGAGGTTGCGGTTCCCGTAGCGGGCGGGCCGGCACATCGGCTTGCCCCTCCATGCATGTTTTTGATTGGCTGAATGAACTGGGGATCAGTGGTTCACAGCCTGTCTTTGATCTGGTAGAGATCACCTTCAAAGGAGGACGCAAGGGTTTTTACCAGAATAGCCTTAACCTGGAGTTACAGACAGGGGATTATGTAATCGTAGAGGCGGATCGGGGCATCGACTTTGGCTCCGTGCATATGATGGGCGAGATGGTTCGCCTGCGGGTCAAATCAAAAGGGCTGGAAGGGGAAACGCAGTTCCCCGGAATCCTGCGGGCGGCGGGGCTGGCCGACATCGAGCAGTGGGAGGCCAACAAAGAGAACGAAGCAGAAACGTTTCTGATTGGCCGCAAGACCATTGACCGGATGAACCTTCCCATGAAGCTCGTAGATGTGGAGTGGCAGTTCGATCATAGCAAGGTGACGTTTTATTTTACGGCGGAGCATCGGGTCGATTTCAGGCAACTCGTGCGTGATCTGGCAAGCCGATTCAGAACCCGGGTCGAACTACGTCAGATTGGAGCACGCGACGAGGCA
>CBDUBU010000471.1:0-2198 GCA_965365465.1 uncultured Rhodothermaceae bacterium
GAGCCACTACGAGCATATGCGGCTAATTATACGGTGGGCGGGGTCAAGTACATTACCACCATGGTATTTACGACACCCCATCAGAGCTTGAGTGACATCGTAGCTGCTACGAAGAGCCTGCCGGATGGGCAGCGAATCCTTTACATGCAAGAATGGGACATGAACCCTCGGTTCATGATGCATCCGCAAGATCAGACGCGAGATGCGCAAGGGCGGTTCACTGGTTACCCGAGCCCATGGCTTGATAATACCACGGCCCAACTCAAGGGACAGATTACTCAGTTCGTAAATGCTTTCAAAGCGGCCGGAGGTGACGTCGACGGGTTGGCGCTGGATTATGAGGGCGGGTTTAATCAGTGGAGCGTAACGCCCCAACATCTGGCAGCCATCATCGCGGATCCTCGTAGCTCCACGCTGCGAGCCCAGATGAGCCCGTACAAACTGGAAGATGCCCTCAAGGGCGGCGAACCTTCCTACCGTTTCAACGCGATCATGTCGAACCTCGTGGCAAAGGCTATGAACGAGGCCATCGTACAAACCATTGCGGCGCACTTTCCGGGATTGGAAGCCAGCAACTACATGCACTCGGGGATGACCGAACAGGAACGGTCAATTGATCTAAACGGACATCCCGATTATCAACCTCTGATCGTCGGCACGCACAAGACGTATCCTATGTACGGATGGGTAGGCTACCTATCCAAGCTGAAGCTGGACGGGAGTACTGAATATGGAGATAGCCCGTACGCCGTTGTCCGGTGGCAGACTCAGATAGCGCGCTCAATGCGACGCGCCTCATCAGCGCCTATCATACCCTGGATCGGCTATAAGTCCTGGCATACCGAGAATGTCAAGCTTAATCAAAACCCGTATTACGACGAGATGGTACGCCATCTTGCTTTAACCGGGGCGCAGGACTTTCTGTATTTCAACAACCGCCCCTGGGCCCAAGGACAAGATCCTGCTCTTCATGCGAATGACAACGACGACCTCGCGCTGGAGTCTATTCTGAAGGATCTGGATGAGCAAGGAGTGACTAAATCCGGCGTTGCGATAACCCTCGATCGTATTCCCTGGGACTCGAAACTCGTAATATCGGGGATGAAAATAAACGGCGCAGAGGCGCTGTACCGGATCACGGCTCCGTCGGGAATTCGTAGTGTTGACATTTTCGAAAACGGTCAATTTGCCAAGCGCCTTGCAATCCCCTCCGGAGAGGCGGGTGTTTGGCACAAAACAAACGTTAATAACACGATAACCGCACAACCTGTTGATGGCCCGGATGCACCGACCGGCCTGAAATCCTCTACCGGTTCCGGTCAGGTTGTCCTCAGTTGGAGTGCCTCAACTGACCATGATTTCGGATACTTTAGAGTCTACCGAAATACCGAGCCTGACTTTACTCCCTCTTCCAGTTTTCGCCGTGCAGATCGGTTGGGATCGGCCGGTTTTACCGATAACAGTACCGTCAATGGAGGCAGTTACTACTATATCGTGACTGTGGTTGATTCGGAGGGGCGAGAAAGCCCTGCCAGCAGAGTAGCAAGTGCATTCCCTGGAAAACCTTACTTGTTTCTGGATCAATTTAGGGACTATGATGGAGTGGTACTGCCTTCACATATTCCGGACGTAGACCTGGTAGGCAAAGGGTGGTCCAGTTCAACACCTGACTATCTCAGCATTAAGAGCGGCCGTGCCATAGTTAACAATCCTGGTGTACGTAGAGCGGTCACGGATGCAGGTAGAAGTGATGTCCGATTGCGAGTCACCATTAACTCGGGAAGAAGTTACTGGGGAGGTGTAACCGTGCGTCACAGGGATGATAATAACACATGGAAGATAGAGATCAATCGTCAGGCAGGTTTGTTCGAGATGGTTGAAGTAAAGGATGGCCGCTCAGTGCGGAGAGCATCAACCGCTTTATCCGCGCAGCCCTCTACCGACTACACTTTTGAGGTCGTATGCGAGGGTCATACTATTACCGCACATTTCGACGGTAAGACGATCACTTACAACAACGCCACCTTTAACGCTACCGCTACGTATTTTGGCTTTTATGGCGAGGATCACAGTTTTGACAACTTTGAAATCCTCTCCCTGAGCGAAGGGGCTCCCACTCTTCCAGCAACCTCAAGCTTTTCCTTAGACCTCCAATCCGGATGGAATCTCGTATCCAGCTTTGTCGAGCCGGAGCAGGC
>CBDUBU010000472.1:0-2176 GCA_965365465.1 uncultured Rhodothermaceae bacterium
GGAGGCGACCGCCGCCGCCTGGAACTGGCCTTCAGCCTGCTCTTCTCCCTCCCGGGCGCTCCGCTCATCGTCTATGGCGACGAAATCGGCATGGGCGAAGACCTGGCGCAGCCGGGGCGCAATGCCGTCCGGTCGCCTATGCAGTGGTCGGACAAAAAGAACGGCGGCTTTTCGAAAGCCGGCGTGAACCAACTCGACCAACCAGTCATCAAGGATGGACCCTTCGGCTACAAGCAGATCAACGTCGCGGCGCAGCAGCAAGACCCGGATTCCTTCCTGAACTGGATGAAAAAACTCATCCACGCCCGGCGGCAATGCCCGGAATTCGGCTACGGAACGTGGCACCTCCTGGAAGTTGAATCGTCTTCGGTGCTGGCCCACCGCTGCGTCTGGAAGGACGGCATTGTCATCGCTTTGCACAACTTCTCCGGCAAGAAGCAGAAAATCACCCTCGATCTCATGGACCAGCGCGGGCGGCAGTTGTGCGACCTCTTCGGCGAGGTCGCCAACCAGACCCTGGAAGAGGGCGCGTGCGAGGTCGCCCTGGAGCCGTATGACTACAAATGGTACCGCGTCGAGGGAGGACGCTCTACATAAGAATTCTTGATCTCCGGCGCATCACCCCCGTTAACCGACAGACACTTTCCTCCCGATATGGCGGCGCAATTTCTCTGGTGGCAAAAAGGCATCATCTATCAGGTATATCCGCGTTCCTTCATGGATGCGAACGGAGACGGGGTCGGCGACCTGCCCGGCATCCTCCAGCGGCTCGACTACCTGCAAGAACTGGGCGTGGACGCGGTCTGGATCTCGCCGATCTACCCTTCCCCGATGGCCGACTTCGGCTACGACGTTTCCGACTACACCGGCATCCATCCCGTTTTCGGAACGATGGCCGATTTCGACCGGCTGCTGGCGGAAACGCACCGGCGCGGGCTGAAGCTGATCCTGGATCTCGTTCCCAACCACACGTCCGAGGAACATCCCTGGTTTATCGAATCACGCCGCTCGCGTGAAAGTCCAAAACGGGACTGGTACCTCTGGCGCGACCCGGCGCCGGATGGCGGCCCGCCCAACAACTGGCTCAGCGTGTTCGGCGGGAGCGCCTGGGCCTTCGACGGCAAAACCGGCCAGTACTACTATCACGCCTTTCTCAAAGAGCAACCCGACCTCAACTGGCGCAACCCGGACGTGCAGCAGGCCATGTTCGAGGTGATGCGCTTCTGGCTCGACAAGGGCGTGGACGGCTTCCGCGTCGATGTGATGTGGCACATGATCAAGGACGATCAGTTCAGGAATAACCCGAAAAACCCGGATTATCAGGAGGGGATGCCGCACTACAAAACCCTGACCCCGGCCTATTCGACGGACCAGCCCGAAGTGCATGATCTGGTTGCCGGGATGCGGCGCGTGATGGATGCCTACAGCGAGCGCGTGATGATCGGCGAGATTTACCTGCCTATTGGGCAACTCGTCACGTACTATGGGAAAGATGGGCGCGGGGCGCACCTGCCGTTCAACTTTCAGCTCATCGTGCTGCCCTGGAAAGCCCGCGAGATCGCGGCAGCCATCGACCGGTATGAAGGCGAACTGCCGCCGGGAGGCTGGCCCAACTGGGTGCTCGGCAACCACGACAAGTCGCGCATTGCCAGCCGCATCGGAGCAGCGCAGGCGCGCGTGGCGGCGGTGTTGCTCCTGACGCTGCGCGGCACGCCCACGATGTACTACGGCGACGAGATCGGAATGCACGACGTGGAGATCCCGCCGGAACAGGTGCAGGACCCGCCGGAGCACAACGAGCCGGGCCTCGGACGCGACCCCGAACGCACCCCGATGCAGTGGGACGCCGGCCCCGGAGCCGGGTTTACCACCGGGACGCCCTGGCTGCCGCTTCCGCAAGACTACCTGTCCGTGAACGTCGAGGCCGAACGCAACGACCCAAACGCGATGCTCTCGCTCTACCGGCGGCTGATCGGCCTGCGCCGGTCAGAGGCGGCGCTTTCCATCGGCTCATACCGCCCTGTAGAGGCTGAAGGCGACCTCATCGCTTTCATCCGGGAAGCAGAAGGCCGCCGGTTCCTCGTGGCGCTCAACCTGGGTCACGAAGCGCAGTCGTTGCCCCTCAAAGACCTGATCGGGCGGGTCGTGCTGACCACCCACCTCGACCGCGAGAAAG
>CBDUBU010000473.1:0-2161 GCA_965365465.1 uncultured Rhodothermaceae bacterium
ACCTGGGCCTGCTCGTGCTGGACGAAGAGCAACGCTTCGGCGTGTCGGTGAAGGAGCGGCTGCGGCATCTGCGCTCCGAGGTAGACACCCTGACGCTCACCGCCACGCCGATCCCGCGCACGCTCCAGTTCTCGCTGCTCGGCGCCCGCGACCTTTCGATCATCGCTACGGCCCCGCCGAACCGGCAGCCGATCTTCACCGAGATCCACACGTTCGACAAGGACCTGGTGCGGGATGCCATCCTCTACGAAACGAGCCGGGGGGGGCAGGTCTTTTTCATCCACAACCGCGTGCAGTCCATCGACGAACTGTCCGTCATGCTTCGGGCGCTGGTTCCAGGCATCCGCATCCGCACGGCCCACGGGCAGATGAAACCCCGCGACCTCGAACAGGTGATGCTGGACTTCGTGCAGCACAAGTTCGAGGTGCTCGTCTGCACGAACATCATCGAGAGCGGGCTGGACATCTCGAACGCAAACACCATCATCATCAACCATGCCGAGCGGTTCGGCCTTTCGGAATTGCACCAGCTACGCGGCCGGGTGGGACGCTCGGACAGGAAGGCATTCTGCTACCTGCTCGTGCCGTCGGTGCATAGCCTGACGCGCGAGGCCCGGCAGCGCCTTCAGGCCGTCGAGGAGTTCAGCGACCTGGGCAGCGGCTTCAACATTGCCATGCGCGACCTGGACATTCGCGGCGCGGGCAACCTGCTGGGGGCCGAGCAGAGCGGGTTCATCGAGGAAGTCGGCTTCGAGACCTACCACAAGATCCTGCACGAGTCGGTCGAGGAACTGCGCGCCGACGAGTTCAGCCATCTGTTCGAGCACACCGCCCCTCCGAAAACAGGCGAAACTTCCGTTGATGTAGAAGTGGATGCCTTTATTCCGGAGGCGTATCTGGCGAACAACGTGGAGCGCCTGAACGTGTACCGCCAGATCAGCGAGGCGACCACCGAAGGGGATCTGCTGACGATCCGCGCCGACCTGGCCGACCGCTTCGGCCCGCTGCCGCAGGAGGTGGAAAACCTGCTTGCTGCTGCACAGATCAAGATGCTGGCGCAGATGCTCCGCCTGCCCAAAGTGGCGTTCAAGAACGAACGGCTCTTTCTGGAAATCCCCTCCGCCGACGATGATCCGTACTTCTTCGAGCACCTGTTCCACCCATTGCTGGAGAAGCTCTCGCACCTGGACCGGCGTTACGTGCTCAAGGAGACGAAAAGCAAGAAACTCCGCGCCATCGTGCAGGATGTGCCGGACCTGCGCACGGCGTTCGCGGTGCTGGAAAGGCTCGCCGTCGCCGAGCCGGCCCCTGAGCAGGCATAGCCGGGCCGGTCTGTTCAGGCGGGGGCGGGCGCTCCTTCCTGTTGCATTGACGCTGCCCCTGTCATCCCTGAGAGGCTGCATGTTGTGTGAATTCGGACGGATGGGACCGGGCAAAGGATCTTCGCCAGATATTCAAGGTTCCTTTGTTTTCAGGTCTGGAGCCTGCCCCTCTCATGTTTCGTTTCAAAGCCGGGAGGCAAGTCTATGTCACACCGCATTCACCTGTCACGGGAGGGCGCTGCGCCGTTGCGGCGCGGCGCTTCATCTGCTCCCCGGAGGGCGTTGGAAATAGCCCGCGCGGGGCTGTCCTCCAGCGAAAAGCCGCTCGATGCTTCAGCGCGGGCCTTCATGGAGCCGCGCTTCGGGCATGACTTCAGCAGGGTTCGCATTCACGCCGACGCGGAGGCCGCTGCCTCAGCGGATGCCCTCGGCGCATGGGCGTATGCGGTGGGCCGGGACCTCGTTTTTTCAGAAGGGCGGTACGCGCCGCAAACCGACGAAGGGCGGGCGCTGCTGGCGCATGAACTGACGCACGTGGTGCAACAAGAAGGGCAGGCTCCGGCTGCTGCGGACAGCCTGGAGATGGGCCGCCGGGACGATGCCGCCGAGCGGGAGGCCCATGATGCGGCCAGCCAGGTAGCCGCCGGAGGGCCGGCGCAGGTCCGGGAGGCATCGGCGCCCGCCGTGCAGTGTTTTTTCAACCCTTTTGAAGAAGCGGGCAACTGGCTCGGCGATCAGGCTTACCAGCTTGTCAATAGCGACCTGCCGGGCGTGGCCGCCGCTTACGGCCCCGACGGCTCCAGCCCGGCGGGCGCGGCGGGGATCAGCACGGCAAAGTC
>CBDUBU010000474.1:0-2160 GCA_965365465.1 uncultured Rhodothermaceae bacterium
ACAACCTTCGGGGGCGCCTCTACCTCATCGAGAAGCGGTCTGCCGCGCCACCAGTTGGCAAGCGCCGAGCCGGAAATGTTCATCCAGGGGCCGAAAATCGCAGGGGCCAGACCGACCGTTGCTACTTTGCCCATCTGCAGCGCAATGCCCGAGGCCAAACCGCCGTTCTGCATTCCCACTTCAATGGAGATCGTGCGGCAAGAGCGTTCATCCATCCCGAAAAGCCGGCAGCCCCAATAACCCAGGAAATAGCCTGCCGCATTGTGAATAATGGCGGCAAGGACGAGCGTAGGCCCGATGTCCAGCAGTGCGTCGCGCCCGGTTGCCGTGATGATCGTGATGATGACGGCAATGCCCACCATCGAAACGACCGGCATGGCGCGGTCCAGCCACGCTGCGCGTCCGTGCATGAGCTTGTTGAAGGCGAGACCCAGCACGATCGGGATGATGACCATCTTCACGATGCCGATCATCATATCCAGAAAATCCACAGGCACGAACTGTCCGGCCAGAAGCTTCATGAGCAGCGGCGTCATGATGGGCGCCATGAGGGTAGAGACGGCTGTAAGCGTGATGGAAAGCGCCAGATTGGCGCCTGCGATATAGGCCATCACATTAGAAGCAACCCCGCTCGGCGCTGACCCGATCAGGACGACACCGGCGGCAACCTCCGGCGGAAAACCAAAACCCATCGCCAGGCTCAGTCCAACAACAGGCATGATCGTGAACTGGCAAAGCAAGCCGACCAGAACCCCCTTCGGCATTTTGATCACACCGGCAAAGTCCTTTACGCTCATCGCCGTACCCATGCCAAACATGATGAGCTGGATGAGCGGAACGATCAAGACCTTGAGTTCAAAATCTCCGACCCGTTGGAAATACTGGGGATAAAACATCGAAGCCGAAACCGCTGCAAAGATCCAGATCGTAAAGGAGAAAGCCTTGAGACCTCGAACACCGCGCGCGCCAATGCCGAGGCAGGTAAAAAAACCAACGACCAGCGGCCCTGCCAGCGCGCCCTGTCCTGTTGCCAAAACAATGATCAGTCCGATGACACACAGCGCCGCGACCGCCAGGAATGCCTTGAATACGTATTGCACGTCTAGACCGGTTTCTGCTGTTGATGTTTATTCATATGCGTCCGTAGCCGCCGGAGGAAGAGGTTTCACGGATCAATTGCTGCCTGCGGGCAGGAATCTTCAACTCCATGTACGATCCCACGAACGAGGTTCATCCCATTCAGGTGTCGGAGCAAAGAGTTCTTCGCCCTCACGAAGATGCTCGCGCACCACCTCGTCGTTCAGTTCTACGCCAAGCCCCGGCCGCTCGGGCACCGTGACGAAGCCGTCCTTCACGATAGGCCCGTCAAAACCGGTAACCAGGCTCTCCCACCAGGGATTATCTACGGAGTGGTGTTCCAGGGCGATGAAGTTCTGCGTGGCAGCAGCGCTATGGACGCTGCCCAGAAAAGAAACGGGCGAGGCGGCATGATGCAGCGCCTGCGCGATGCCATGCTCCTCTGCATAATCGCCGATCCGCTTTGTCTCCAGGATGCCCCCTGCCGAGTTTGGATCAGGATGTACAATGTCCACGGCCCGCGCGTCGATGAGCGGCTTGAAGTGCTCCAGCAGAAACGTATCTTCTCCCGTGATCGTCGGCGTCTCTATGGACATGGATATTTCTTTCCACATATCCGTGTAATCCCAGGGCACCAGATCCTCCAGCCAGGCCAACCGGTAAGGATCGACGGCCTTGCCCAGCCGGATCGCCTCGTTGACTCCGATGTGCCCGTAATGATCGGATGCCAGCGGCACCTCATAGCCGACAGCCTCCCGAACCGCAGCCAGAAAATCAGTGATCCGGGCAAGCCCTTTGTCCGAGATCTGAAGCTGGGTAAACGGGTGCCGCGTCATGCCATAGGAACCGGGCGTTCGATCCCACTGGCGCAACTCCGGGTCCCAGAGGTTTTTTCCGACCACCGTATCCGGCTCATCCTTGACCAGATCGATGCCGAAGTCCATCTTCAGGAACGTGAAGCCCTTTGCCATGCGTTCTTTCATGCGTTCGGCAAATGCCTCCGGCGTACTCTCCATCGGCGTGTCCACGTAGATGCGGACCTTGTCCCGGTATTTACCCCCTAACATCTGGTAAACAGGCACG
>CBDUBU010000475.1:0-2159 GCA_965365465.1 uncultured Rhodothermaceae bacterium
GGACGACGTCGCCCTGCCGCCCGAGCTGATCGACGGGCTCGACGAATACATCGCCGACCTGACCCTTGAAAAAGTCGAGGGCGCGACGCACTGGATCGTCCACGAGCGCCCGCAGTTCGTGGCGCATGGTCGTCTCGAAAAACTGCCGCGCCTCCAGGTCAGCGCCGGGCTGTTGCGCCGCCGGTTCCTTTTCAAAAAGAGATACAGGACGAAACGCCTCCGGGCTTTCGTGCGGGGCGCAGCCGAACAGGAGCCATCCGCGTCCCGGTTCGAGCGGGAAGCCGAGCACCGAAAGTCCGTTCTGTTGCAGCACGGCCAACCCGCCCCCGCGCGTCTCTTGAAACAACGGACGGAGACGGGGAGGGACCTGGCTTCCTGCCTGCCACCCCCAGGCCGCCCGACCCGGACGGTTGATGCTTCGGACATAGCCCTCCGGGTCTACCCGCGCCAGCGCAAACGCGCAGGAGGGGCACCGGGCGGAAGGCGCTGCCGGTTCCTGCTCAGACAAGGGTTTCCCTGCGGGAAGATCCATCACGAACCGTCGCAAAATGAAGGGGAAAAAGTGAACCGCCGTTTCCGTGCAAAACAGAGGCCAAAACCTCTGGAAGGAGAACAGACGAACGCTGCGGCATCAAACAGTTTCCTGTTGTTCTCTCGGCACGACCAGCGCGGTCCAGAGCAGGCCGGCAGCTATCTGCACAGCCGCGAAAACGCGGAAGCTCACCCGCAGGTCGAGCGCAGCCGATTCCAGAAGCAGGCTTGCCGCCAGGATCGAGAACGTATCGGCCAGCATTACCAGCAGCCATTCCGTTGCGAACACGCGCCCCCGGTAGCGGTCCTCCGTCCGTTTTTGCAGCATAACCGTGGCGAGCACCCAGTTGGCCCCGGAAGCCGCGTGGGCCAGGATGACGGGAAGGACGATCCAGTACGTCCATCCGAGGTAACCCACCAGGGTATAAACCGCCCCGCTGAACACGATGCACCAGCCGATGACGGACGGCCATCGCCGCGGGTCCTGAAAAACCTGACGTGCGATAATCGGGCCGATGCCGGTGCCGATGCCGCGCGCGGAGAACAGAATCCCGATCCCGACGGCCTGCGCGCCCGGCGTGATCTCTTCTCCCAGCAGGGCGAGCATGTAGACGAGGGCGCCGCCGCCGGCCGCCCACGCGGCTTTCGCAAAGGCGATACGCCCGATCCGGGGGGCGGCTCTCAGATGGCCCCATCCGTCCAGCACCTTATGGATGGCTGTCTGCCACAGCGAGCCTGCATCAGGGCCTTCCGTCTGCTGCGGAATCGTCGTGCGCCAGATGAAGTAAGCGGAAACGAGATAGGTCAGGCTGTCGATGAGGAAAACGGCGCGTACGCCCAATGCCTCTGTGGCAAACCCGCCGAGCGCGGCCCCGAAAGCCAGCAGAATCGACCACGTGGCCGACATGAGCGCGTTCGCCGTGAGCAGTTCGCGCGGGGTCGTGATGTTAGGGATCGAAGCGCTCTGGGCAGGCTGAAAAACCGAGCCGATGGTTACCTGCAATGCCGTGAGCACGAAAAGGAGATACACCTCTTCCGGCGTATCCACGAACAGAAAACCCAGCACGACGAGCGCGCGCAGGAGGTCGGAGCCGATCATCACGCGCCGCCGGTTCAGCCGGTCAACCAGCAGCCCGGCTGCCGGGGAAGCCAGTGCCCACGGCAGCATCTTGGTGATGAAAACGGCTCCCAGGGCAAACGGCGACCCGGTCAGGTCATCAACCAGCTTGTAAAGCGCGATGGTGTTGAACCAGTCGCCCAGCAACGAAACGATGTTGCCGAGCCAGAGCCTGCGAAAGTTGACGTTCGCCCGTACGAGTTCGAGGTAGCCCGCCTGCTCTGCAACCTGAACGTCATGTCGGGCAGCTCCTGAATTGCGCATGGCAGCCGGTCGTCGGGCATCCGTCACAGGCATTCACCGGCCTTATCCCGGCGGGAGAGGGTAGTTCAGGTGGCTCTGGAAAGACGGTTCGCTTCTCACGAATCAACCTGCGAGAGGTCGCGCGTTTCTCCCTCGACCGCCTGTTCTCCCGACTCCGGACGCAGCAGTGGAAACAGGATGACGTCGCGGATGGATTTCTGTCCGGTCATCAGCATCGCCAGCCGGTCGATCCCGATGCCCAGGCCGG
>CBDUBU010000476.1:0-2154 GCA_965365465.1 uncultured Rhodothermaceae bacterium
TTCGACCGAGCGCATCGCTGCCCGTCACGGCCTCCACGCGGCGGATGCCTGCCGCTACCGAACCTTCGGAAATAAAATGAAAGAGTCCTATTTCTCCGGTTGCATCCACATGCGTGCCGCCGCAGAGTTCGACGGAGAAGCCGGGATCAAAGGTGATGACGCGAACATGGTCGCCGTACTTTTCTCCGAAAAGCGCCGTTGCTCCTCGGGCGAGCGCCTGTTCAATCGGGACATGCCTTTCTTCCTGTTTCCGGATATTTCGCTGGATGGCTTCATTGACGCGATGCTCTATTTCTCGCAGTTCGTCGGCAGTAACGCGCTCGAAATGGCTGAAGTCGAACCTGAGGCGATCCGGCGCTACGAGCGAGCCTTTCTGTGCGATATGCGCCCCCAGAACCTCGCGCAGTACGGCGTGCAACAGGTGCGTAGCCGTATGGTGCTTCTTGATGCGCTGCCTGCGAGCGGCATCTACGCGCGCGCTGACCGGAGCATCCATCGCCGCAGGAAGGCGGTCCACGTAATGAACCGTGCGCGTTCCCTGCTTCTGCGTATCCAGCACCTGAAGCTCGTCGTCTCCAACCTTGAGAATGCCGGTATCGCCTGTCTGACCGCCGCTTTCGGCATAGAAGGGCGTCTGGTCCAGAATGATCTGGTACTCTTCCTTCTTGTCTACCTGAACCTGGCGCACCTCTCGTATGGCGGCGTCTTCGACTTCAAGCTTGTCGTACCCCACAAAAAAGGAATCCTCGCCCGTCGTGATCTTTTGCCATTCGTCCGAGCCGCCGGCAGCCGCCTTGAAAGTGGTTGCCGCGCGGGCGCGGTCTTTCTGCTCTTGCATGAGCGCATCATAGCGCGACATATCAACGCTCATGCTTGCCTCACGCGACATGAGCTGTGTCAGATCGACGGGAAAACCGTAGGTGTCATGCAGCAGAAAGGCAATCTCGCCGGGAATTTCGCGGCGCGAGGCGGCGGCTGAGAACTGATTCAGAATTTCTTCGTCCGTAAAACCGGAATAGGCTTTTTCCAGCAGATCAAAAGTCTGCCGGTCTTGCCTCATCTCGGCAAGTGTGTTTTCTAATGACGCGCCACGCTCTGAATTTTCTTCGAGTGCAGCCAGAGAAGTCAGATAGGGGATGATGCGTTCAAAAAAGCTGATGCCTGTGCCGAGGGTTTCCAGGAAACTTTCTTCTTCTGCCCGGATCGCTCTTTCTATGTATGCCTGGTTACGCTCCAACTCCGGAAACTGATCTCCCATCGTCTCTCGGAGCGTGTCAAAGAGCCGGTAAAGGAAAGGCTCGCGGAATCCAAGCGTCTGATAACCGTAGCGCACAGCCCGGCGAAGGATGCGCCGTATCACATAGCCGCGTCCGGCATTGCCCGGCGTCACGCCGTCGGCTACGGCGAACGAAATGGTCCTGAGATGATCTGCAACTACCCGCATTGCCACACGGATGCGCTCGCGTTCCGCTTCCGAAGCTGCGTCGATGCTGTCGTAGCCCTGGATCTCTGGTCTGGACGTTAGATCGGCGATCTTCTGGAGCAGGGGGGCAAAGAGGTCCGTATCGTAGTTGCTCTGTTTGCCTTGCAATACGGCGGCCATCCGCTCGAACCCCATCCCGGTATCGACGTGACGCGCATCAAGTGGAGCCAGGGTCCCGTTTTGTAATGCATTGTACTGGATGAAGACGAGGTTCCAGATTTCCATTACTCGTGGATCGTTCGCATTTACGAGGGCGCTGCCGGGCGCCGCCCGGCGTTCCTCCTCCGGGCGAAGATCAATGTGAATCTCGGAGCAGGGCCCGCAGGGTCCCGTATCGCCCATCATCCAGAAATTGTCCTTTGATCCGAAATAGAGGACATGGTCCGGGGGTATCGTTGTTTCGCTTTTCCACAGATCGGCGGCCTCCGTATCTGGCTGGAGTCCGAGCCGCGAATCCCCCTCATGGACGGTGGCGTAGAGCCGGTTCGGGTCCAGACCCCACCTCTCTACGAGCAACTGCCACGCCCAGCCTATGGCCTCGCGCTTGAAGTAATCGCCGAAACTCCAGTTGCCGAGCATCTCGAAAAACGTGTGGTGGTAGGTGTCATATCCCACTTCTTCGAGGTCGTTGTGCTTGCCCGAGACGCGCAGGCACTTCTGCGTGTCGGCGG
>CBDUBU010000477.1:0-2146 GCA_965365465.1 uncultured Rhodothermaceae bacterium
ACCTCGGCGGCAGCCCCTCGTTTCGCAGCCTGCTCCGCCTCCGCGCGGAAGGACGGCTCACCGAGGCCCAGCAGCAGCTTTTCACCGCGCCGCGCCCGCGCATCGAGCTGTACGACCTCGAAAAGGACCCCTACGAACTCCATAACGTCGCCGGAGACGAGGCGTACTGGAGAACGGCCCGCGCCCTGGCCGCCGTGCTCGACGACTGGATCCACACCACCGGCGACTTCCCCCCCTGGAAACGCATCCGCGACGATCATACCGACCGGATGACCGGCGTGATGTTCTCCAGGGAAGTCCCGCCCATGCGCAACGCGGAGTAAACGAGCGCAGCGACGAACGATAGTAAACGAGCGCAGCGACTTACAATAGTAAATCCCTGCCTTTTCAGCCGTGCCGCACCGGCAGCGTCACGGTAAAGGCAGCGCCTTCGCCGGGCGTGCTTTCCACCGTGATCGCGCCGCCGTGGCGCTCCGCGATGCGCCGGCAGATCGCCAGGCCCATGCCCATGCCGGGGTACGCGCTCCGTCCGTGCAGGCGCTCGAAAGGCAGGAAAATCTTGTCCTGGTACGCCGCCTCAAACCCGATGCCGTTATCCCGCACCTGAAGGCGGCAGACTTCCCGCCCGTCCTCGTCCTTCCCGGCGCAGCCGTCGGCTCCGATCTCCACGACGGCAGGCCCCTCCGCCTTCCGGAACTTGACGGCGTTGCCGATAAGGTTTTGCAGCAACTGCCGCATCTGGACCGGGTCGGCCTCGATGACCGGCAGGAGTTCGGTCTTTACCTGGGCGCCCGCCTCCGAGATCGCCAGTTCCAGGTCGGCCAGCACCGAGGCCACCGTCTCGTTCAGATCCACCGGCTCGAACGGCTTGCCGTGCGTGGTGATGCGCGAGTAACTCAGCAGCCCGCGCAGCAACTCCGACATACGGACGGCGCTGTCCTTGACGCGGTCCAGGTAAAAAAGGCCCGTCTCGTCCAGCAAGCTCCCATAGTCATGCTGCACCAGTTCGGTAAAGGTCGCCACCTTGCGGAGGGGTTCCTGCATGTCATGCGAGGCGACGTAGGCAAACTCCTGCAACTCCCGGTTGCGCAGTTCGAGCGTCCGGTTGCTGCGCACCAGGGCGCGTTCGGCCTCCTTGCGCTCCGTCACGTCCTGCACCTCCTGGATCAGATACAACGCCTGCCCGGCCTCGTCCCGGATGGTCGAGACGTTGACGAGCACCCACACGGCAGCGCCTTCCCGGTGGCAGTACCGCTTTTCCATCTGGACCGAGGCGGCCTCCGAAGCCAGGGCATGGGCGATGGGGTCGCCCGATGCATCATCCGGGCAGGTGACCTCCTGCACCGGCCGTTGCAGCAGTTCTTCAGCCGAATAGCCGAGGATGCGGCACAGGGCCGGGTTCACCTGCTGCCACCGGCCCTCCGGCGAAACGATGGCCTTGCCGATGCCCGCGTCGTCGAAGGCGCGGCGGAAGCGTTCCTCGCTCTCGCGGAGCGCCTGTTCCACCTTGCGGCGGGCCTCGATCTCGTGGCGCAGCGCCTTGTTCGCCCGGCGCAGCGCCCGCGGGCTGGGCAGTTCGAGCGCCCGGGGCACCAGCGGGACCAGCGCCATTGCCGTCGAAACCGAGATCACCCCCGCGCTCAGCTTGACGAACCCGGAGAGGTAGTACGTCCCGTGCCAGATCGTCCAGACCTCCATCACATGGGTCGTCCCGCAGGCCAGGATGAACGCGCCGAACATGACGAACATCCACTTGAAGGCCAGGTCGCGCCGCTTGCGCACGAAATAGACGAGCAGAATCGGGATGGTAAAATAAGCCGCCGCGATCAGGCTGTCGGAGACGGCGTGCAGCCAGAGCAGATCCGGGCGCCAGAGGTAGCAATGCCCGTGCGGCATGAAGTCGGAAGTAAACAACGTTTCCAGAAAGTCCGGCATGGGCGCTTCCTCCAGCGGGGCTGCTGCGATGCGTTCCGGGCAGGGCGGCAGCGTTAAACAGAGTGCCTGGTCGGCGAACCCGGTCAATATACGGCAGCAGCAGCAGGGTTCACGCGCTCCTTTCGGTTTATTGCCCCGGCGCCCGTGCGAATCCCCGGAGAAGAAGGCCGCCGCCTTGCCGGAGAGCACCGTTCTGTCGTAGCATAGAGGC
>CBDUBU010000478.1:0-2124 GCA_965365465.1 uncultured Rhodothermaceae bacterium
CGTTCCGCCTGCAGGCCGGGCAGGACCTGAAACGACAGCCCGAACGCCTTGCCGGGCTGCTTGCTTCCCTCCTGCCGGAGGCCGGAGCACATTTGGAAGTTTCTTGAGGGCTTCCTCCGGGCGAAAAAGCAGGGCGGCGCGTCCCGGAGTGCGCCCAAAGCCCATCGCAGCTAAAGGCTTTTCCTTGCACAGGGTCAGGGGTTTTGCCTACAGATTTCTGTCACACTTTTGATTATGCATACCTCTGCGCGGCGTGCATAACCGGCTTAGGCAGTCTTACAGAAATGATCTGTGACCTCGCCGGCAGTGCGCGCGCTCTCGTTTTCCAGTCCGGGGCGCAACGACAGCGCCGCAGGAAAGAAATGCCTTGCTCAACCCTTCTCCAACGCAGGTGCATCATGGAAAAAACAACCGTTACGAAACGCACGCGCAGGATGCTCTCAGGCATCCTGCTGCCGGGACTCTGGCTCGCGCTCGGCGCGCAGGCCCAGACACCGATTGTCGCCGGTGGGACCACCGGCAATGTCGTCTACACCGAAACGCCCAATAATAGCGCTACGGTCGACGAATGTAATAGCATTGGAGGCGGCCAGGGCGGCTCCGTTTCCATAGACTTCGATCAGGATGGGAATCCTGAGTTCATGATCGCCACCCAATGTTTTGGATCGCGGGACAGGCTGGTAAACGTCTACTCCATGAGGCAAGGAAACGACAGCGGACTCGGGGTCGTCGATGCGGGGGTATTCCCGTACTACCAGGGCTACAATGAGCCGGCGGGGTCCGAGCACTTCGCTACGAAGCTGCAAAGCGGCGTTAGCGTGGGTCCTGTCTCACCGTTCGTGGAGAGGGCATACATGATCGCCGGCCCGGTTGACGGGATAAAAACTGCAACCTGGAGCGCAGACACTGTGGAAGATCCGGACGATCCGGAGCAGGTATGGAGGAGCAGCGGCTACCTGGGGGTTAAGGTCCAACTCGACGGCCTGAAGCATTACGGCTGGATTCATATCGACCGCATCATGCGGGAAATCTGGAATCACGCGGAATACGCCGTAGTGGTGTCCGGGTATGCCTACGCCGTTCCCGGAGAGCCGGTTGAAACCATCGGGCAAGACTCGCTGGCGCTCACGGCGCTCTACAACAGCACGGACGGGCCAAACTGGACGGACAATACAAACTGGCTGACCGGGCCGGTTTCGACGTGGTACGGCGTAAATGTGGAGGGTGGGCGCGTCACCTCCCTCGACCTGCATGAAAACGGACTGCGCGGCGCCATCCCGCCGGAACTGGGCAACCTCTCCAACTTACGGTCGCTCGACCTGGCGAGTAACGAACTGAGTGGCGCCATTCCTCCGGCGCTGGCGCAACTCTCGCTGCTGAAAAACCTTCATCTGGGCAATTACACGGACCTGGGGGATCTGGAGGTGATCGGCAACAACCAGCTCACCGGAAACATTCCACCGGAACTGGGCAATCTTGCGGATTTGAGATCCCTCCATCTGGGTTTCATGGATCTGAGTGGAAGCATTCCCCCGGCGCTGGGCAATCTTTCCAGGTTGGAGAAACTGGAGTTGTCGGGCAACGAACTCAGCGGGAGCATTCCACCGGAACTGGGCAACCTTGAGAACCTGTATTCTCTTCGCCTTTACGGAAACAACCTTACCGGGAGCATCCCGCCGGAGTTGGGGCGCCTCGAAAACCTGAAATATCTCTACCTCTCCGCCAACCAGCTCACCGGGAGTATCCCGCCGGAGTTGGGGCAGCTTTCCGGCCTTATAGAGCTTTTCCTCTCCGCCAACCAGCTCAGCGGCGAGGTCCCCTCCGAGTTGGGCAACCTTTCCAGCCTGCAATGGCTCTTCCTGGCGATCAATCCGCTGAGCGGGCCTATCCCGCTGAACTTCACCCACCTGTCCGAACTCACTATTTTCCACTTCGACGACACCAACCTCTGCGCACCCGCCGATCCGGCCTTTAAACGCTGGTTGCGGGGCGTCGAAGAAGTGGAGCGGTCAGGCGTAGCCTGCGATGGGCCAGACACGAGGGCGCCAGGCTGCGAGATCGTCGAGAACGTCAGGAACAGCCACATCAAGGTCCGCACCCACGACGCCCAGAGCGGCCTCAAAG
>CBDUBU010000479.1:0-2114 GCA_965365465.1 uncultured Rhodothermaceae bacterium
ATCAGTGCCGGATAGCTGAGGCGGTTCGGCAGCAGGGGATGACAGCCGCAATAGATGGCCTCCATGATTGCAATGCCGAAAAACTCGTGGAGAGCCGTCGAGATGACGATGTCGGCGCGGTGCAGGAGCCGGCTGTATTCCTCAAAATCCTCCGCATACCCGTAATGCAGGATGCGCTCGGCGTAGCGCTCGAAAGCCTGCTCGAATTCGTAAGGCTGTTCCTTGAAGTGCTCGCCCGCCAGGATAAGGCGGAAGCGGAGCCCTGCGTCATCTAGCCGGTTCATCAACCGGAAAAAGGCTTCCGGGTTTTTGTCGTACTCCCAGCGCTGGTTCCAGAGCACGATGGGCGGCGGCATCCCCGGACCCCAGTTCGGCGGAGGATAATCCGAGGCAAAGGCATCATGCCCGCGCAGGTCCATGCCTAGATGCAGAACGGAAGACTTCTCCCGGATCTCCTTCACGGTGTGCAGGTGGGTGTAGTCCGGGAACGTACGGAGCAGGCCCGGCAGGTGCTCCATGAACTCGTTGTAGTGAAACTCGGAATTGAAGACGATATGGTCGGCGGCAAGGCAAGAGAGGTAGTTGATGTATCCGTAGGTAACATCGCGTTCCTCGCCGGGAGGCAGCGGGTAGGTGAGCTGGTTCTCGTGAAAGTAGAGCACGACCGGCGTTTCGGAAAAGCGCGAGCGGGTAAGCGCCAGAAAAGCCGGCAGGTTCACCATCCCGGAGGCAAAGATGACATCCGGCTCGAAACCTTCCGCTGCGGCCTGCAACGCTTTCCGCGCTGTCGTGACCGCCCCGCCATGCATCCGCCACTTCCAGAACCGGGCGGTCATGGTGATCGGGTGAAACGTGTGGCGGCTGTTGTTGATAAGCCCGTCCAGGAAGTTGCGGTGCGACCCTCCATACCACGGCTCAAGCGCAAGAACGTTCATTCGGACTCTCCTTCCTCCAGCTTTTTTCTTAGTTCTACTTCCTCTGTTTCCGTGGTCGGGCGCACGATGGAAATGGCGCGCACCTGAAGGTTTTCACGCAGCATTTCATCACGGACTTCCTCTGCCGTGATGAAACGCTCCTCTCCTGGTCCAAGCCGAAGGGTGCGTGATTTCATGGTTATTTCCACGGGCTTTTCGTGGGTGTTTTTTATCAGCATTCCGCGTCGTCTGTTCGTCATGCGGAAACCTCTATGCGGGTTCAAACGGTTCTCATGTTTTGAATCGGTATAATACAACATTTCACATTTGCGTGAAGGCATAGAAGGCAGATGTGCGCGCCGCCTCGTACTTTTTCCCCTTTCTATTGCCGAAATAACCGGTTCATCACGCGCATGACGCCGCTCGCGCTTTTCGCTGACGTGTTCCGGCAGACCGGGGAAGGCCTGCTTCGGTTGCTGTACCCGCTTTTTTGCCTGGGCTGCAGGGCGCCCGTGGGAACGGAGCAGGGGCCGCTCTGCGCCCGGTGCATCCGGCAGATCGAGCGGGCCGACCCGTACGAAGCAGCGGCAGGGTTGGCAAGGCTGCCTGCTGCCGATGTCATCCAGTCCTGCTTTGCGCTCTGGGTGTTCGACAAGGGAGAGGCGCTGCAACGCGCGCACCGCGCCCTGAAATACGGCAATCGTCCCGCCTATGGCCTTTTTTTCGGGCGACTCATGGGGGAGGGGTTGCGGCAGCAGCCCGGCTTTGTCACGCCCGAACTCGTGGTTCCAACGCCCTTGCATCGCCTGCGCCTGTACGAACGAGGATACAACCAGAGCGCAATGCTGGCGCAGGGCCTTGCCCTTGCGCTTCAAATCCCGGTTGACGAACAGGCTCTGATGCGAACGCGGTCTACCCACACCCAGACGAAGCTTTCGCAGCAAGCGCGCTGGGAGAACGTAGCTGGAGCTTTTACGGTGTGCGCCCCTGAGCGCGTCTGCGGGCGGCGTGTGCTGCTCGTGGACGACATCCTGACAACCGGAGCAACGGCTGCCGCCGCCGCACAGTCGCTCAGGCAGGCCGGAGCCGCTGCCGTGAGCCTCGCCGTGCTCGCCCTTGCACGACGGCTGTGAGGGGGTCCCACTTCAAACCGGGAGGGGCGGGCCTACGATCTTCATGCCGTGTGCGCTGAAAAGCCGC
>CBDUBU010000480.1:0-2102 GCA_965365465.1 uncultured Rhodothermaceae bacterium
CCGCCGCTAAGGCCATAGGCATTGTCTGAAAGGCGGTCCTTGACTTCATCCCAGAGCGCTGCCTGCCGGAGGCTTCTTTCTACCAGTTCGTCCTTGTCCCCCTTGTAGCCATTGATGACAGCGCCCCATATAACATTCTGGTAGATGGTTTTAGGGAAAGGATTGGGTTTCTGGAACACCATGCCGATCCTGCGCCGAACCATGACAGGGTCAGCCTTATGGTAGATATCCTTTCCATCAATCAGAACCTCTCCTTCCAGGCGGGTTCCGGGGATCAGTTCATTCATGCGGTTGAGGCACCGGAGCAACGTGCTTTTTCCGCAGCCGGAGGGACCGATAAACGCAGTTACCTGATTCTTCGGAATCTCCATAGAGATATTTTTGAGCACATGCGTGTTCCCATACCAGAAGTTCAGGTCCCGAATCTGGATCTTGGCGGGCGCCTTCCGGGGCGAGGTCTTCACGGGCCGGTGGTTGGCATCGATGGCAGGAACCGGATTTTCTTTCGCGTCCGCTTCCTGGGCCTCTGCTTCTTCTCGAATTCTTTCGGAGGTTGCCGTTTTGTCCATCATAAAGAGCGTGATTATCGGATGGTCAGGCGCACTGTGCCTCTCTATCCGCCTGGGGGAATGTTACTGCGGGCGATTTTTCTCAAAGTAATTCCGCAGCAGAATAGCCGTCAGGTTCATAGCCATTAACATAACCATAAGAACGATGATCCCGGCAGCAGCAAGCTGGCGAAACTCATCCTGAGGTCGCGCCGTCCAGTTGAAGATCTGGATGGGGAGGACGGTAAAAGCGTCCATGATTGAATTGGGCAGGAACGGCACAAACGTGAGGGCGCCGATCATGATAAGCGGGGCTGTCTCTCCGATAGCGCGGCTCAGGGATAGAATCACGCCCGTCATGATCCCGGGCGCTGAAATAGGAAGCAGATGGCTCCATATGACCTGCCAGCGCGTGGCGCCGAGCGCATAGGCGCTTTCGCGGATGCCCATTGGAACCGATCTGAGCGATTCCTGGGTGCTGATGATGATGACCGGCAGGATAAGAAGGCTCATCGTGAGCGAGCCTGCGAGCAGGCTTCGGTCAAGGGCCAGGAATCGGACAAACAGGGCCAGGCCCAGGATTCCGTACAGAACGGAAGGTACGCCCGCCAGGTTGGCGATATTTACCTGAACCATGCGAAAGAACCATCCGCGTTGTGCATACTCTTCGAGATACACGGCTGTTGCAACGCCAACCGGGACTGAGATAAGCGCCGTCAACCCGATCATCCACAGCGAGCCTACGATAGCCGACTTGACCCCTGCCTGCTCAGGAAAGCGGGATGGGTAATTTGTAAGAAATCCGGCATTCAGCCATGCTGATCCGTCCAGGATGACATCTACGAGCAGCGTGAGCAAGACGGCGATTCCAAAAAGAGCCGACAGCAAAAACACAACGCCGAAGGCTGCTCCTATTCTGCGGCGAGACTGGATCCGCTCGCTGTAATCTTCCCTGACAGAGGCAAGGGTCGTGCTCATCTAGTACCTCTCCTGATACTTCCGGATTACCGCATTGGCAAGCAGATTCAGCCCCAGCGTCAGTAGAAAGAGGACGAGGCCGACCGCGAAAATGCTGGAGTAGATTATAGACCCCTGGGGGATGTCTCCCAGGCTCATCTGGACCATGAAGGCCGTCATGGTCTGAACCGATTCCAGCGGGTTTAGCGAAAGACGAGGGGTGGCGCCCGCCGCCAGGGTAACGATCATCGTTTCTCCGATGGCGCGACTGATTCCGAGGATGAAACTTGCAATGATGCCGCTGATGGCGGCAGGCACAAGCACGCGCAGGACCACTTCAATTTTGGTAGCTCCCAGCGCGTATGCGCCTTCGGCAAGGGCGCGGGGCACAGCCCGGATGGCATCCTCGCTCAACGACGCAATGACCGGAATAATCATAATGCCCACGACGATGCCTGCGCTCAGTGCGTTAAAAACACTCAGGGAAGGAATGATCTTTTGCAGGAGGGGCGTTACGAAGGTAAGCGCAAAATAACCGTACACGACTGTTGGGATGCCTGCGAGCAGTTCCAGGCCCGGTTTCAGGATGCGCCGGAC
>CBDUBU010000481.1:0-2092 GCA_965365465.1 uncultured Rhodothermaceae bacterium
AGCACGAAAGTGACTGGGCCCGCCTGGCTACGCCGGGTGGAGGCAGCAGCCGGGGCATTGAGTTTCTGCCCGAAGTGAATGACGAGGTGCTGGTCGGCTTTGAACTGGGCGACATTCACCACCCTTATATCCTCGGCAGCCTGTGGAATGGAAAAGACAAGCCGCCCTTGCCGAATAGTGAGGTAGTTAGCGGCGGGCAGGTGAAAAAGCGCGTGATCTATTCCCGCTCCGGCCACAAGATCATCATCGACGATGCCGACGGGGGGGGAGGAATCACCATCGAGGACAAGAGCCAGAACGTCATCCAACTGGATACCAGTGAAAACAAACTCAGAATCGAGGTCGCCGGCAACATTACCATGACCGCGAAAGGCGACATCAGCATGAAAGCGCAGGGGAAAGTAGAGATTGAGAGTGGAATGAATGTGAAAGTGCAGGGCGCCACCACCGTAGACGTTACGGCAAGCATGATTAACCTCAACTGACGCACTATGGGACAACCCGCAGCCAAACAGGGAGATCAGATCACGGCGATCGATACCCACATTATCATGATCCCGTCCCCGGGGGGGCCTGTGCCAACGCCGCTGCCTCACCCTTTTAACGGAATCATGGATGGTTCCCTTAGCGCTGATGTAAAGATCATGGGTATGCCTGCCGCTACGGTGGGCAGCACCGCTTCCAATATGCCGGTTCACCTTCCTCAGGGCGGCTCGTTTCAGAAGCCTCCCGCCAACCGGGGGCAGATCGTGATGGGCAGCACAAGCGTGATGATTAATGGTAAACAGGCAGCACGCAACGGCGACACCGCCATGACTTGCAACGATCCGGTTGACCTCCCTGTCGGAACTGTTATCGCCGTAGGCACCGTATTTATCGGAGGATAAGCGCCAATGAGTGATTTTCTTGGAGTAGGATGGGCTTTCCCTGTCGGCGTGGACACTAGAGGACGCATCAGGCTGGCGCACCACGAGCAGGACATCGAAGAAGCGATCCGGATCATTCTGCTGACCCCTAAAGGACAGCGGGTCATGAGACCGGAGTTTGGTTGCCAGATCCACGACCTCATCTTCAGCCCGAACGATGCCACCACCGCCGGTCTCGCGGCCTACTACGTTCAGGAAGCGCTGGGTATGTGGGAGCCTCGGATCGAGGTCCGCAACGTATCTGCGTATCCCGACCCGGACAACGGCGGGCGGCTTTTGGTCGAGATTCATTACCAGATCAAGGCAACGTACGATGCGCGTACCCTCGTATTCCCCTTTTACCGAATCCCCGGAGAGGAGTAGCTCTCTGAAGCCGGGCAAGATCAACCACTATGCCACTGCCAACCCCGATACTGGATAACCGCACGTTTCAGCAAATTGTTGACGAAGCGAAAAGCCTTATCCCCCGGTATTGCCCGGAATGGACGGATCACAACGTCAGCGATCCGGGAGTGACCTTGATCGAACTTTTCGCATGGATGACGGAGATGCTCCTGTACCGTGTCAACAAGGTGCCGGATCTGATGTACGTCAAATTCCTGGAGTTGATCGGGGTTCGCCTCGAACCCCCACGTGCAGCCCAGACGCCTGTTACATTCTATCTCTCCGCCGCCCAGCCAACCGACCTCACCATCCCTTCCGAAACCGAGGTCGCCACGATCCGCACCGAAACAGATCCTTCCATTATTTTCACTACGGAAACAGACCTTGTCATACGCACTCCGGTCGTTGCAGGGGCGCTTACCCACAAAAGCAGCCGGCAGGGCGACAGCAAATGGACCGAACATGACCTGCGTCAGCTTGAGCTTCCCGGTCGCCAGTTGTCCATCTTCCCCAAAACGCCGGCCCCCGGCGATGCTTTCTATCTCGCGTTTGAAAAGAACCATAGTCACCATGTAATGGCGCTGGTGCTCGACTGTGACCTGGCGAGCGGCGCCGGGGTCGATCCCAAGAACCCTCCTATCGAATGGCAGGTATGGCAGGGAGGAGCAGCGCGATGGGTAAGCTGTGAAGTGGAATGGGATGGCACGGGCGGCTTCAACCGCTCCGGCGAAATCATCCTGCACCTGCCTGCCCTGGCGCAGCAAAAATTGCACACCCTGGAA
>CBDUBU010000482.1:0-2086 GCA_965365465.1 uncultured Rhodothermaceae bacterium
GGAAAGCTTTCTTTTCCGGGAATGCCATAGGATTGCTGGATTATGCAGGCAGCCTGCCGGGAAGCCTCCCTACAGAGAGGTCAGGTTCAGGACGATGAGGTTTTGAGCCTCGGATCATGGCCGAAACCGCTGTCTGCGCCGGAGACATACCGGTATCCCACGCCCCGAACGGTTTCGATGGTCGAACTGCATCCTGACTCCTGGAGCTTGCGGCGCACATACCCCACATAGACATCGATCAGGTTGGTGCCCCGGTCAAAGTCGCAGCCCCATACCCCCCGGTGAATGATCTCGCGGTTTACGGCCTGTCCCTGCCGCGCCAGAAAAAACGCGAGCAAGTCATATTCCTTCTGCGTGAGTGCGAGTGGGCGGCCTTCGAAAGTGCAGGTTCGGGAAACAGGATCGAGTTCCAGGGAGCCGTCGTGGTAGGCGGTATCTGTTTCCTGAATCCGGGTGCGGCGCAGGACGGCTTCCATACGGGCGAGCAGTTCATCGAATGCGAACGGCTTGGGCAGGTAGTCGTCCGCCCCGGCGCGAAGCCCTGTTACCTTATCCTCCACGGAATCGAGGGCGGTGAGCATGAGGATCGGCGTGACTGTATCGTGCATCCGGATATGCCTGCACACCTCGATGCCGGAGAGGTCCGGAAGCCGCAGGTCGAGCAAAACCAGATCAAAGTGATCCTGCAAGGCGCGTTCCACCGCGCGATTGCCTTGAATCACGCGCTCCACCTCGTATCCCTCTTCTTCGAGACCCTGCTGGACGAAAGCAGCGACCCGCTGTTCATCCTCAACGAGCAGTATGCGCATAACCGGCTACCGGATGATCTTTATGTACGGCAGCAACCGTCCTGCCATAACGACGCATTCCCGGGCAGAGAGTTCGCGGCGTGACCGGGAAAACATACTCGAAAGGAGGTTTCTCATGCAATTCTCATCGTCCTCTCATGTTGCGTAAAGGGTCGCGCGATAAAATAACTCCTACCCGTAACCCGTATGGAAACGTCAGGGGCAACCAGCACGAGACGCTGCCCATAAACCGGCTGAAACAAATGTCTGTAAAGCAGAGGTTCCTGCCCTGCATGACCGTCCTGCTGGCCGGTTTTGCGCTCGTTGCGGGATGCACGGAGGCGCCGCCGCAAGAAACGGCTGCCGGGGCAGTAGGAGCGCCGCCCTCGGTTCAGGAAAGGCAAGCGCCGCCAGCCGTGTCGATCAAGCTCGATAGCCGGCAGGCCCGCGAACTCAACGTGGAAACGGTTCGCGTGGCGCGGGGAACGTTTACCTACACGCTGTCGCTGCCGGGAACGGTGTATCCGGCTCCGGACCATGTGGCTATCGTGAGCGCGCCGATCAGCGGGCGCGTCGCCCGGATTTACGCCCATGAAGGAGAGTCAGTGCGAAAGGGTCAGACCCTGGCGGACCTCGAAAGTCTGGAGTTCGCGGGTCTTATCGCCGATTACATGCAGGCCGAGGCAGATGTCGTATACCAGTCCCAGCAGGTGCAGCGCCTTCAGTCGCTGGTCGAGAAAAAGATCAGCCCCCGGAGCGCCCTTGAGAAGGCGCAAGCGGATATGCTGCGGGCGGAAGCAGCATCCCAGTCAGCCGATGCACGGGTAAAAACGCTCGGCGTTTCGGACGCGGAGTTGGAACGGTGGATGAGCGGGCAAGCAGGGCGCCCCGTGCTGCAAATCACGGCGCCCCTTTCCGGCGCGATCGATAAGCACATGATCGATCTGGGGCAGGCAGTAACGTCGTACGAACAGATGATGACGATCATCAACCTCGAACAGGTGCTCATCCGAGGGTATGTTTCGCCGGAAGATGTCTCGTTCCTGCAACCGGGCGACCCGGTAACGATCAGCGCACAGGAGTTTCCGGGCCGGGTCATTCAGGCTTCCGTAGCAACCGTCAACCCTGCGCTGGATGAGGAAAACAAGTCGGTTACCGTCAACATTCACGCGCACACGCAGAACCGCTGGCCGCTTCCCGGACAGAACGTTCGTCTGCAACTCATGGTGAATGCCCCGGAGCCGGTGCTGACGGTCCCGTTGTCGGCGGTGCAGTACGAGGGGCAGGAGGCCACCGTA
>CBDUBU010000483.1:0-2080 GCA_965365465.1 uncultured Rhodothermaceae bacterium
CCGCTTTATTTCTTCTTTTTTCCTGTCTTAACGTCCCTGTCGTTGCGCTGAAGCGCCTTTTTTTCTTACCGGGCTGCCCGCCGGGTTACATAGACACTTCGCTTCGCTCAGGATGAGGCTGCGGGTCAGGTTTGCTCTATCCTGCCTGCCTTCAACGCAGCAACCATTTCCGAATATAGGAAGCGGCGCTCAGGCGGGACAGGTTATTCCGGCAACCTGCCTGTTTTGCAGCGGGCCGGTACGGGATATAGCCTTTGCAAATGTAACTGGATTGTATCCAAGATAGGAAAAGATACGTACATTCACCGCATGGATCAGCCGGGCGGGCAAAAGCAAGGAAAGCAATTTTCGCAAGGCAGAGTCTTCACGGGCGGCTGCCGCCCTGTGGCGGCCAGAGGAACGGTCTGACAGGCCGGGAACGTGTCGCCTCCTTTCGGCTTTCTTCCTGCCGGGCCGACTGCCATTCAGGTTACATAGACGCTTCGCTCCCACTAAGGATGACACTTCGGGCAGGTTTCATTATAGCCCCCTCTACCTGTTGTGTCATGCCGATGCAGTGAAACATCCATGCTGAACGGTTAGCAGGCAGCCGTCTCCACGCTGCGTCCGACTTCCACTTGCCAGACCGTTTCTGACTGCTGCGCCTGTCAGGATTCGGGCGTTGCGAAATCCTCCAGCACCTGCCTCAGCGTTTTCAGGATCTGCTGCTTCGTGAAAGGCTTGCTCACATACTCGTCAAACCCTGCCGCGAGGAACCGGTCCCGGTCGGAAGGCAAGGCATAGGCCGTCAGGGCAATGATGGGCGCTTTTTTGCAGGCAGGGAGCGCCCGCAAGTCGCGCAGCACCTCCCGGCCCGACCGGTCGGCTCCGAGGTTGATGTCAACCAGAAAGGCCACGTAGGAGTGGCTCCGGGCCTTCTCAAGCGCCTCCGCGTGACTGCTTGCCACGTCAACCTGGTAGTGTTTGCCCAGCGTGTGAACACTCAGGATCCCCATGTTCGGGTCGTTATCTACGACCAGCAACCGTCCACCCCTGGTTGTCCCTGCCGGCGACGGCGCGAGGGATGTTTCTCCGGCGGCGCCTTCCGGAAGGCAGCGCGGAAACGAAACGGTAAAGAGCGCGCCTTCTCCCTGACGGCTCTCTACGGAGATCTTCCCCTCCATCAGTTCCACGAGCCGCTTCGTGATCGCAAGGCCGAGGCCGTTCCCGCCGAGGCGGCGCGCCTCGCCGCTCGCTTCCTGCCGGAACTCATCGAAAACATAAGGCAGGAAAGAGGGACTCATCCCGATCCCGGTATCAGCTACCTCAAAGACCGCTTCCTGCTCCGATGCGGAGACCTTGACCGTGATCCCGCCCTCGTAGGTGAACTTGATCGCGTTCGAGATCAGGTTGCTCAGGATCCGGTCCAGCGCCGTCCGGTCGAGCCGGGCCAGGACCGGGGCGTCTTCATCGGCCTCCACGTCCAGGTAAAGGCCGTTTTCCTTTGCTTTCTGCCGGAACAGGCCGAGCGTAGCCGCGATCCGTTCCCCCAGGTCGAGGGGTTCCATCTGCAGCTTCACGGCGCGGCCCTCGAGCTGCGCCAGATCCAGCACGGAATTGAGGGTCTCCAGCAGGCGTTTTCCACTCTTGCGGATCAGGCCGACGAACTCGCGAGCTTCTCCGGCAACCTCTTCCTCCAGAATGTCGGCAAAACCGATGATGGATGTGAGCGGCGTGCGGATCTCATGGCTCATGTTGGCGAGGAAAGCGTCCTTCACCCTTCCCATTTCTTCGGCCTCCTCCTTCGCCCTTGCCAGTTCCACCTCGATGCGCTTGCGCTCCGTGATGTCCTGCCCGGCCCCGTTGACACGCACGACGCGCTGCAGCCTGTCATCCCACACCGGAAAGCTGTTTGCCTGCATCCACCGGACCCGCCCGTCTTTCGTGATGGCGCGAAACTCGGCAGCGGCAGGTTCGTTGGCGAGCAGTTTCCGGATGTACCCGTCGTAGGTTTCCCGGTCTTCCGGGTGAATGATCGTGCGCCAGTCGAGACGCTTCATCTCGTCGGGCGTGTAGCCGAACACGGCCTCCATGCTATCGG
>CBDUBU010000484.1:0-2078 GCA_965365465.1 uncultured Rhodothermaceae bacterium
GTATTTGCTGCGCACGGTGTGGGCGGCATGACCGGGGCTATCCTTACCGGCGTTTTCGCACAGTTTAGCTGGAATGGCATGGCCGACGGGCTTCTCTTCGGAAACCCCGGTCAGGTGGGCGTGCAAGCGCTGTCCGTGGTGGCTGTTTTTGCCTACAGCGGTATCATGACGTTCGGGATTCTGAAAGTTATGAGTCTGGTTATGGAAGTCCGCGCTGACAGAAAAGCCGAGGGCCTGGGAATGGATATCGTCAATCACGGTGAGGAAGCCTACACCGATGGAGAGGGGGCCGTGCTGCTGCTGGATACCGAAATAAAGCCTGCAAGGGCCTCTGCCGCTGCCAAGCCTGCTATGGCATGACGCGGGATCGAATACGCTCTTTTTCATTCCAGCGTTCTGTTTTCTGATAAATGCTCTGAGTCAAAACAAACATGAAACTAATCACAGCCATTATCCGGCCTGACCAGCTAAATGATGTTCTAAAGGCGCTTTTTCAGGCCGAAGTGCGTGGCCTGACAGTCTCGCGGGTGCAGGGACACGGCGGCGAGATGGAGCCTGTTGAAACGTACCGTGGAACAACTGTCAAGATGGAATTGACGGAAAAAGTCCAGCTTGAAATCGGCGTTTCCGATTCTTTTGTGGATGTCACGGTGCAGGCCATTCTCAGCAGCGCTCGAACGGGCGAAGTCGGCGACGGCAAAATATTTGTGTTGCCTGTTGAAAAAGTATACCGCATTCGCACCGGGGAGGAGGATGTCGCTGCCGTAACTCCCGTTGACTGAACTGTACACCTTTGCTGTTTTGAAAGCCGTCTCCGAATCCCGGGGACGGCTTTCTTATTTCCCCGGCTATGGCCTGTTTCAGGTAAAATTTATGGCGCATAAAAGCCACAGGGGAACGCTGGGAGGCATATGGGTTAGGATATGCCAGATGCTCTTTTATTTTAAGTTGCGATTGGCCTATCATAGGGTAACTATTTATGGCGTAGCAAGTTAGGAGTACTTTTCGATGTTGGTCATTGCTATCGAGATGGCGTGATGGATGAGCAGTACGCATTAAAGAACCAGCCTGTTGAGCGTGCGCCGGATTTGTCGGAGCATCAGCCGCCGCTTTGGCTGCCGATGCCGCCGCCGGTGTATTCCCGGCGTGAGCGCCTCTGGATTGCAGTCAGGCGCTACAGCTTCGGAGTGATTCTGGGATTGGTCTTGCTGACGCTAGCCTTGCTGTTCTTTATGGGGCCGGATCAACTTAATCAGGATCGCATCGATCCCGCTGTCCTCAAAGCGCTTGCTGAGTCTCAACGGAATGCCGCAGCGTCGCCAACGCCTCTGGAAACGGGAGCCGCCGCCATGACGGCAGTTACCGTCTGGAGCTTTCCTCCAGGCGCGACGGTGCTGCTTGACGGCGATTCCGTAGGCGTGACCCCGATTCGTGACCATGCAATCCGTAGCGGCGTGTATATCCTTGAACTGGAGCACCCAGGCTTTTCCCGGATTGACACGGTCATCGTAGTACGGAATGAGACGCCGTCCTCACTCGCTTTTGTGATGCGCGGTGAAGAAGATGTTCTGGAAGCGAAGCCTCCACTGCCGGAGCCGCGCCCTGACGCAAGAATCATAACCGATAATCGCACGGCTCCTGAAGCGCCGAGGCAGCAACCTTCGCAACAGACGCCCCAGGCTACGCCCCCAGTATCTCAGCCGGAGCCGCAGGTACAAGTCAATACAGGGGTTCTGGCAGTCACTTCGGATCCCCCCGGAGCATTGGTTCAGGTAGACGGCCGGACGCGCGGGAATACGCCTCTTGTGTTGCAAGATATGACGGCGGGTTCTTATCGCGTGGCGCTTCAGATGGAGGGGTATGAGCCGCAGGATGCTTCCGTAGAGGTAAACGCGCAGCAGACAACCCATATGGCGGGCCGGCTTACTGCCCTGACGGGATCCGTAGTGATGCGTGTCAAACCCTGGGGCACGCTCTACATTGACGGCGCTCTCTACAAACAGGATACGGATTTGCAGTGGACGGTCCATCTTCCATTAGGGCGGCATCGCATTCGCGCCGTGCATCCGACGCTGGGA
>CBDUBU010000485.1:0-2046 GCA_965365465.1 uncultured Rhodothermaceae bacterium
ATCGGCCTGATGGCCGGGTCGCTGCGGGCGCTCTGGCCCTGGCAGGGCGAGAGCCGCGCCCTCACCTGGCCTGCCCCCGCCGACCCCGTGGCTTCCGTGATCCTGATCGGCCTTGCCGGGTTCATCTTTATCGCTGCGCTCACCTGGTGGAGCGCCCGCCGCCTCGAAAAGAACCTGCCCGAAGTGTCATCCTGACGCGCGCCGGGAGGAGGGATCTCCAGCGCTGAAGAATGCCTGAACGATGGGCAAAAGGCGAAGCCGACGGAATGACAATCTGGAAAATCGCGCTTTCCCCGGCTTGCCATACCTTCTCTCAAAACCTGGAAACCTCTTAGCGGAAACGCCGATCCGTCAGGTCTTCCACTTCCTCCCGGCTGATGACGCGCCACGAAGGCGCGCCGAGCGCTCCGCTTTTGCTGCGCCGGAACGTCGCACGCAGGAAAAGCTCCTTGCGCCGGTTCGGACGGGCATTTTCGTAGGAAAAAGCGCCCCAGTGGAATACCCAGTACGCGGACGCCGGGTCGATCTCAAACCGGCGTCCGACTGCTTCCGCAAGGTAAGCAGCATCTTCAACCGTAGAGTGACCCTGGTTCTCTGCCAGTTCTTCCAGCACCACCGTGCGCGTGCGTTCTTTCTGCGGCGGCGCAGCATAGAGGCGCACGCGGCACTCCGATGTTTCTGCATAGCCTTTCCACGAAAACACGGTGTCGGCGAGGGCCTGAGCACAGAGTGATGCCGGAAAGAGCAGCAGGGCGAGAAAGGTCAGGAATGAACGCATGGGGTTTGCTGGTTACGCTGGAGCAACTTTCTTTCCTCTTTGCTGAAATAGGTGGCAGACTTTGAACAAAGCAGCCCCCGGCCCTGATGGGATTACGTCCCGCAAGAGAGGCATTGGCGGCCCGCGCCCGAAAACTTTCCAGTCCGGCAAAAAGCCGCTGCCCCCTGGAAGGGGCTGTCCCGCAGGCCTGGGGTGTTGAAACGCTCTGGTAAGAAGGAGCCGGAGGAAAACCGGCCCCCACAGTCGGCCTCTCTTACAACGAGGCATCGCGCTGCCCTGCTTGACGACAAGCCTTAAGACCCCTTCCCTGCGCCGACATAACCTCTGCGAAAAGCGAATATGAGATTTAACAAATTTGTAACCTGCAACAGGGGCGCCTGAAATCTCTTGACTAAGAGAGGGGTCGGTCGTATAGTGGAAACGTTTACAGCACAAAACAGGACAGCGGCTATCTCCGAGTGTAACGGAGTTTCGATTTGTGCAAAGCGCTTCCGGTTGGCGGAACATTACCGGGCTATTGAGCCTTTTCTTATGAGTGTCACCATCAGAGAAGTCGCACGGGAGGCAGGGGTGTCTATTGCCACGGTGTCTCGCGTGACCAACAACAGCGGCCCGGTGCAGGACGGCACCCGGCTTCGCGTGCAGGAAGCCGTTCGCAAGCTCAATTACGTTCCCAACCGGACGGCCCGCAGCCTGATTACGAACAAGACCCACACGCTGGGCGTGCTGTTGCCTGACCTCTATGGCGAGTTCTTTTCGGAAGTCATCCGGGGCATCGACCAGACGGCGCAGCGTTTCCAGTACAACATCCTCGTTTCCAGCTCGCACAACGAACGCAGCGAGGTAGAAGCTGCCATTCAGGCGATGCGGGGCCGGGTGGACGGGCTGATCGTGATGTCGCCGGATATCGATGCAGAGACGTTGGAAATTAACCTTCCCGAGAGGCTGCCTGTCGTGCTGATGAATAGCCCCCTCAGAGAGCGCCCTTTCGATACGCTGAGTATAGACAACTATACGGGAGCGCACGCGATTACACGCCACTTGCTGGGGCACGGACACCGCCGGATTGCCATCATTAAGGGTCCAGAGAAAAATTTCGACGCTGCCGAGCGGTTGCGGGGCTACCGGGAGGCTATGAATGGAAACAGATCTGCTGAAAACGGGACGCTGGAGTTTGCCGGAGATTTTACGGAGGCGTCGGGGTATCGTGCGGCAAAGGAGATGCTTTCCCTGCCGCGCACGGTCTTCGCGGCGGCGGTGTCACGCAA
>CBDUBU010000486.1:0-2034 GCA_965365465.1 uncultured Rhodothermaceae bacterium
CCCATGAACCTGCCATTGTAGTATTCCGGAATGTAGTTGACCACTTGATCGGGATTCGCCGGAAGTTCCGTCCCTGCCTCAAGGCGCAAACCTTCCACGGGCCTGACGAAAAAGACGCGCTTTTTGTCGTGGTAGAAAAACCCGTCTTGCGATGCCAGAAAGCCGATCTGGTGGGGGCCTGTCAGAATGTAGGGACTGGGCGTCTTTTCCAGAAGGGTTATATCGGTAGTCACGGGGTTCCAATAAGCCGTATCCCCTGCCATCTCGCCGTCTGTGATCACAAGGGGCCTGCTTTCGCCCTCGCGTTCAACGAAAGACATATACCGCACCTGCGTCTCACGAGGGACGTAAATATGCCAGTACCGGCTCTGGTCCTCATCGTCTACCGTTACACGCTGGCTGCAACTGACCATGTGGAAACCCCGGTAGTCGTCTCCATCCCAGTCATAGACATCATAATTTCTGGTTCCCTGCCAGAGCACCATCAGCACCAGTTCCCCGTTGTCGAAAGTCACGTCAAAGTAAAAACCTTCCCCCGTGGGATGATCGGGAGCCTCAAACCTCATGACCTCATTGCTTCGCTGCATCGGGGTCCAGGCGCCGCTCCGGCAGGTGCTCCATTGCAACATGACGGCCCATTCGTCGCGCGCCGCGTCTTCCACTTCGACAACCGGGGTAAAAAGATACAGCGTTCCCATGAAGACGACCGGAATCGCATAGGGGCCGGGGATGTCCAGATTGATTTTCTCCCACGGCGTCCAGTAAGCATTATCCACCCACTGCCGGTAGTAATGGCGGCGCGGCTCATTGAGCGTATGCGCCACGACATGCAAGATGTCGATCTCCACGCCCTCGTCCGTCGTCTCGACCTGGTGAAACATCCCGCACACTTCGAGATGGCTTATTTCGTCCAGTTGCTCCAGATAACGAATCAACGCTTCCCGGGCAGAGGCATCGGTCGGTTCCTGCTGCAACAACGCGCCGGCAAGGTCCTTGAAAATCGGCGAAACGAGGTCCCGCAGTTCCGGCTCGACATAGCTTTCGGGATGCGCAAATATTTTCCGCGCCGCTTCCCAGACGCGGTAATTCTTCATCCATTTCCATTCAGAAGCTGCCGCCTCCGAAAGAGGCGCATTGGGTTCAAGCCCCATCAGGCAGCGCTGGGCAAAAAGCTGCACCGAACTGACAGCCTGCTTGATGCGCGACGTTTTCATGCAGGCCGTCATCTCGCCGTCGATGAGGAAATGCTCGAACAGATCGTCGGGCTTCTCGATTCCGTGCATCGTGGCGACAAGGTATGAAACCAGCGCGACCCGCTGCTTCTCACGGAGCGCGTCCTTCAGCGGGGTCGCCACCCCGTTCCAGGCCGCCTCGTCGTATCTGGTTTTGACGGCCTGCTTGATGCTCTGCGCGGCGGCCTGCATCTTTCCGGCGTCATCCTTCGGGGTCCATGCCAGCACTTCCGTTGCTGAAAGGCCGATCTGTCCCAGCATCGTGAACGCCTGGTCCAGCCGGATCAGGTAGCGCTCGCTTCTATAGTCGTCCGGATAGGTCAGATCGAGGCCCTCCGCCCCCACCAGCGCGGCCAGATCGGCTTCATTCCAGCCGGTAACGGTCGTGATCAGGGACCATACTTCCGGCTCGGAAGCACCCTCGTAGGCTGCGCCAATGATCTCGATAAAAGCGCCGTCTCCGGCCTCATACCGGTCGCGCAGGGCAAAAAGGCGCGCCAGGCGCTGCCAGCCCTGAAACAGATCAGGAACCGCCGCGACCTGCCCGGCCTCCACGGGAAGCTGCTCGAATGCCAGCCAGCCATAGTCTCGCGGATCTCCAAAGAGCGCAGGCAGTTCCGGCGCCGTGGCGCCCAGCCGGTTCAGAATCAACGTAACCTTGTAGAGCAGGGTGTATTGCCGGATGGCCGTATCGCTGTATTCCGGCAGATCGGCTTCGATGTCTATAGCGAGAAATTCATCCAGGGCATCCAGCAGGTGCTCGGTGAGCAAGGCGTCAGACAGGGCCGTATCCAGCCCAAAG
>CBDUBU010000487.1:0-2029 GCA_965365465.1 uncultured Rhodothermaceae bacterium
CAATCAGCCGGGTGTTCTCGCCAGGTCGCCCCTTTCCGAAAACAAGCGCCGGATTCACGATCACCGCGTCCAACCCTTCTGCAATGGCGCGATGCACTTCCAGTTCCGCCAGGTACTTCGACCTCGCGTAGTCTGAATTGATGCGGGATTCGTCCCACTCCGATTTCTCATTCAGAGTCATATCTGCGGTTTCGGGACGACCAAAAGCCGCCATACTCGACGTATGCACGAGCCGCGCAACGCCTGCCTCCCGCGCAGCATTTACCACATTAGCCGTGCCTTCCACATTGACCCGGTAAAGCTTCTCACGTTCACGATGCCAGCCGATGCCTACATAGGCGGCCACATGGTACACCTGTTCGATCCCTTCCATTGCAGCAAACAGGCTCCCCGGATCACAGATGTTCCCAATGGCATGTTGAACATGGCTGCCGGCATCCCCGAGCAGATCAAGGTCCGACGCTGCCCGGTGAAGAACGCGCAGCGTTGCCCCTTGCGCAAGCAATTGCCGCGTCAGCTCGGAACCAATGAACCCTGTAGCGCCCGTAATGAGAATCTTCAATGTTCTGATGCAAATATGCTGTTCCTGATACACACCGGCTCTCGCCCGTGAGATGCGAAATTTTTGCGCATGGGTGCTTATTCAAATGCTATCAGTAAATCACCCTTGGCGACAGCCTCCCCGGAGGCTACATGAACACTTTTCACGATGCCGTCAGCATCCGCACGTAACTCGTTCTCCATTTTCATGGCCTCCAGCACGAGCAGACCCGCGCCGGCCTTAACGTGCTGCCCCGGTTTTACATGGACGGCCAGGACAAGACCGGGCATGGGGGCGCACAACCGGGAAACGGCGACCGAAGCATCGCTCTCCTGGCGAAATTGCTCCAGCAACTGATGCGCCTGATCCCGAACACGAACACGGCGGCGCGTTCCGTTAACCGTTGCCCAGAAGAGACTTTCCGTTTCCCTTTCAATCACGACATAAACGCTTTTATCACCAACCGTCAAAACATACTGCCTGTCTCCCACCTTCTCAAACAGGTATGAAACAGATTCGCCATCTATGGAGATAGCAGCGTCGCTTACGACCACCTCAAAAGTGCGCGATCCGGCAAGCGCCTGGGATTTTTGTTCGGACATGGGATCGTGGCTCACCTGTTGCTTCTATATATTAAACACTTGCCTCCGGTATATCTGAGAATACAAACGTGCGGCGTGCGCCATAGTTCATCAGCGTATAGCCCTGCTGAAAAGGCGGATAAACATGCAGCTTTCTCCTTCGTTGCTGTTGTACGCATACAGGAACGGCTTTTTTCCTATGGCAGACCCGGATGAAGATAATGCCATCTACTGGCACGCGCCCGACCCCCGTGCTATCCTGCCGCTCCATGCGTTTCACGTCTCTGGCAACCTCCGTAAACTGGTTCGCCAGGAACACTTTGAAGTCGCCTTTGACAGGGCCTTCATGGAAGTCATACAGCGCTGCGCTGAACGCGATGTAACCTGGATTTCCGGGGAGATCATAGAGGCGTATGTTGCGCTGCACCAGCTTGGCTACGCACATAGCGTCGAATGTCTTCAGGATGGAAACCTTGTCGGAGGTCTCTACGGCGTAGCGCTCGGCGGCGCGTTTTTTGGCGAGTCGATGTTCCACCACGTGCGAGACGCATCAAAAGTGGCGCTTGTCCATCTGGTAGAGCATTTGCGAAAACAGGGGTTTACCTTGCTGGACATACAGTTCACCACGCCGCACCTCGAACGTTTCGGCGCGATCAATATTCCTCGTTCGGAGTATGAGCGCAGGCTGGCTATTGCATTAAACACAGAAGCAGTCTGGTAAACCGCCTCCACGATACAAGCGTTTACCCTTCTCTTTGCCATCAAACCATAATTGTCCCGGCATTATGAAACGGTTGTTTATTTTTGGCGCTTTCCTTTTCCTTATCGGAACTGCCTGCAACGCAAAAACTCCCGAACCAGCAACTCCGTCAGACTTCGTTGAGCAGGAATCGGGTTCTGCTTTTCC
>CBDUBU010000488.1:0-2022 GCA_965365465.1 uncultured Rhodothermaceae bacterium
GAGGCAACCGCCCCCTGAAAGGAAAAAACTGTCCCGAAGGGACTGGGGGTGTTCTTGCTCGACGAAGGTGATAAAAAGAAAAAACCGGCGCTTCGCACAGAACGGGCAAAGGGCAAGCTTCCTCCCCGACGTGTCATCCGGAGCGAAAGCAAAGGGCTGCCTGGTCGTTGCGCTCGTGTGCTTGCGCTTGTCGGCTAAAGCCTCGTGTCTGAGGTTGAAGTTTGCAGGCGCATGAAACGTTCAGTCGCCGCGCAACCGGACACGGGGCTGCCCTGAAAAGCAACAGCCCCGGCTGTCGTGGTGGAGCCGGGACTGTTGCTCAAAAAGGTGCTATGCTCGTTTACCTGCGCCGCATGAGATCCGGTACGGGCAACGTCTTGCTGCCGCCGTCGCCGCTGTAGGGGGCGGGCGCTTCGTTCCGGAACTTCTTCAGGTCCGGCGCGAAAGCTTCCGCAGGCGCCGCGTCCGTCCGGAAGCGTCCCACCAGGTTACGCAGTTGCTCCGTCAGCGCGGTGAGGCCGTCCGCCGCCTGGGCGATCTGCCCGATGCCCTGCGCCGACTCGCTCGTGACGGTCGAGATCATCTCGACGCTCCGGGAAATCTGCTCGCTCGTGGTGGACTGCTCCTCCGAGGCTGCCGCGATCTGGCTCACCCGGTCCACGGTATGCTCTGCGCCATCCACGATTTGCCGGAGCGCGACGCCGGCCCGGTCTGCCAGCGCGATGCCTTCTTCCACTTCCTGGCTGCCCCGTTGCATCGAGACGACCGCCTGTCCCGTTTCCTCCTGGATGGTCTTTATCATCTGCGCGATCTCCTTTGTCGCCGTGGTCGTGCGCTCGGCCAGCTTGCGCACTTCGTCGGCTACCACCGCGAAGCCGCGTCCCTGGTCTCCGGCGCGGGCCGCTTCGATGGCGGCGTTCAAGGCCAGCAGGTTCGTCTGGTCCGCGATCTCGTCGATCACCCGCACGATCTCGCCGATCTGGCGGCTGGAAGCGCCGAGTTTCTCCACGGTGGCCGTCGAATCCGCGACGACCGAGGCGATCTGCCGGATCTTGGCTACCGTCTGCATGACGACCTCGCCGCCTTCGCGGGCCGCCTGTCCGCTCTGCCCGGCCATCTCGGCGGTGTCGGAGGCGTTGCGGGCGTTCTCGACAATCGTGCGCACCATCTGCTCGACGGCAACGGCCACTTCCTGCGACTGCGCCGACTGCTCCTGCGATGAGGAGGCAAGCTGCTCGGTGGAGGCGCTGATCTGCGCCGAGGCTCCTGCCGTCGATTCGGCGACTTCGCCCACCTGCACGAGCATTCCGCGCAGGTTCCGGACGGACTTGTTGAAGCCTTCGTAGAGGCGGAAGATGGAACCGTCCGCGTCATGCTGCGCGTCGCGGGTTGCTTCCAGATGTACGGTGAGGTCGCCTTCGGCAAAATGCTCCATCTCGCGTAGGATGGCCGCCACGCGGTGGGCAAGATACTCCTGCTGCGCCTGGGCCTCTGCGCGCGCCTGTTCCGCCTCCTGCGCGGCGCGTTCTGCTTCCTCGCCCTTGCGCCGCACGTCGGCCAGCCCGCTTTTGATGTTTTGCACCATCTTGTTGAACACGGCGGCCAGGCTGCCCAGTTCGTCCTGCGCCTTTACCGTGACCGTCACTTCGTTATCCCCGGATGCGATGCGCTCGGCGGCCTCGGAAAGCTGCCTGACCGGCGCGCCGATCAAACCGGCAATGAGAACCCCGATAAAGACCGAAAGCACGACCCCGCCGATCATCATGAGCAGCATCAGGGTTACCGTGCGGTTCGCAAGCGCCGTGTTCGCCTCCGCCTGCAGGCGGGCGGCTTCCACTTTGGCATCGATCAGGCGGTCCAGGGTGTTGCCGAGGTCCACGGCAGACTGCTCAGCCTCGCTCCGGAAAACGGTCATGGCGGCGGTATCCTGGTCGGCCATTGCCAGATCAACGATTTTTCCCCTGACAGCGCCGAACTGCTCCCGCTCGGTCAGGAAAGAATCGAACTTTGCCTGCAATTCAT
>CBDUBU010000489.1:0-2014 GCA_965365465.1 uncultured Rhodothermaceae bacterium
CTGATGGCGCAGATTGGCGTCGTGACGTACGCATTCCGGAAGCGAACGCCTTCGCGTGCGATGCGGTCCAGTTCGGGCGTCTGGATAAGGGGGTTGCCTGCCGCGCCGAGCGCATCCCAGCGATGGTCGTCGGCGAGGAGAAAAATGATGTTGGGCGGGTTCTGTGGGGATTCCCGATCCGGCCCGCGAAAAGCGCATCCCGACAGCGCAGCGGCCGTCAGGGCAAGAAAGAGGCTATACCACAGAGACGGCAGGCATTTCCGGAACAGTCGGGATCGGGGCGGCATCATCGGGTTTCGGTGCGGTTTTCAGAGACTCCACTGACTAAAGGGCAACCCGGTATGACGGCGCAGTTGCTCTACGTCGCCAGCGAGCTTATCACGGAGACGCGCTGTGGCTTCCGGACTCAGCGCGGCATCGCCTATGGCAAAGCGCTTTGACGAGAACAGGGAAAGCGGCAGCATCCAGCGCAGGAAGGTTCGCGCATAGCGGTTACTCGTCAGGCTATTCAGCCGGGCCTTGCGCATCTTCGCCGCCGTGGAATGCGCAACGATGGGCTGTTCGTTCACGAACGTGGCATCTACGCCCAGAAACGCATAGATCTTGCTCAGGGCAGCGACGCGGTCATGACGCAACTCCTCCATCGTGAGAAGCAGTAAGTTTTTTTCCGGAAACCGTGCGTAATAGTCTTCGAGCTGGTAAAAATACCGGCTGGACTGCACATAATGCAGGCACTGGTCGTTACGGACGAGTTCTTCCAGGGGCTTTTTCTCCTGACCAAGCAGGCACCGATGTTTGTAGTGGGAGACGATACGCTCAACGGGGTCGCGCAGCAGGTAGATAAGTTTGACCTCAGGCAGCAGGCCGCAAATGCGTTCAGCGACGCCGGGCAGCACGTGCCGTTTGGTGTAGTTGGGAGAGACCTCTCCCACCGCCGGGAATCCTTCCGGGAACAAGGATCGGTACCAGGCTTCGCCCTTGCCCCAGTTCTTGTCCTCCACGAAGTAGTCAGTCTCTTTGACGGAAGACATACCGATTTCCGGATGTTCCTGAAGATAGTGGTACAAGCTGGTGGTGCCGGCCTTCATCGCGCCGATGACTATAAATGTAGGCAGCATACTTCTCGATGGTTTGGGTTCCTTGCGGGGGTATAGAACCAGGACTGCATCAGTCTCGATCAAGAAAGAAAAGTGACGAGCGCATTCCGGACGGGACAAAACGAACCCGGTGAGCGGGTGCTGAAGGGGCTGTTCAGATCAGCTTTGAAAGGTGCGACCGAACCTCAAGAAAAGCAAGTTCTATCGGAAGAAGCAGGTCGAATTTTCAATTCCGGAATGTAAATCAAGGATTGCGTTCTCGGCGGGAAACCAGCCAGTTTCGGTTCGGAACGCCGATTATTTTGCGGTTTACTGCGGGTTTATTGCGGTTTATTGCGGTTTTTCGTTCAGGCAAAACAGCCCTGGCGGGGTCAAAAAGGGCGTTTTGCGGTTTTTGCGGCCCAAAACGCGGTTTCGCGCCCCAAGCCGCAGAATCCGCCTGCTCTTTCGCTCACATCAGGTCCTCCTCCCTGCCCTCCAGATCCCACAACGCTTCCATTTCTTCGCACTGTCCCGAAAACGGCTCCCCCTTCAGAGATAGCACGCTCAGAAACGCGTCCAAACTACGAACTTCAGCCTGCTCCTTTCTTTTCGAGAATGACCGCAGGAGGAACAACTGCGCCTGGAGATTGCCCTGGCGGGCCTTTTCCAGCACAGCGGCAGCCACCTCTCTGAGCAGTCCGAGCCGCGCCTGGCGCACGGCCTGCTCCAGGGGGGCATCTTCTTTCATCCTGCGTTCGAGCGTGTCGGCGCTGATGCCGAGCGCCTGTGCGATCTGCCAGTGGTAGAGGCCGAGGCCGGCCAGTTCGGCGACTTTGTCGAGGTCGAGTTCGATTTTTCTTCTTCCCATAGCTGCTCCGGATGGTCTGGTTCAGCGGGAAAGGTAGGGTGCGAAAGGCAGGCGGAACAGGTTATTC
>CBDUBU010000490.1:0-1978 GCA_965365465.1 uncultured Rhodothermaceae bacterium
GAACACGAAAGATAGTAATCCTGGCAGTAAGACGGCTCAGTTCCATCACCCCTCGCGATCGTTTACGATCTCTTCAAGGTTACTCCTTACATATATCGTTTATTCTTTGATTTATATTGTGTATTGTTTCTTTAATGCTCCGCCCCACCCTGGCATTCACTTACCGGAGATAACCCTATGAAAAGAGCTACTGTTTCGTATGCAGGAAGCGGTATGGCCTTCCTCAGCCTGTTCGCGCTGTTGCTGTTTCCCTCGCGTGCAGAGGCGCAGTGTGCCGCTTTCCTCAGCGGCTGCTTCGACACCTGGCAGACCGCAACATCCGGCCCCTCCTGCTCAGGCACCATCGGCTTCACGGGACGCGTCGGAAGCGGCACGACTGCCGATCCATACGTTTACACGGTTGCTGTGAACATTGCAGGATGTACGGGAGGCGCTTCCATCTCTGCCGTGCAGTATGAACTGCCGGACTTCATTACCGGCACGTACTTTTTCAACACGACGTTTAATTCCGGCTGCAAGCGCTTTACTTTTACCTCGGACGACACCTACGAGGCTGCCAGAAACGCGCTGATCTCCTTTGTGCTGATCGGTAATGCCACCGGCAACGATGATACGGTCGTCAATACCGCCGCCTGCAATTCTGCCGGCCTTCCGGTCGAACTTACCTCTTTCAGCGCCCTGACCGAAGAAGGCGAGGTGACGCTGCAATGGGAGACGGCCAGCGAAACGAACAACGCAGGGTTTGAAGTCCAGCAGCAGGTGGGCGATGCTTTTGAAACTATCGGTTTTGTGCCGGGACACGGGACCACCACCGAAGGGCAGGCATACACCTATCGCTCATCCGGCCATGAGCCGGGCCGTCACGTTTTCCGCCTGAAGCAGATGGACTACGACGGCGCTTTCGAGTATAGCCAGGAGGTAGAAGTCACCGTGGAACTGGCAAGCGCCTACCTGCTGTCAGAGCCGTTCCCCAACCCGTTCAACCCCACCACCAACCTTACATTGATGGTGGCCGTGCAGCAGCAGGTAACCGTGGAGGTATACGATATGCTGGGGCAGCGCGTGGCAGTGCTGCAAAATGGCGTGCTGCCTGCGCAGCAGGCCCGCACCCTTCGGTTTGACGCGGCCTCCCTTCCGAGCGGCGTTTATATGGTCCGCGCCATAGGCGAAACCTTCAAGGCTTCCCGTCAGGTGCTGCTCGTGAAGTAAGCGCACCCTCAGCGCTGCCTTTGTTGGTTTTTTCGAATCCAGTGAAGCCGGGGTCGGCATTCCGTCCCGGCTCATGGCAAAGAACATTGTCAGATCGACGAGAACTAAGCGCTCACCGTCGATCTGTCCCTTACCCCATGCAGCGTGTCGTCCACGTCACTACCGTTCATCATGCCATTGATCCGCGCATTTTCTGGAAGGAGGCCGGCAGCCTTCGGGATGCCGGTTACGAAGTGCATCTCATCGCCAGACATCCGCGCTCCGAAAGGGTAGAAGGGATCGGGATAACGGCGCTTCCTGAATCATTAACCCGTATCCGGCGGCTGCTGCGCCAGCCGGAGGTTTTCCGGAGGGCGTCTTCCCTTGCGGCTGCCGTATACCACTTCCATGACCCGGAACTGATTCCCCTCGCCTGGGCGCTGAAGAAAACGACCGGCGGACGCATCATTTATGACATGCACGAGGATGCCCGGTGGCGCGCCGCGCCCGGCGGTCTGGTCATCCGGGCGCTCGAAAGGTGGTGCGCTGCCTGGGCGGATGAGGTCGTGGTGGTCAACCCATCAATGGCAGCGCGTGTGGCGGGTTGGGGCGTCCCGGTCACGGCGCTGGAAAACTTCTTCAAGCCGCGTGCGCCAGCTCCGGGGCGAGCGCGGACCCGGAGCGCCGATGCGCCGATGCGGCTCCTCTACACCGGAGTAGTGGCCGGGCGGCGAGGGCTGTTTACCCTGCTGGATCTGGCTGCCTTGATGCGTAAGGCGCGCCCTTCATG
>CBDUBU010000491.1:0-1978 GCA_965365465.1 uncultured Rhodothermaceae bacterium
CGCCGGCTGCTCGTCGACGGCCTTGTGCTGCGCTACGATACGGAGGAGGCGGCAGACGGTCTGCCGCCGGGTGAAGGAGCTTTTCTGGCCTGTACCCTCTGGCTGGCCGATGTGTATGTGCTCATGGGGCGACTCGACGATGCCCGCCGCCTTTTTCAGCGACTTCTGGCGCTGCGCAACGACGTGGGACTCCTGGCTGAGGAATACGACCCGGCAGCCGGCCGACAGGTAGGCAACTTCCCCCAGGCGTTCTCGCACATCTCGCTGCTGAACACGGCCCACAACCTCTCGCGCACGGAGAAACCCGCCGAGCAGCGTTCGGATGAAACGGCCCCGGTCGGAGCCTCCGCAAGAGGCGAAACCTCGTAAGCCCCATCAACGGTGCGCCATTCATTCCTCCTGACCATACGCCAACCATGATGCGAAGTCGTATGACAGACCGATGTCACTGAGGGGTTGCGCCGGAAAAACTCTGCCTTCAGAAGCCCTCTGAAAGCCGCGATCCACGCCCTATCCGATATAGAAGATGGAACCTGTTCCCGATGCCGCTACGGGCAAATATGAAAGCTTCAGCGGCATGACACAAAACAGACATACTTTTCCCTCCCCCTTACGGCTACGCTGCTGATTAAATGCAAGCCGGCGATTGTGCGTCTCGAAAAGTCTTGTTATATAGACCCTGAAGCCGGCAGGAGGGCTTTGAAGAAGGCGGTCCGGCGATGCCCTTCCAGGACGCATGACATAATGACGCATATTTTTATGTAATTGTGCAAACGTTTGCGCAAAAGCGCCCGGCTTCTATCATCCGGTTTTAATTGCAGAAAAAGATGAAGGGTAAGATCGTTATCGTCGGAAGTTCAAATACAGACATGATCGTTCATACCTCCCGCATCCCCCGGCCGGGAGAAACTATCCTCGGCGGACGGTTCTTCACAGCGGCAGGAGGCAAGGGCGCAAACCAGGCAGTCGCTGCAGCCCGCGCTGGAGGGGAGGTCATTCTGCTTGCGTGCGTCGGAGACGACACGTTCGGTGCGCAGGCAGTGAAGGGCTGCCGGAACGAAGGAATCGACGTGAGCCGCATCACGACGGTAACCGGAGAGGCTTCCGGAATCGCGCTGATCTGCGTAGACGACAGGGGCGAGAACAGCATTGCAGTGGCCCCGGGCGCCAACGCCCATGTAAGCCCTGCGCTGGTGGAGAGGATGGACGAGGTTTTTGCCGGGGCTTCCGTGGTGGTATTGCAGTTGGAGATCCCCCTCGAAACGGTCATCGCTGCGGCGCGGGCAGCGGCGCAGCACGGCGCACGGGTCGTTCTCAACCCTGCCCCGGCGCAGCCGCTGCCGGAAGAACTATTCCGGCACGTTTCCATCATCACCCCTAACGAGCACGAAGCCGAACAACTGACGGGCATTCAGGTTCATGCAGACGGCGGGCTGGATGAAGCAGCGGACGCGCTGCTGGCAAAAGGCATAGCAGCGGTGGTAATTACGCTCGGCTCCCACGGCGCGTATATCGCTGATGCCGGAAGCCGCACGTTAATCCCGGCCCTGAAAGTGGAGGCAAAAGACACGACCGGAGCCGGAGACGTGTTCAACGGCGCCCTAGCCGTCCGGCTCTCAGAGGGCGAGACCCTGCCGGAGGCCGTGCGCTTCGCTAATGTCGCTGCCGCCATCTCCGTAACCCGGATGGGAGCGCAACCTTCCATTCCGCGCCGGGATGCCGTCGACGAGGTGCTCTCCCGGATGGATGACTCGGAGGTATTCTGGCGCTTCGACTGAAGGACGCTCTGGCAAGCAGTCCTGGCGTGTGAGAAGAATGCCTGAACCACGCGCGGATGTCTTCAGGAAGGCATGGCTTCAGGCGCGGACTGCCTCGCTTCTCTGAAAAGGTCAGCGCCCGCTGCAAACTGCTCGGCGGTTCCTACGAGCACCAGGCGGTCGCCGGGTTCGATGCGAAAATCACCGGCGGGGTTCCCCAT
>CBDUBU010000492.1:0-1954 GCA_965365465.1 uncultured Rhodothermaceae bacterium
CCGCGTCGCAACGTCCTTTCCGTAATTGCCTCCAACTTTTTTCCGCTGCGCACTTTCGACCGTTACCTCTCTGAGATGACCGATGTGGTCTGGACGAAAGAAAAGTACGCGCAAACCGTGCAGAATATGCGCGATCCGGACGTGCTGCTTTTCGCCAGAAAAGACCTCTTTAACCTCTATGATGCGATAATCTGCTTTACATCCTCTATATACAGGGATGAACGGCTGCGGGAAATCGCCAGTCTCGACGACTACGCTGAAAAACTTTGCCAATGAACAAACAGGAAGTTTCGTTTCTCTTCAAACTGCGCCACAACATCGCTCTGGAAGGCGATGTAACGCTGGCTGAAATGGAGCTAAAAGCGTTTCTGGGCGAGAGCATCCAGCCTGTCACAGAACTGTCTCGCATCGCCGAAGAAGTTCCAGGTTTTAAGACCCTCAAAGGGCTTGCTGCTCTGGATGCCTGCACGAGAAGCTCCGGCTTGCAGGGATTTAAAGCGAATGGGACGGTTGCGCTATTGCCTGAACTGATACGCAAGCTTTCATTCATTCAAAACATTTACTGCCTACTGCCTGAATCAGGTGACGCAAAGAACTTCCTGGCAAAGCAACAGCAAGAACTCGGGCCGGTGCTTGCGTATGAGGCAGCCGACGGCGCCCTCGTCGTTTGGGCCGTGCCTCACTACGCTGTAATTGAACTTTCGGATGTGATAGCCCGGCGGGCAAAAGACCCGGCCGATACGAAAGCAAAACTGCAAGCAATGCTTGACGGGCTGCTTGCGCGAACCGATAACGATGAGATTGCGAAATCGGCTCTTGCTGCCAAAAACACGACCTCGCACCTTTCGCATGATCTACACTATTACAAAGCCAAGTTTTTCCCTCGCCTGGTCCGTTCCAGCCTGAATATTTGCCGGAAGCGGTTAGGTGATGGGCCGCATCGCGTCATTGATAATTTTTCAGGCAGCGGCACCAGCCTGCTTGAATCATCCCTACTAGGCATGGCGAGTGTGGGTCTGGATATTGACCCGCTATCCGTAATGATTGCCCGCTCCAAGTTAGAGATGCTTCATGTTCCAGTGGATCAGCTCGCAAGAGAGGCAAAAGCTGTGCTGAGACGTTTACAGGAACGAAAGAATAATGGGCAACCCGGCCTGTTTGATCCTGATTTGGAGTGCATTGCCGGCAGCGAACGCATCGTTTTCCCGCCCTGGTTGATGAAGAACCGAAATATGACTGCGGAAAAGGCTGACGAATTAATCCGCGAAATTGAATCTGTTAAAACTGCCGTGGCCGCTGCCGGCGCTGAAGTCAGAGACATATTTCGCGTGATTATGTCGGATGCCATCGCCAGAAAAATCAAAATGCGATTTCTCGGCACGGGCGTTGGCAGGTTCTCCCTGACGTTCACCAGGCGCTCCATTGCAGACAGTTTTGCCGGTTCGGTGAAGCGGTATGTGCAGGTCGCCGCTGCCATTGAATGGCTCAGGGAGACCATTAACCTTACTTTTGCCGGGGCTGAAGCAGTCAGAGGCGACGCGCGAAACGTGCCGGAGGAAATGGGCGCTTTCGATATTCTGGTTACCTCGCCGCCTTACCTCCCTGCTGCAAGCGGCCGCGAAAGCTATGCAAAGGCACGGGCTCCCTCCCTGATCGCGCTCGAGATGAAAACAGGCGATGATGTCGATCACCTCGTGGATGATTCGGTGGGTTCAATGAACAACGGGTGTGTTGACCTCGAATCCTTAACCGAAAAGGAGCGAGAGGTGTTTGAGTGGTTGAATAATGACGAGTTAAGGCAAATTAAAGCCCTCCCGACAGCCCGTTACTTTCTGGACATGCGCCAGACCTTTGAACAGATGTACCGCTACTTAAAGCCCGGCGGAGTCGCGGTCGTGGTCAGTGGCAAACAAAGCACCTTTTACGAATTTGAATCGAGAAAGGCGCTTCACAT
>CBDUBU010000493.1:0-1933 GCA_965365465.1 uncultured Rhodothermaceae bacterium
CGTTGTGCATGAAATGTCAGGGTTGGGCTTTGTCTTTATGGCGCCTGGTCCCAGAGCAGCCGGTTTGCGGTTGGCCGTGTCGGCGCTGCTCCGGTATGTTTTTGGACATCAAAAGGCAGTGCTCGTCCTGCAAAATCCGGACGATGCCTCCGAATTTACCCGTCGCGGCATCGTGGAGCCTGAGCAGATTGTTCTCATTCGAGGCACTGGGGTTGACCTGAATCGCTTTGCCTTGTCTTCTGAGCCGAACGCGGCGCCCCTGGTCGTACTGCCTTCCCGTATGCTCTGGGACAAAGGGGTGGGCGAGTTCGTAGAGGCTGCCCGAATAGCGAAGCGGGAAGCGCCGGATGCTCGCTTTGCTCTGGTGGGGGAGCCGGACCCTAACAATCCGACCTCCATCCCGCTATCGCAACTGGAAGCGTGGCGGCAGGAGGGCGTTGTCGAGTGGTGGGGCTTCCGGCCGGATATGCCGGAGGTGATCGCAAACGCGCACATCGTATGCCTGCCCTCCTACCGGGAGGGACTTCCCCGGGTGCTTATCGAAGCGGCAGCCTGCGGGCGTCCCGTCGTCTCGACTGACGCACCGGGATGCCGGGAAATTGCGCGGCACGGCGAGAACGGGCTGCTCGTTCCAGTAAAAAATGCCGGGGCGCTGGCCGAAGCTGTGCTTGCACTCCTGAAAGATCCTGCCCTCCGGACCCGGATGGGCAAGCGGGGACGTGAGATGGTTGAGAACGGCTTTTCGGTTGAGAGCGTCGTGAACGAAACCCTCGATGTGTACGCGAAACTGCTTCATGATGGAGCTTGAGAAACGGTTTGCTGCGCCGGATGCCTGTCATGCTGTGGGTATGGATGCTTCACCATATCGGCATTGCAGAGGGGAGCGTTCATGCAGCAAAGGGCGCGATCAAAACCTGCCTGGCAGATAAGAATACAGTCACAGCCTGCACGGAGTGTCATCCTGGCGGGCCCGAAGAATCTGTACTTGATGGCCTGCGAAGGCTTCGGTAAGGAGACTTTTTCTGACGCCGCCGCTTTTCCGGCTTGCCATACAGTTTCCCGGCAGGATCATTTCGGGGCAAAGCGTTCGATTGTAACAACCTTTGCCGCGCGTAGCGCTGAGAGGCGGCTCCCGGTATATTGACCTGAAGTTCAGGTTGGCCTGGCGCTTCAGCAGGATAACGCCGTTTTTCCTGGAGATGGATGGTCCGGCAAGGAAGGGGGCAGAGGAAATGAGTATTCGGAGTTGTCACGGAGTCCGACGGAATACACGCATGTGTTCGGGATTTCCCCTCCAACCTTCACACGGAACGGAATGAAATATCTAGTCACAGGCGGGGCCGGGTTTATTGGCAGCCATCTCGCAGAGCAACTTATCCACCAGGGTCGCTACGTTCACGTCCTCGACAACATTTCGACCGGCTCTCTGGACAACATACGGCGCTTGATCGGACACGAACGCTTCGGCTACACGATCGGCAACGTGCTGGATTATCATACCCTGGAGCGCTGCGTGGAAGACTGCGATCAGATCTTTCATCTGGCTGCTGCCGTGGGCGTGCGTCTTATCATGGAGCAGCCCGTTGAAACCATTGTCACCAATGTTCATGGCACGGAAAACGTGCTGAAGCTGGCCTACTACCACCGGAAGCGAGTTCTGCTGGCCTCAACCTCCGAGGTGTACGGCAAATCGATGGACAACAACGGGCATCTCAAGTTTCTCTCCGAAACCGACGACTGGACGCTCGGACCAACGACGCGCCGCCGGTGGGCCTACGCCTGCTCAAAAGCCATCGATGAGTTTCTGGCCATGGCCTACCACGACGAAAAGGCGCTCGAGGTCATCATCGCTCGTTTCTTCAATACGGTCGGCCCCAGACAGACCGGCAGGTACGGAATGGTCATTCCGAATTTCGTACAGCAGGCCCTCAGG
>CBDUBU010000494.1:0-1929 GCA_965365465.1 uncultured Rhodothermaceae bacterium
TAGCGTCCGGTTCCTTACCGCAAACCGGGGGCTAACGCCCAGCGGCTGATGATTCATTGTCCGGCATCGACTAAATCAACAGGCCGATAGACCAGGCTGTCAGGCGGCTCCGCTCGAACCATCTTTGTGCACTTCATAGCGCAACTCGGCCATGCCGCTGCCCACCATCCCCATGCCGGCGGTGAGGGCCTCGCCTGAGAGGCGAACGGTCCGGAGCGGGACCGCGTCTTTCGCCGGTTCCCAGGCTTCTGTCGGCAGCGCGACCCACACCTCAAAGGGTGCCTGTGTCGTGAGGTCGTAGAAGCGCAGCGCGGAGAGCAGGCAGACGACGGCGTCCGGCAGGCGTCTGGCGACGAGCGCCAGGTCGTGATGCTCCGTGATCTCCCGGTCCGGGAGGGCATAAAGGCCGCGGCCGACGCGGTCCAGTTCTCCCCGTTGGTGTAGGCGGCTGAGGTAACGTCTGGGCAGATCGTGCTCTTCGAGATCACGCCCCGTGATGATGCCGCGCTTCCGGGCGAGGTCAAGCACCTTTTCCGTCTTTGTCTCCGATATAGCCGGTTGTCCCATATCCTTCCATTTAGTCGATAATATAAAGGGATTTGAGACATCGCGCAAGCGTTCTTCCCCGGGCTGCAGCAAACGGGTACAGCGTGAGGAGAGCTCCACCGGACAATGCTTTCGACGTGCAGGGTTTCTGTCTGGAATCCAGGTATTGCCACGCGGCGCCGGGCCGGAACGACGTCGTCCCAGCGCCGCTGCTGAGGCCTTTCTTGCAACCCCAGGCGTGCTGACGGCCGGGCTGACGCCCCGCCGAAGGCGTTTCCGCTAGAGATCCACTTCCAATGTCGCAACCACGAGCTTTCCGACGAGCCCGTACACGACACCGACTGATCAACCCGGTCGAGGCCGGATGGCAAGGTGGGGCCCTGCGTCAAACGCAATGGGCCGCACGTCGGCCGCCCGAACAGGCCGGCGTGGAGCCAGGAGACGCGTCCCAGATGCAGAGCGTCGCCTTGAGTAGAACAGCGCCATCGCCCGCCCGGCCCCTGACACGTCGGGGCCGCTCAGCTATACTTTAGCCGGGTGAACGTCCACCAGACCAGGAGCCCGCCGGCGGCGAAGGCCTCCATGAAGGAGGTCCATGCCGAGCATGCTCATCGGGATGCGGTTCATCCGCCTGTTCAGCTCCTGTATGTCAGCATAAGCCAGGCCACCTTCTGCCTCGATATGGTACCGGTAAAGATGAGCGAGCTCCGTCATCGACCCGAGCACCCGTCGGTCCCGCGTTTTCGCCAGGTGAAATGGTTCTACTGCCGCCACACGGCGGGCGATGTCGTTTGGAATCCCGTCGCGTAGGAGATTCATCCTGAGCCCTTCCGCAAATAAAGCCGGCAGGTTCTCTACGTCTCGCTTCACGACGCCCGGCACCAGGAAGACGTAGAGGGTCCTGGCCTCGGCGAAGAGCAGACAGCTCCGCCGCTCGATCCGCAGCAGGTTGACGTACCACTCCTTCAGCACCCCTTCCACATCTCCAAGCTCGATCCGTTCGCCCGCCGCCGCGCCAAGGTAGTCCAGTGCTCTGCGGGTACACCGAAGGATGCGCATGGCCTCAACCAGGTTGTTCTTCTCGAAATTGGCGAGCAGTCGCGTGCATCGGATTCTCCTCGAACGTCGGTGCTCCGTGGGAGATAAACTCGGGATCCCAAAGGTAGTTGAGCTTCAAGGCCTGAAGCGGGAAGAGCCCCTTCACGAAAAGCAGCTGTTGTTCCGGCGTCATACGGCGCACTTCGTCTGGGAGAAGCAGCCGCCGCGCCTTCTCGGCATAGCTCTGAGAACTGGACCGCGAGTGCGACAGGTGCCGGCCGCGGCTGTGGGAGAGGCTCTGGTTCTCCGTCTCGACGTAGATCGTCATGTCGCCGGTCAGGTTCG
>CBDUBU010000495.1:0-1895 GCA_965365465.1 uncultured Rhodothermaceae bacterium
TGCGCGCGGTCAGCGGCGGCAGCGGCACGCGCCGATCCTCCTCCGACAGCGGCGTCCAGCCCTCGGCGATGAACTGGAAAAGCTGTTTCTGCTTCATCAGGGCGGCTTTCTGCAACTGTCGTCGCGTCATTTCGAGCGCGTCGTAGAAGGACTGGTGACGTTGAACGAGAGCCGTCCGGAGGCTGCACTGGGATATGCTCGTTTCTGCCCTGACAACCCTGTGTGCGCCGCCGTCATTGGCCGGAAAACGGATCTGGAGCCACAGGCGCTGCCGAACCGTCAGGCTGACGAGGTCTCTCTGTCGTCTAACAGTCCTCGGGCGGGTGTAGACTATACCCTTAGCCTTTTCAAGTCGCAGCAGGAAGCAGATTTCTTCATGGCTGTGCGCGAGGTTTTCGCCACCTACTTTGTTTACCCCAACGTAGCTCTGCACTGTCTGGTTGATTATGAACAAGTCAAATACCAACTATCCTCCGAGGCAAGACAGTACTTTTTTCGCAGCCTGGTAGACTGCGTGGTGTTCGATCAGCACAACGGTTATCGCCCGGTCTATTTCTTCGAACTGGACAGCCTCTACCACGATGATCCGAAGCAGCAGGAGAAGGACCGGCGCAAGGAGCAGATCCTGGCGTGCGCCGGACAACGGCTTTACCGGATTCGCAGCAAAGGCCGACAGCCGGGACGGGAAGTATTTGTGCGGCTCGTCAAAGAGATTGCGCAGTGGGAATCGTTTGCACGCAAGGAGTAAACTGGATGACGCCCCACCTTCCGGCAATCATCCATTCCGGGTCATGCGGCGCGAGGCGTTCTTCGGTTTCCGGTGGAAGGCCGGCCGCAATTTCCGCCTTCAAGGTGCGCAGAGCCGCCAGCGGCGCAGGGAAGTAGCCTGTTACCTCCTGAAACGACTGGTTGAATTGCCAGCGCCGGTCTCCCAGCAGACGCCTGTAATTGGCGTCTCCTTTGCTGATGACGAGATGCGCAGAGGCCAGTTCATCGCGCAGCCCCTGCGGCATTTCCCAGCCGCTCAGAGGAGAGGTCCAGAAAAAATCGTCCTGAAGGCGCAGGCGTCTGGACTGGAGATACTGTCGGAGCCTTTCCCCGAAGCTGCGGACATGAGAATGATCGTCCAGGGTCAGAAAATCTATCGTTGGAGCCACATCCCGGATGGTGGCATCGGATACGAAGGTAGGATGGGCTTTCAGATGCAGGTGAACCTCCGAAGCCATGCCGCAGCCGAGCAGGTAATCCGCGACAGCCAGGTCGCCCACGAATTCAAAGCCTGCGTTATCTACGATGAAATCCACCCGAACCCGGCCTGTAGGCAGCGAAGAAAGATAGTCGGCAATGGCAGGGCTATCGTCTACCAGCAGATGCGCTCCCGCCGCCTCCGCGTCGGCATGACGCGGCTGGCCTTCTTCTCCCGCAGGCCACATGCTCAAGTCAGCCTGGTTTCCCCACAGGTCGATGTTGAGCAGCGTCGAAAAAACCTCGGCATCTCTGCTGCTCCGGCTTACCCACTGATGCAAGCGGGTGGCAAGGCCAACGGTATCTTCGTGTGTCACTTCCAGGCCGCGCCGCTTCTGGAAAACGAACGGATCGAGCGCCTCGCTGCCCATACCTGAGTTGAAATATCCGACGGCCTCTGCGATTCGGCGGTAGAAATACGTCTCGACAAAAAACCAGGGAGCCTCCAGCCAATCCATCCCTTCATAAGCCTGGATGTACTTCTCCCAGGCTGCCGCATCCGGCGCTCCGGCATCTTGCAGGGGTCGTATGGGGCTGTGTGGAATCTCGGTTATCAGCGATTCGATCCGGGCGGCTGTTTCGGGTGGGAGTTCATTCTCCAGCAGAATCCGGCGTGCGATTTCCGGCAGCCTGACTACAATCGAGTGGCG
>CBDUBU010000496.1:0-1874 GCA_965365465.1 uncultured Rhodothermaceae bacterium
TCGATCCCCGCGGCGAGCAGCAAGGCTCCCAGTGCTCCCAGTGCTCCCGCCTCGGTAGGGGTGGCAATACCTGCCAGAATGCTGCCGAGAACGAGCAAGATCAGTACGAGCGGCGGCATCATAACAAAAACCACACGCAGCAGCAATTGCTTCGTGTCGATATTGCGTACAGACCGGGGCAAGGCTGGAGCCGCCTCCGGTCGAACGACGGCCACGACCGCCACATAAAGAGCGTATAACAAAGCGAGCATCAAACCCGGCAAGAGAGACCCCACGAACAAATCTCCGGCAGAGACGCCTAGTTGATCGGCAAGCACGACCAGCACCACGCTCGGAGGAATGATCTGTCCCAGGGTCCCGGAGGCCGTAATGATGCCTGCCGAAAGTTCGTGCGAATAGCCGTTGCGGAGCATCACAGGGAGAGAGATCATTCCCATTGCGACGACAGAGGCTCCTACCACTCCTGTTGCCGCTGCCAGCAGCCCGCCGACAAAAACAACGGCCAGCGCCAGCCCTCCGCGCAACGGACCGAAAAGCATTCCAATGGTTTGCAACAGATCCTCAGCAAGCCGCGACTTCTCCAGCATCGTTCCCATGAATATAAAAAACGGTACGGCCAGCAATACATAATTCGACATAACGCCGAACGTACGTTCGGGTAAAGCCAGGAGCAGATGCCAGTCGAAGTACCCCATTTCGACGCCGAGAAATGCAAACACCAGGGCCGTTCCTCCCAGAGCGAACGCAACCGGGTATCCGGTAAAGATCAGCAGAAGCGCGCCAACGAACATCAAGGGGGCCAGCCAGTCGCCCGTCATAGCCTCTCCTCCGGGTTTGCTGCATCTGCCCCTCTCGCGATGTTCGCTAGCTCTTTCCCTCGCAGGTACATGATTTGCTTGATACAGATAGCCACACCCTGGATCAAGAGAAAAACAAAGGCGACCGGGATGAGGGTTTTTATCGGGTAACGAGGCAGTCCACCCGGATCCGGCGACATTTCCAGACGGGACCAGGAGTCCTTCACGGAAAACCAGGTTATGCCGATCATAAGCAGGCAGAAGGGAAAGAGGAACAGGATCGTGCCGAGCAGGTCGATCCAGGCTTTTCCTCTTGGAGAAAGACGGCCATAGAGGACATCCACCCGGACGTGGGCATCGTGCTTCAGGGTGTATGCGGAACCGGCAAGAAAAACGATGCTAAAGAGATACCACTGTAGCTCGATGTAGGTATTGGAACTGAGTCCGAGGCCGGTGTAGCGGTCCAGGAAACGCACGATAGCGTTGTAAGAACCTGCGAGGACCATGACGAGGGTGAGCCAGTACACGACGCGCCCGGTCCACTCGCTAAAGCGGTCGATCCCTGATGCCACGCGAAGCCATTTGTCCATGACACATAAAACCTGGGTAATGGCGGCAAAACCTGAAAATAGGGAAAGGACAGCAACAGAAAGAAGATGCGGCGGAAGTCTCTACGGTTTCTCGCCGCCGGATGAATACCTTTGGATTCGCTTTGCCAGACTCTCTTCTTCATCCCTCGCTCGCCAGTACTGGAGCCGCTCGGCAATCGTCTTTTCGTAGCCGATCTCGCCGGGTTGATAGAAAAAGGTCCCCTGCATGGTTTCGGGCAGATACTGCTGGGGGGTGTAATGATCCCGGTAGGCATGGGGATACAGATAGCCTTCTCCATGTCCGAACCCCTTCTTGTCCCGGTTGGCGTCCTTCAGTGGGTTCGGCGCCTCATGACTCTGTTCTTTTTCCACGTAACTCAGGGCATCGAAGAAAGAAAAAAGGGAGTTTGACTTGGGAGCCGTAGCCAGGTACAAACAGCACTCCGCAAGGTGAAATCGGCCTTCCGGCATTCCTACATAATCAAAA
>CBDUBU010000497.1:0-1865 GCA_965365465.1 uncultured Rhodothermaceae bacterium
TCCACATGATCGATGTGGTTCACTGGTTTCTGGACATCGAAAAGCCGCATTCCGCCGTCGCTCTGGGCGGCATCTACCAGTACGACGATGGGCGCGACACGCCGGACAACGTGAACCTGGTCCTGAAGTACCCCGACGGCCTGAACGTGACGTTTGAGGCCAGCCTCACCGACCCACAGGAACAGACGGACATCGTTTTCATGGGAACCGGAGGGCGCCTCAACATCTTCCGGTACGGTTATACCTTTCTGCCCTCAAAGGAGAACGAGTCGATGGGCAAGCAAACGGCAGGCTGGACCCCGGAGACGGATCATATGAAAAACTGGCTGGACTGCGTGCGCTCGCGCAAGCAGCCTAACGCCGACGTGCGGGCCGGGCATTACTCCGCGATGGCCTGTCATATCGGCAACATTGCTTACGAGAAGCAGGCCCGCGTGGACTGGCAGCCGGAGTGGGATCTGTGACCTGGAATGAACCTGTTAACGCACAATCCGATGAAGCAATTCTTTTCTGATGCGCTGGCCTTGACGCTGGCGGCGGGCAGTTTCCTGGCCGCAATGTCGCCGGCAGGCGCGGCGGCGGCTCCGGAGCTTGAAAGGAAGCCCGTGCGCGTGCTCGTCGTCACGGGCGGGCATGACTACGAAACGTCCTTTTATACCGTTTTCGAGGGGCAGGAGGGGTTCGTCTGGAGCCACGCGGTGTCGAACGGAGAGGCGTTCCGCGAGGACATCCGCGACCGCTACGACGTGCTCGTGCTCTACGACATGTCGCAAGACCTGGATGCGAACGGGAAGGCCAACCTGCGGGCATTCGTGGAGGGCGGCAAGGGCCTGGTCCTGCTGCACCACGCCATCGCCGACTACAACGACTGGCCCTGGTGGTACGAAGAAGTCGTCGGCGGGCGCTACCTGCTCGAAGACGATGGGGATACGCCGGCCTCCACTTACCGGCACGACGAGCCGATCCATGCCTGGCCCACGGGAAGCCATCCGGTCACGGAAGGCATCGAACCCTTCGACGTGGTGGATGAGACCTACGGAGGCATGTGGATCTCGCCGGAGGCACAGGTGCTGCTCGAAACCGACAACCCGACCGGCGACGCGCCGATTGCCTGGGTGAGCGCGTACCCGAAATCGCGGGTGGTGTACGTTCAACTGGGGCATGGCAGCGCCGCGCACCGGCATCCGGCTTATCGGAAGCTGGTGGGGAACGCCATTCTGTGGGCGGCAGGCCGCACCCCCTGACGCCCGACGCGCCGCCGTCGCAGCAGGGCGGAAAGCCTCTGCCGGACTTTCTCGGGTCAGGCCGATTCTAAACATTCTGACAACAGACGTCCTCGTATGCTTGTAACGTTTGAAGGACTGGACGGCAGCGGAAAAAGCACGCAGGCGCACCTGCTGGTTGCCCGTCTCGAAGCTTCACGATACCGTCCGCTGCTGGTCCGGGAGCCGGGAGGCACGGAACTCTCGGAGCGCGTCCGGGGGCTGTTGCTGGATGCATCGTTGCACATCGATCCGTTTGTGGAACTGCTGCTTTTTTCCGCCGCGCGGGCGCAGCTCGTCGCCGAGCAGATCCGGCCTGCGCTGGCAGAAGGGCGCATCGTGGTATGCGACCGGTTTTACGACTCGACGACTGCCTACCAGGGGGCCGGGCGCGGGCTGCAAGACCTGGACTGGCTGCGGTCCTTCAACCTGCGGGTCACCGGGGGCCTCGTCCCGGATCGGACGTATCTGGTAGACCTCTCCGTAGCCAGGGCCATGGAGCGTCGCGCCGCCCGCGCCGGAAAGGAGGATGCCGACCGGATGGAGCAGTCGGGGGAAGCTTTTTATGCGCGGGTCGCGGCTGCCTATTCCCTGCTGGCCCGC
>CBDUBU010000498.1:0-1864 GCA_965365465.1 uncultured Rhodothermaceae bacterium
CGCCGAGGAGTATTGTGCCGCGCTCTCCGCTGACGACGCGCGCATTCCGATCCTCGCTGGAATCCTGCCGCTCGAAAGCCTGCTGGGCAAGGACAGCATAGCCGGGGGCGTGCTGAAAGGCGCAGGCATGGGCCTGACCTTTGCGGGGAACGTGGCCGCCGGGCAGGGGATCGGGGAGTCGGCAGCCGGTACGGCCGGCGGCGCAGTGGGCAGCGAACTCTTGAGCGCGGCCAAAGTGGACGGCCCGTGGGCGAAAGCCATCAACCTTGCCAACGCGGGCCTGAAAGTGGCCGGCGCTCCCCAGGGCGTCACTGATGTCAGTCAGACCGCCGCCGACGCGACGGCTACCGGTTTCGGCAGGGCCGTGTTCAGCAACCTGGGCCGGGGCCTCTACAACTGGATCTCCGGCGATGACAAGGCCATGGACCAGCAGTTCAACGACATCGCCGGCGGCAAGTCGGGCGCTCCATTGCAGGGGTACGCGCTTCTGCCGCAGATCATTGCCGGAGCCGCCATGGGCGAAGACCTCGACTCCACATTTCTGAAGGTCGGCTCGCAGGGGCAGGATTCCTCCGCCGCCCGGATGGGCAACTGGCTCGGCGACCAGGCTTATCAGTTCATCAACAAGGACCTCCCCGAAGCCGCCGAGTTCGCGGGCAAAGACCTCGACAGCGCCCTCAACTGGCTGTTCGACTGATCCGTCCGGGGCGGACGGCCTGCCCTCGTATGACCACCACCGTCTCTGGCTCTGCTACAGGCGGGCGCACTTTTCGTTTGCCTGAGAAGCGGTCTGGTAAACAGGAAAAGCGGCGCTCCCGGTAGAGAAAACCTCTTGCCCAGGCCTCTGCAAGCCACAGGGCACAGAGGCTTCGCATTCGCTCAGGATAAGCACTTCGGCTAAGGCCTGTCGTATGCTTTCCCACCGGTCATGCTGAACGTAGAGAAGCGCCTATGCTATGAAAACGGCAGGCGCTCACGGCTTACTCCTGTCCACGCTGCGCCCGGTTTTCAGGCATCAGACCGTTTCCCGAAGGACGCTTTTCCGTCGTGAAAGGAAAAGCAGGACCCGGCGTTGCATATTCTTTCATTCTCTCGCCGGTTTTTGTTAACATGGTCTGGCCGTGTCTGTGTCGTCTCAACATACCGTTGATGTTATGTCTTTGCTCACCCTCAGGAACGCGACGAAACGATACGAGCGGGTCGTTGCGGTGGACCATGTCTCCTTCGAGGCGCATTCGGGGCGCATCCTGGGCCTGCTGGGACCGAACGGCGCCGGGAAAACCTCGACGATCCGCATGGTGGCTTACATCACGGGGCCGGACGAGGGCGAGGTGCTCTTCGACGGGAAACCGGTGGGACCCTGGAGCCAGGAACGCATGGGCTACCTACCCGAAGAACGCGGTCTGTACAAAAAGCTGCGGGTAGAAGAACAACTGCTGTACCTGTCCGAACTGAAAGGAATGCCGCGTTCGGCGGCGCAGGACAAGATCCGGCACTGGCTGGCGCGGTTCGACGCCGCCGACTGGGCGGGCAAGAAGGTGGAAGAACTCTCGAAGGGGATGCAGCAGAAAGTGCAGTTCATCGCAACGATCCTGCATGACCCGCAACTGCTCATCCTGGACGAGCCGTTCAGCGGTCTGGATCCGATCAACTCGGAACTGGTGCGGGACATCATCCTGGAACTGAAAGAGGACGACCGTACGATCCTGTTTGCCTCGCACCGCATGGAGCAGGTGGAGCAGATCTGCGACGACATCTGCCTGATCTCGAACGGAAAGATCGTGCTTCAGGGAGCGCTCCGTGAGATCAAGCGCAGCTTCGGGCGCAACACGGTCGTCCTGGAGTTCGACGGCGACGGCGCGTT
>CBDUBU010000499.1:0-1857 GCA_965365465.1 uncultured Rhodothermaceae bacterium
CGCCGAGGCGGAAGAAGGAACGATTCGCCGGGATTTCGCGGAATCCAAAGGACAGAACATCGTCCACGGCTCCGATTCCGTCGAAAACGGCCGGATAGAGTCGAACTACTTTTTCCCCGAGCATACCATTGTTGCCAATTCCTGACAGGCAGTGGCTTCTGCCTCTCGATCTGAAGGACACCCGGAATCAGGGCAGGGGCCCTGGTTCCGGAGTGGGCGAACCCATTTACACACTGCAATGCGCGCTATTCTCTTTTTCGTTTTTCTGATTGCAGGCTGCGCCTATCCCCGGGATGAACCGGATACTGCAACGCAAGGATATAAACAGACAGGCAGCGAACTCGTCGGGCGCGGTCCCGTGCTCACAGGGGCGCAAGTGCTTGCCGGAGAGGACTTCGAACGGCTGAGAAGCAAACGTGTGGGGTTCATTGTCAACCATACTGCCCTGGTCGATTCCGTACATCTTATCGACGTGGCGGCCCGTTCTCCACACATCAAGGTCGCGGCGTTGTTCGGCCCGGAGCATGGGTTACGCGGACAGGCCGACGCCGGAGAACGTATAGAGAACGGACGGGACGAGCAGACGGGAGCGCCCGTCTTCAGTCTCTATGGAAAAACCCTGAAGCCAACCCCGGAGATGTTGCAGGGCGTGGACGCACTGGTATTTGACATACAGGACATTGGCGCACGGTTCTATACCTACATCTCGACCATGGGCCTTGCCATGCAGGCTGCTGCCGAGGCCGAAATTCCATTCGTGGTGCTGGACCGGCCCAACCCTCTGGGGGGGAACTATGTGTCCGGGTTTGTGCTCGATCCCGAATACCGCTCGTTCGTAGGGCAGTATTCCATTCCCATAGCGCATGGGATGACGGTCGGAGAGCTTGCGCGTATGATCCAGGGCGAACAGATGCTTTCCGGACTGGAGAACCTGCAACTGGAAGTGGTGCAGATGCAAAACTGGACACGCGACATGTTGTGGCCTTCCACAGGACTGCCCTGGCTCGCGCCCTCGCCTAACATTCCCGATTTTGAGACGGCGCTCATTTATCCGGGAGCCTGTTTCTTCGAGGCAACTTCCGCCAGCGAAGGCAGAGGCACCCGCGATCCTTTCAAACTGCTCGGCGCTCCCTGGGTGAATGCAACAACGCTGGCAGACACCCTGAACAGGCGTAATCTTCCCGGCGTCCGGTTTGAAGCGGCGCAGTTTACTCCTCAGTCCATCACCGGCATGTCGTCGGATCCGAAACTGAAAGGGCAGCGTCTGGAAGGGATACGCTATGTGGTGGTAAACCCGGAACGGTTTCGCCCGGTTGAGGCCGGAATCCATGTGCTGCACGCCTTTTCTCAACAGGCAACCCGGCAAGGAAAAGCCGACTTTATCAGCCGTCCGGAATGGCTGGCTAAACTGGCGGGCGTTGGCCGGTTCTATGACATGCTTGCCAGCGGCGCACAGCCGGAAACCATCATTTCTTCCTGGAAAAACGAAGTGCAGGCGTTCGAGGACCAGCGGAAACCGTACCTTCTTTATTGAGATCCAATCCGCAAACAAAGAATTTAGAGACTATTGGGTGCGGGAAAACCATTTCCCCTTTGCGGAAGGCGGCCCGTCAGGGCCGGTAGGTATCCAATGAGCAAGCCCGTCGTTGCGCGACAGCCCCTGGGCTTCTCCTTCATACAGTAGTCCATCCTCATCCGAGGGCAGCCGGGTGCATCCGCCCGTTACAAACCAGGCAGGTTACGAGAATAACCTGTCCTGTCTGAAAACCGATCCCTATCTTCGGAAACGTGAAGTCAGGGCTGAAACAAGATGCAAAAAAGAAAATAAAGCGGCTTGGGGCGCGAAACCTCGTTTTG
>CBDUBU010000500.1:0-1849 GCA_965365465.1 uncultured Rhodothermaceae bacterium
AGGGGCGCCGGGACGGATCGTGAGCAGATCAAAAATAGCGCCGAGGTCCACGAAGAACGGATCATCACGCTGCCCGGCAAAGACTTTTCTGCCCCCGCCCAGGCCATAGATGGTTTCCATGGCCACGCTTTCGTAATTCGGAACCGAAGCAGGCCCGATGTTTTCCGGCGGCGTTACCAGGCCCTCGCCCATATTGACGACCACCCCGGTCGTAGAGTCCACACGCGAGACGCTGTAGGTCTGGCGGTAGTTGTAGTTCATGTCCATCGCGGATTCGATGGGGCCGTCGTTGTAGAGAACCGTGTTGGGGTTCTGGATCGCGTCGGTAAAGCGGAACTCGTAAACGATCTCCTCACGGGCATCTCCGTCGTTGTCGATACGGATCGTATAGAGCACATTCGGATCGAAGCGGTAGAAATTCGGCCCGCCCCCCGGCTCCTCGAACGGGATGACATTCAGCATCAGCGTAACCATGTCCGGCATATCCGGACTCATGAACGCATAAACGTCAGTGAGGTCTGCCGTGGGATCCAGCATCATCATGGGAGCCTCACGGTGGCTGGACGCCTGACCGTCTCGCCAGTCGATCCATAGATAAGTGGTCATGGCGAGTGTCAACACCCCTGCCATTCCGATTAGTACCTTTTTCATAGATGCCTCGTTGTTTAAGGACTGTGATTTATTTTCGCAGGCAACCGCTTCGCAGGTCGGAGCGCTGCCTGTCATCCGGTTTCTGCCAGGAAAGCCGAAAGCACCGTAGCCTGGTTTTCCTCCGGACGCATATCCGGCAGATCCGGGAGTAACTTCATGGACCGCAGCATCTCCGCAGCATCCCACAGATGCATTCCGTAAATGATTTCTTCGTTCCTGAGCTTGAACAGGGAAAAGCCGCTCACGATGATTTTTCTTCTCGTTGGAGGGATCCGCATGAAAGCTCCCGACTGCGTTCCCTGAAAGATCCAGAAAAGCGCTGCCCTGCCAGGCTCATACATCGTCTCACCGGCGGTGACTTGCAAATCCGGGAAGGCTGTGAGCCATTCTTCCAGCGACTGGCGAACCTGCGACCGCCCTTCGCAGCGAACCGCGCGGCTTACGTCGATGCCCCGGTACGAAACAGCATGGACATTTGCGGCCCGAAAGACATCGTGCGCGTTTAGCGCTTGCAACAGATCGTGGATGATCTGTCTTTCAACACCGGACGCGCTCATGTTGCTGTCGCCGCTTTTGAGTAGGGAATCCGTAAGCTGACGACAGGATATCCTGCGATGCGGCTCACCCGACAGGTCAGAAAGTGCTCACTTTATGCTCAGAGATGTAACGCTCTTGAAAGATGCAGGCAGAAGACGTGTAAAAACCTGGATTTTCAAATATGAAATCGTTCACCGGATCATGAATACCCGATTTCCCGTTGCCAGAGTAATTCGGTTACCTGATCGATGCCGCGTTTGAGATGGCGGCGATAGGTGCTGAAAGGAACATCCAGTTGCTCGGCTGCTTTTTCCTGCGTGGGAGCGGGTTTCAGATAGGTGCGATGCAGCGCACGATAATACCGGATGTCGGAAGGACTGGTTTCGAGGCGCAGGACAGCCTCCTCGATCAGCCGTCGGAGCGCATCAATGCGATCAGCCGCGCCTGCCTCGGCGGCCACTTCCCGAGAAATGAGCCGGGAGTGCAGCAGGGGGTTATCTCGCAGCCGATCCGGGCGGGTTATTCCCTGCAAGGCATCCCGCAGGGCCTCCTCAAAATCTTCCCTGCTCAGAACAACCAGCAAAGGCTGCAACGGCGCGGCTTCTGCACGAGGCACATGATCGGCGCCGCGTTCGGCCATGAGGTCGAGCCAGGCGACAGG
>CBDUBU010000501.1:0-1843 GCA_965365465.1 uncultured Rhodothermaceae bacterium
GCCCCCGAAGGTTGTCGCTACGTGAAGGTATGTGCGGAAATCAAGGCGCCGGTGATTGCAGGGTCGGAATGAACATAGGCGAGCCTGGGCCAAGCGGGATGTCGAACAGAACCCACAGGATGAACAAAAGCAGCCATACGACAAAAAAGGCAACGGTGTAAGGCAGCATCGTGGCGATCACCGTGCCCACGCCGGCCTTAGCATCATAGCGCTCCAGAAAGGCCACGATTAAGGCAAAATAGGACATCATCGGAGAGATGATGTTGGTGGTGCTGTCGCCGATCCGGTACGCCGCCTGGACCAGTTCAGGAGAGTAGCCGAGCAGCATGAACATCGGAATGAACACAGGAGCCATGATGGCCCATTTGGCAGAGGCGCTCCCCATTGCCAGATTGATGATGCCCGATACGAAGATAAAAGCGACCATGAGCGGGATAGGTCCGAGTCCGGATGCTTTGAGCAACGACGCCCCCTCGATGGCAAAGAGAAGGCCGAGGTTGGTCCACCGGAAGTAGGCTACGAACTGGGCTGCAAAAAAGACGAGAACCATATAAACGCCCAGCGTCTCCATCGCCTTGCCCATGCCCTTGATTACATCTGAATCATTGCGCAGCGTTCGGGCGCCGACCCCGTAAGCGATGCCTGCTATGGCGCCTGCAATGAAGATCATCGCTACGATGCCCTGCATGAAGGGCGAATGAAGAACGCCCCCTGTCTCCGGATCGCGCAGGAAACCGGCTCCCGGAAGAGAACCTCCCGGCAGCAGTCCGAGCGCGACCAAACCTGTCAGGATGAGCGTTGCAACGAGCGCATACCAGAGTCCTCTTTTCTCGTCTCGGGTCAGAGGACGTAGTTCTTCTGCCTCTGCGTTTCCACCATAGGGCCCCAGACGCGGGACAACGATCTTTTCAGTCACCCAGGTCCCGGTTGCTGCAATGAAAAAAGTCGAGGCAGCCATGAAATAGTAATTGCAGGCTGGATTGACAAGGTACGCAGGGTCGATGATGCGAGCCGCTTCCTGGGAGAGGCCGGCCAGCAACGGGTCGATGGTGCCGAGAAGCAGATTGGCGCTGTACCCGCCGGAGACGCCTGCAAAGGCTGCCGCCAGTCCCGCTATCGGATGACGCCCCACAGCCAGAAAAATCATGGCGCTCAGGGGAACGAGAAGCACATACCCAACCTCGCTGGCGGTGTTGGACAGCACCCCTGCCATGATGATGACAAAGGTGAGCAGGTGCCGGGGCGCCGAGAGAACCAGCAGGCGCAGGGCGCTGCCGATGAGTCCGCTGCCTTCAGCCACACCGATTCCGAGCATGGCGACGAGAACGGTGCCGAGCGGCGCAAAGCCGGTGAAGTTGTCGATCATCTCGCTCAGGATCAGGTGCAGACCCGTCACCGACAGGAGATTTACCGGCCTGATCACTTCGCCCGTAGCAGGATTGGCTGCCTCCAGGTCAAAAAGGCTGAATATCCAGGACAACACAATCACCAGCGCTGCAAACAGCGCAAAAAGCGTTGCGGGATGAGGCAGTGCGTTTCCCACACGCTCTACCGCGCCAAGAAAACGGGACAGCGCCGAACGTTTCTCTATAACATTTGCCATAATAGGGTACCAGGCAGAATCGTGTAAAAAAGTGCGGTGGGGCGCGGGGCCGTCCTCGCGCGGCTTGGTCACTACAGCGTGTACTTGACGCCGCCGTTGATGATGAACCCGTCCATGGGACCCCAAATCTCCGCGAAGCGCGGGTCAGCACGCGGCCCCAGCACGACTGGCGCGTAGTTGCTCTGCTTTGTGTCGAGGAAGTTCTCGAAGTTGAGAAACAGCCGCGCCGGCCCGAAGCGC
>CBDUBU010000502.1:0-1812 GCA_965365465.1 uncultured Rhodothermaceae bacterium
CGCGTGGGATCTCTGCCCATTGCGGCAGGCGAATCCTTCGTAAATATTGCGCCTGAAACCTAAGGTACCCGCCTCGCATCTTGGTGGTATAAGCGGCGACGAAAATCCGCGCGATTCCTGATTGCAAAACCGCCTGAAGGGCTTTTAGATTCCACTCGTCCGAAATGATGTAATAAAGGTTATGATGAGGATATAAATTGCCGGATTCGTAGACGATATGGGCATCGCCCTTAATGTCCGGAATCAACAGCTTCGGAGTCGCTGTTAGCTCAGGAGTGATGCGGTCGATGGTCCGATGCCAGCCGGACGGGTTTCGGCGGGCGACGTGCCGCGCCGCGAGGATGCTCTTATGCGCCTCCAGATACTGCTTGAGCCTCGGATATTCATCCAGGTTTACCAGCTTTCCATCCGGAGCGAACGGGTTGAGGACGCCCAACCCTCGCCACTGCACGGTTCCGCTCGTGATGTCCTGCGTCATCACGAGCGGCAATCGCCGGTCAGTCTCAACGTCTAAGGTTTCTAGGGGGCCAATGAAAACGTTATCCGCCCCCGTGGCAACGCCGATGCCGACCCTGCAACCTGCCTCCTCAAGCATTGGAAAGGCGCGCTCGAGGCGGCGAACCAAAGCCAATTCCTCGAACGATTCTAAAAGCCATGGCTCCGATCCGGCGGCTACACCTTCCACCTCCCTAACTTCAAAGATAGACCAAGAGGGAAGGGGACGATTGGAAGTAAGCTGCCTGTGTAGTTCGCTCAGAGTCGCCGCGTCTACCGACGGGCGGTGTGCAATCCGCGTCGGCGCCGGCTTGCTGCGCGCAATGACGGTGATGGCAGGGTACGCAGAAACCTGGCTGTGGAAAGCCGCCGTCTCTGCCATGTCGATGTAGTACTGAAGATTAAATCCTTCGGCTACCATCTGTCGCAGTGGTCCCCCATAGCGATTCTTCATCCACCGGTCAGAACAGATCACACCCGCCACGCCGCCCGTAGCCAGCAGCGACAAGGATTTCTCCAGAAATGCAATATAAATATCTGCTCTGTCGTACAGCGTCTTGAACCGACGCCGGTATTCCTGAAGCAGCGCAGCCGGAATCATCTCCTGGCGAACATACGGAGGGTTGCCGACCACATGGCTGAAGGGTTCTGTAAAGGCAGTAAGAAGAAAATCCGAACAAATCAACCAGGAGCCAACAAGCGTTTTGGCTTGTGCTTCCGAAAAGCCCCGCTCGCACAATAAGACTTGAACGCGCGCGCTGACCTTGCGGAAGGAATCCTCGTGCACCTCTACCGCTTGCACAACCGGCATCAGCGCCTGAACCGCATCGTCATCCGGTTTGTGCTCCTTTAGATAGGCATCCAGCAATCGATGGACGATGGGAAGCAGAAAATCACCTTCTCCGAAGGAAGGTTCCAAAATGCGAAAGGTGTGCAGCGGCTGATCGTCGGTATAGCCAACCAGATTCAGAATCAAGTCAACGACTTCGCGGCGAGTATAGACGCCCCCGCGCTTCTCGGGGCCGGCGCAAGCCATCTGCTGTAAGGCCTGCTGCACCGGGGCCGGGGCGGCTGAAAAAGGCATCTGCGAAGGGGTAGGGAATAACTCCATAGCACAAAATAGACCTGCCGTTGCAGCAGGGCAACCACACCGTGCGGGATAGCAAAGTACATAGGGACAAAAACAGCGAGGGGAGCCTTACCTCTGTAGGCCCCCCTCGCATTCCCGAATTTGAAATCCCTCAAGTTCGTGTGCGCTCTATCGGCTCAGTACCGCGACGTTACCGCCTTGCGCTTGAGCGCCGAGAGCCAGCGCGT
>CBDUBU010000503.1:0-1802 GCA_965365465.1 uncultured Rhodothermaceae bacterium
GTTCGCCGGGCGTCTCCTCATCTCCTGCTCACGTTTCCCGCCGCGCCATGACGCAAGCGCCTTTCAGCCCCCTGATCGAACAGGCCATCGAACTGGCTGCCCAGTGGCATGACCAGACGTACCGCAAGAGCCGGTGGCGCGATGCGGCCTTTACGCTTCCTGACGAAGAGATCCTGCGGGTTCCGGTCATCACCCACGTCACAGCGGTAGCCCTGAGCGTTCAACGCGCCGGTTGGGACGACGGCGCCGTAGCCGCCGCTTTCCTGCACGATGTCATCGAGGATGCCAACCGACTCCGGCAGTCGCTCCGTTTGGAACAGCTGCAGGCATGGATGGGCGAGGACGTGGCGGCGCTCGTGCTTGAAGTGACCGAGCAGAAAGTGGACGAGAACGGCAAGCCTCGTAGCTGGCGGGCGCGAAAGGAAGGATACCTGGCCCACCTGCGCACCGGGTCAGCCCGTTCGGTTGCCATCAGTCTGGCGGATAAACTGCACAACCTCTGGACGATGAACCAGAGCCTGGAACTAGGCATCGATGTTTTCACGAGCGACGCCGGGCGGAAGGCACTGAGCGCCGGCCCTGATGAACAACGCTGGTTTCACCAGGCCGTTCTGGAAACGTCCCGCCTTCATGCCGACGTCCGCCTCGAACCGCTCCGGGCGCAACTCGAAATGGAAGTAGAGCGTTTTACCGCCCTCACAGGCATCGCTCCGCTTTAGGCGCATTCATTTGTCTCCTTACGGCTCATTGATTCCGGCGACGCTAATCACTGAGGGGCGACTTCGCAGGCGCCGCCCGGAGCCGTCTATGGCGCGGAGTTCGATGTGATGCGTTCCGGGCTGCAAGGTCCACCAGGCCGCTTCCATGTCTTGCTGGACGGGCGCACCGTCGATCCACCAATGAGCATCGAACAGGGACTCTCTCACTTCACCGCGCAGCAGAATACGCTGATGAGAAGGTCGCAGCACCGGATCAATCTGGTAGGCTGTACCGGAGGCAGGGTACCGGACGCGCAATTGATCTGAAAACCATACGGAATCGCTCCTGATCGACATATCCCTGCGGCTGACGGACGGAGGAAACGGGAACCCCTGCGCTTGCATCCACGCGTGATACTCCGGAGGATAGACGGTGAACGTCTTCGAGACCGTCTCCGAAGCAGGCGTGTCGGCATCCGCGAGAAGGCCGCTGCGCTGGTCGATCTGAATCTGCTGATGCACGCGGCAGGTGCTGGTTGGCGCAAACCCCCCCACGAACAGATCCCTTGTTGCGCCGGGGCAGGCTGCGCCGGGCCGCGCTCCACTGGCGGGGCAAAGAGCGGCCTCGACGATGCCGGGCGGGCGCTCGAAAGCGCCGCTGGGACCAAGCAGCAGGAAAACGGCTTTAAACAGGGGGCCTGCCCCTGTCACTCCGCTGACCCAGCGCATAGGCTTGCCGCTGAAGTTGCCGGTCCAGACGGCCACCGTATGACGGGGGGTGTAGCCGACCGTCCAGTTATCCCGGTAGTCTTTCGAGGTGCCAGTCTTTGCCGCGCCTGGAAAGGGCAGTTCCAGCGGACCGCCTCGCCCGAAGGCAGGCGCCCGCGCTTCGGGATCGCTGAGGATGTCGGTAATCAGATAGCTCACTTCCGGGGACAGGCCGTTGGATGTCGCAGGGTGGCTTGCGGGATACAGGGTATCCCCTTGGGCAGTCCGGCGCCACTGTTCGGAATACAGCGCCGGAAGGGCGCCGCCACGCGCAAGTCCGGCATAGGCCCGCGCCAGTTCGAGTAACTGCACTTCCCCGTCGCCCAGGGTAAGACC
>CBDUBU010000504.1:0-1795 GCA_965365465.1 uncultured Rhodothermaceae bacterium
AACGTTCATGGAGGCATGGCGAACCAGCCTCCAACGTGACGTACCACGCTAAGGTAAGCGTCCAAGGCGCAACCGAGGAGGCGGTCTGCGCCTGATCGAGCACACCGATAGCGTAGCAGAGGTTCAGCACACACTGCGTCGGGGCGTGGCCGTTCGTCTGGTCGGGAAGAAAGCCGCGCTGGTTCCGTAGCATGAAAGGAGATTCTACCTTTGCGCAGGGAAAAGCCACGCCCGCCGCCAATCTGCGGAAGGAATTGCGTCTGTAGCACCGCATTTCTTCAAAACCATACCCCGGTTGTGGAGAGCCTGTTTCATTGCGCCGGATCGGAGCAAAAGTAGTTGTGTTCGCGTTGCAACAATGACCTTAATCAAATGGAGCGCATCTATGGAACGGTCTCAGGTTTATCACTCAGACCCGGATATTCTCAGTGGCGCCGCCGTGTTCACCGGCACCCGCGTGCCCATCAATACGCTTCTTGTCTACCTCCGCAGAGGAAAGCGCATCGAGGATTTCCGCGATGACTTCCCTACGGTGAGTCGGGAGCAGGCTGAAGCACTCCTCCAGTTAGCAGAAGGAGGACTCGTTTCAGAGACATAATTCGACTGATTGATGAGAATCTGCCGCGCAGGTTAAAGTGGTCGCTGAAAGCTGATGTAGTGACAGTGCCGGAGCGCGGTTGGAGCGGTGTAAAGAATGGCGTATTGCTCCGTCTGGCAGCCTCGGAGTTTGATGTACTGCTAACGATGGATCGGGGAATCAAGCATCAGCAAAACTTGAGCGGTCTGGATCTGTGTCTGATCGTGCTCTCGGCTGCAAGCAACGATATCGATGATCTACTGCCTCTGGTTCCCTCTATCAACGCAGCTTTCGCTCAGGCAGTCCCTGGTCGTGTGATTCACCTGGGCATAGAACGACCGATGCTCTGACTCGGAGCAAAAGCAAGTGTGCTCGTGTTACATCAGGGTTCTTATCTTGCGAGGCCAAAGAAATGCAAACCAGTCGGACAACACCCGAAAACATCGATGGGTACATTGCAGGCTTCCCGGATGACGTGCAGAAGATCCTGGAAAAGATAAGGAGGACGATCCGGGAAGCAGCGCCGGATGCGGAGGAAACGATCAGTTACCAGATCCCGACCTTTATGCTGAATGGGAGCTATCTGGTTCACTTTGCCGCTTTCAAAAAACACATCGGGTTTTATCCCACGCCCGCAGGCATCGAGGAATTCAGGGAAGAACTGTCGGGCTATGAATCAGGCAAGGGAACGGCGAAATTCTCGCTGAACCAGCCTGTTCCGTTCGATCTGATACGCAGAATCGTAAGGTTCAGGGTTGAGGAGAATCTGGAAAAAGCAGCGGCAAAAGAGAAGAAATAAAAACGATGAACAATCTGGCGCAGGTTCTGACAGGCGCCGACCCACAGGAAGTTGAGGAAGCGCTTTATGCGCAAGGCATCACTGTGGCTGTCGATTGGCGGAAGGAGGATGACGCCCTTGTGCCTTGTTTTTCCGACAAGGTAGAAGACCGGCTCACCTGCACCTGAACGCCGGACAACGACCTGCTTATCCAGTACAACGACAAAAAGGCGCTGCCGGCTTGCAGGAAGAACCTGCCGACCGCGACCGGACGCTCCGGGCCGGCCACGACATCCTGAGTGAGGACTACGAAATCCGTGCTTGAAAAAAAGCCTGGATTCCGATACGTTTGAGTTTGCCGTGGAAGAACGGCAGGTATGGCAACAACTGGACGAAAAGCATGGCAAGCTGATCGACCGGTTGTTTGCACCCTTCACCGA
>CBDUBU010000505.1:0-1782 GCA_965365465.1 uncultured Rhodothermaceae bacterium
CCCCACGGAAGCTACTGTCGTGGCAACGATGCATGAACTGACGAGTTGGCCTTCCGATGCGAGCAGCAAGGCCCCGATCGGTCGGCCGCTCGCCAACACGCAAGTCTATGTGCTGGACCCGCGCGGCAATCCGACGCCCCCCGGCGTGTCTGGCGAACTCCATATCGGCGGCGACGGGCTGGCGCGGGGCTACCTCAACCGGCCCGACCTGACCGCCGAGCGGTTCATCCCGAACCCCTTCTTTGCGGGCGAACGACTGTACCGGACAGGCGACCTGGTCCGGTGGCTTCCGGACGGCGTGCTGGAGTTTGCCGGGCGCCTGGACGAGCAGGTGAAGATCCGGGGGTTCCGGGTAGAGCCGGGTGAGATCGAAGCGCTGCTGCACCAACATGAGGCTGTTTCCGGGGCAGCGGTAGCAGCGCGGGAGGATGCCTCCGGAGACCTGAAGCTCATAGCGTATGTCGTCCCGGCAGCCGGGCGCGACCTCGACGTGGGATTGCTGCAACAGCATTTGCAGGAGCGGCTGCCATCGTTCATGCTGCCCTCCTTTTTCGTGCGCCTGGATGCCCTTCCCCTGACGCCTGCCGGCAAGGTGGACCGGCGCGCCCTGCCCGACTCTGAAGCTTTACAGACGGAAGCAAACCGCCCTTACAGGGCCCCGCGCACCCCGGAAGAACAGGTGTTGGCTGCTGTCTGGAGCGAGGTGCTCCGCACGCCGCAGGTGGGGTTGGACGACAACTTCTTTGACCTGGGCGGCCATTCGCTCCTCGTCATGCGCGTTCTGGCTCGCGTGCGGGATACGCTCGGCCTGGAACTGCCGCTGCGTGCCTTTTTCGAGGCCCCGACCCTCGAAGCGCTCGCCGCGCTGGTCGCGCAGGAAAGGGGCAAAGGCCCGCGCCCTCCCGCCATCCAGGCATTGCCGCGCGGGCGGCGGTAGGCGTTGGCATGACAGGCGGCGGGGGGTTGCGCCATCATTGCATACTGAACGCTCCCGGCAGATGTTGGAAAAACACGACATAGAAAAACAGAAAATGCAGCAGTGCATACCCGGAGAGAGCGAAGAAGGAACAGGAGAAATCCACGAGGAAGAAACCTGCGTCTTTCCTGCCTCCTTCGCACAGCAGCGCCTCTGGTTTATCGACCGGCTGGAGCCCGGGAGTCCGGCCTACAACATCTTCGGAGGTTGGACGCTCAACGGGCCGCTGGATGTTGCGGCGCTGGAGCATAGCCTGAGCGAAATCGTCAGGCGGCATGAGGCATTGCGCACCACATTCGATATGATCGACGGGCAACCCGCGCAGTTGATTGCCCCTGCCCGCCCCGTTGCGCTTCGCCTTGTTGACGTTGAAACGGAAGAAGCGTGCAGGCGCCTGGCCCGCGACGAAGCCCGCGCTCCCTTTGACCTCGCTGCCGGGCCGTTGCTGCGTGCAACCCTGCTCCGGCTTGGCCCGGAGCGCCATATCTTGCTCATCACCGTGCACCATATCGTCACCGATGCCTGGTCGATGCGCGTGTTCTACCGGGAGTTGAACATCCTGTACCGGGCCTGCCGAACCGGGCAGCCTTCGCCCTTGCCCGACCTGCCGATTCAGTACGCCGACTACGCGGTCTGGCAGCGCGAGTGGCTTCAGGGCGATGCGCTGGAGGCCCAGCTTTCCTACTGGCGGCGACAACTCGACGAGGCGCCGGTTCTGGCCTTACCGCAAGACCATCGCCGCCCGGAAACACTCAGCCGCCGGGGGGCCTCACACGCCTTTACCCTGCCGCCGGATACGGCGGCCC
>CBDUBU010000506.1:0-1780 GCA_965365465.1 uncultured Rhodothermaceae bacterium
GGACATTCGGCGGGCTTAACCGGCAGGCTCTCGAACGTATGTGGGAAACGGAATTCGGCTTTACACGCGCCTGCGAGCAAGGCTATTTAGGCACGCGCGCGCTCCAGCCGAAGGATTTGCGAAAATATATGCCCGACCGTAGATCTCCGGGCGAACTTCCCAAGCCTTCCGAAAAAGAGAAAACTCGCATCAATTTTGCTATTTACCAGACCTGGATCATCGCCATGCTAAACAACGAACAACTACTCGCTTTTTCACAGAAGGCCGCTGAATCGCTGCGTGCTATAGCCGATAGCGGCGCACGCGGAAAAACGCCCCACAAGCGTATCGTAGAAGAGCGCGTGCTCGGCGCCGGCACGAGACGTGCCTTTATCGACGGCCTCACCGAAGTAGTCAACAAAGACGGAGACAATGGACCTCTCTATGACCGGCTGGTTACGGAAATCGTAAAGATGCCTTCCAGCGACTTTCCGCTCTTTTTATCCCTCTTGCGTTTCAAATATGCGCTTACGCAGCAGCAAGCGCCGCTTTTCAAATAATTCATTCCAACCATTAAATCTTGAAGCAACGATGGAAATCCGCACCGAATCTCCTTACTTGTATCTTCGCGGCCTGCGCCAGGCTGAGCACACCGTTTTTTGCGTCGCCGATGGGCAGAAGAACTACTATGATCCTCAGTTTAACCAGCGGATGCCGTATTCCAGCGGCCAGCAGGTGAAACGCTCGATTATGGATGCGCTCGCTGAGAACCTGAACGAAAAGCGTGCCCCGATCACTTACAACTACGAGATCAAACGCAATTCCAGTGGAGGAGATACCCTCGAAAACAAGGAGCCGTGGTCGCCTTGCGATCCTCGCTACGTAGATCAACTCGTTGGCGGTTGGATGCGAGCGCGACCGGGAGTAGTAACCCTGAAACGGCGCAGCCCGCTGTCAATCTCGGCAATGCGTCCGTTGCATCCTTTGCTGGCCGCTACATCCTCGGAAAACCTCACTTTTGATCGCAGCGATCACCCGGAACAACATCCAGTCAGGGTGCTCAATGCCGAAGGGCAAGAGATGGGGGCGGACGAGATAAACAACTGGCTGACGTCGAACAGCCGCGCGCTGCCGCGCCGCCACTGGATTCCGGATAACAAACGCACCAGCGGCTTATTCGTCTACGATACAGCCATTGATTTGCGAAGGCTTTTCAGGGTTTCCATGAATCAGCATGATCCGGAGTTAGAAGCCGGGCAGATCGAATCTCTCAAAGCAGAGGGCTGGCAAACATCCTCCGACGGTCTGGACCTGATCTGCCCGCCAGATCGCCGAGAAGAGATTATCCCCGCGCTCGCCCATGCCCTTATCAACTGGCGGATCACCAGCAACCAGAGTCGCACTTATAGCCCGCAGGCGCTCCTTGCCCTTGCTCTCTCAGGCAACGCCAACCGCATTGTTGGCGCCATCCGGGCAGACCTCCGGGATGAAGTCATCGAGAAACCGAAAGCTGACCCTGTCCTGGAACCTGTGCAAGGAGTGGATCTGTTCGTCACACTGGCCGCCAAAGGTTATGTCCCCGGCATCACGGGTTCGGTTGACGCAATGGATGAAGCGGAACAGGCGCTCCGGCAGCGGCTCATGGCTTTTGATTACGACGCCTGATAACGCGCGGCAAGCTTACGCAGCATAACGAAACTGCACCTGCATGATGCTTTCAACAGATCAGGCAAACCCCCGCATCGGCGCTGACAAGGGTAGGTATTCACGGAGGGTGTTTGAGAGTGACTGCAATTCCCTT
>CBDUBU010000507.1:0-1774 GCA_965365465.1 uncultured Rhodothermaceae bacterium
ACGCATTGGAGAGGAAAGCGACGAGTATATCACAGCGGCGGTGGGCCGGGCGCTCGTTACGGTTCCGGGCGAGCAGGCGCAGCAAGCCGCCCGCGATGTCTGGTCCATGCTTTTGCACCGCAGGCCCGAAGGAGGATGGTCGTGGAATATGCTGCTTCCTCAAGATGCGGATTGCACCGCATGGGGGCTTCACCTCGCAGGCGCTATCGGAGAGTCCTCCTCACAGCGGGCTGCCATCGCACGCCGGGTGCTCGAACAACACGTGCAGCCGGATGGAAGCGTCGTGACCTACAAGGATCTGCCGGGGTTGCGCCGGTTGACCGGGCTTTCGGAGCGTGTCTCGCTGGAAGGCTGGGCAGGGGTTCATACCTGTGTCGTCGCCGCTGTGGCGGGGCTTGACGCCTTCCGGGAACGCCTGCTTCCATACCTGCGCCGGACGCAGCGCCCGGACGGGAGTTGGACGGGCTACTGGTGGGTAGACGACGAATACACCACGAACGCGGCAGCCGCCGCACTCTCCGGAAGCGAACTGCCTGAAGACCGTCTCCGCGTGGAGCAGGCTGTAGCGTGGGCGGCAGGACGGTTTGACCAGCGCGGCTCCGTCTGTCCGGTTCAGCCAGGCATGGCGTCCTCTTTCGCAGCAGCGCTGAACCTGCTCACGCTGGCGCTGACGCAGAATCCGGATGCAGTCAGAGAGATCGTTTTTGCAGCCACCGCCCGCCTGCTCGAAGAGCAGCAGTCCGACGGCTCATGGGCTTCATCGGCCCGCCTGCGCGTGCCCCCGACGAGCGTGATCGACCCGGAAATAAACCCTCAGCAGAACATGATATTCCTCGATCACGGACGCCTCTTTACGACCGCCCTCGTCGTGCGGGCGCTGGCTGCCGTTAAACCGCTTTTTTCCCCCGCGCCGGTTTCCTGACGCCATACTGCGATCCGTTTCGGAGGCCTACGGTTCCTCTTTCGTTCCAGACAGGTCGGCGCTATGATGAAACCAGCGCATGGCCCAGTCGTGTTTGAAGGCCGCTCGAAGTTCCTCCGTCGTGAACTGGTAGCCTGCTTTCCCGGCTCGTAAAACGATCTCGTCGAGATCGTCGGTCTCTGGCACGATCTCCTTTTTTGCTTCCGCTTCGCGGCGTGCATACTGAATGAAGGCAAGGGCTGACTGCACCGACATGGCTGCTCTGCTCTGTTCATAGGGGAGGGTGTTCGGGAATATACAACAGGCTAAACCTGCATTCTAACGACAGAGACCCCCTCTTGTCGAGCGCTGCCGTTTCCTGCGGGCAGCGCGCCGGGTTTTCTCACTTCGGAGAAACGGTCACGGTTACTGCAGTCTCCTCGCTCTCTTTGTAACCATAGCGAACGGCTCTGGCGCGGATCTGTGTGGCGCCGCCGGTGAGCAGCAGCGGCCCTGTATACAGGTTCCAGTGCGGGTTCTCTCCTTCTTCAAGCGTGTAGGCGATGGAAGCGCCCTGCGTAGGGCAGTACATCATCATTTCGACAGGGCCATTAACCGTAATCGTCGGCTTTCTCTCCGTATCTATACTCGTGCGCGGAAGAATGACCGGCGCCGCTGTTTGCGGCTGCAAGCCGCCCGGCCAGACGCGCTGCACCATCTGCTCTTCCGGTTCGTCGCCGAGATCCTTTATGTCATCCATCCATGCGTCCAGCGCCAGCCGCATCCGTTCGAGCACCGGACGGAAGGTCGGGTCGGCAGCCAGGTTCCGGATTTCTGCGGGATCGGCTTGCGGGTCGTACAATTCTTCCGGGG
>CBDUBU010000508.1:0-1766 GCA_965365465.1 uncultured Rhodothermaceae bacterium
CATGACCTGGTAGCGGGTCAGGTCGATCGGATGGTCGGAAGTCAGTTTCGAGTAGATCCGCTCGTCGAGCTTGCCGTAGCTCGAATTGCCGGTATTGAGCGCCTTGAAGCCGCCGTTGGACTCAGGAAGTTTCTGCTTGAGAATATCCGCCTCAATGGTGGCGCCCAGGTGGTTTGCCTGGCCCGAAAGGTCCGCGCTCGTTTCGTGGTTGGTCCCGTTGACTTTGAAGCCGGGGTTGCGCAGGTAGCACCACAGAATCGTTGCCAGGCCCAGTTCATGGGCGCGAGAAAAGGCTTCCGAAACCTCGACAAGCTGCCGGGTCGATTCGTCCGAGCCAAAGTAAACGGTAGCGCCGACAGCAACACAGCCCATATTCCAGGCATCTTCAACCTGAGCGAACATGACCTGATCGAACTTATTGGGGAAAGTCAGCAGTTCGTTGTGGTTGATCTTCAAGATCATCGGGATCTTGTGCGCATACTTGCGGGCAATGGCGCCCAGGACTCCGTAGGTGGAAGCAACAGCGTTGCAGCCGCCATTGATGGCAAGGCGAACGATGTTCTCAGGATCGAAGTACTGCGGAGCCTTGGCAAAGCTGGCTCCTGCGGAGTGCTCGATGCCCTGGTCGACAGGCAGGATCGAGACATATCCCGTCCCTGCAAGGCGGCCATTGTTGTAGAGCGCCTGAAGCGAGCGCAGCACCTGGGGAGAGCGGTCGGTCTGGCTCCAGACACGGTCGATGAAGTCGGGGCCGGGGAGATACAGATTCTCCTTCGGAACGGTCTGACACTTGTGTTCAAGCAGGTTTTCTGCCTCATCGCCAAGAATGTCGGCAATGTTGGAAGCAACGACTTCTGCCATGGGTAACACCTCTTTCTAAAATGAATAAGTCACGGTTTGCGGTGGCGCATTCTTCAAGGTATTAAAAAAACTACCCACCCTCACCCTCCTCATTTGAGGAATGTATAAATTACGCGCTCCGGAAGCGCTTTTCTTGCCGCGAATACCCCACAAAGATAACAAGCATCAGGTATAAAGAAAACCAGAGGAGCGTTGCTGCTCAGCAAAGGAACGCTCAAGCCGGGCGAACCCGCAACGCCCCGGGGATCGCCTCCGGGTTTTCAAAAAAGTTCGGAAGGCGGCTTGCCAGCAGCGGCGCCAGTAAAAGCCCGCGTGACCCCAAACCTGTAAATACCCACACATCGTTGCGGCCCGGAAGGGCGCCAATCATCGGCAAACGTATTCCGGGAACTGTAACCCGTATTCCGGAAAACTCCTGGAGCACCTCTGCGCCGGCAAGTTCAGGCAGCATTCGGGAAGCCTGTTCCAGAAGCAAACGTGTCTGTTCCGGAGACGGTTCTGCGTCTGAAAACGTGTGTTCATAGGAACTGCCTACGACGAACGTGCTCTCTTGAGAAACCACATAGCCGCGTCCCGTGAGATGGGGAAGTGTAGTATTTTCAAGTGAAGCCGGGCGTTTAACGGTTGCCGCCTGCCCCTTAATTCTGTGAAGCCTCAGCATCGCCGGTTCTCTGTGGTCTGCATAGCCGGAACCGAGGGCCAGGACGAGCTTCCGAGATCTGTACCGGCAGGGCGCGCCTTCTCGTGTCACGAACGTGGTTACGTATCCATTGGTTTCCTCCCAGCCGGTCACACGGGCTTCCGTCAGCACCGAAGCGCCGTTTTTAATAGCAGCAATCAACAAGGCATCGACGAGGGAGGCAGCATCGACAGAACCGCCTGTACGAGCTACGAGTGCCCCGAAG
>CBDUBU010000509.1:0-1760 GCA_965365465.1 uncultured Rhodothermaceae bacterium
GCGCTGCGTGTTGCTCATCAAGAATGGTTGCCACGGTTATGAAATCCTGTGGCTCCACGTTCAATGCTCCCATGATGAAAAGCCTGACGCGGCTCTGGGGAACGAAGTGCGAAGCGTCGATTAACAAGAGGTCGAGACAGTAACCAAGCTTGCCGAGTTCTCGAAGCGCAAAGGCAAGGTCCCGGCCATCGTCCGAAGTGAGGAAGCCTTCAACGTTCTCCAGCATCACGATTGGTGGACGGCGGCCGCCCATTTCATGCAGGATGCGAAGAAAGCTGTTGACGCTGGGCGACTCATTGCCGTCGAGACCATTGCGGGAGCCGGCCAGCGAGAAGTCGGTGCAGGGGAACGACGCGTGCGCCAGCGTGACCGTCGGAATCTCTTCTCCCGCTACATGCAGAACGTCTTTGACGTGGTAATGACCTTTGCCGAAATGCCTTTCATAGAAGGCTCGTTTCGTGTCATCATAATCAACGGCATAGACAACTTCCCACTCTTCCCGATTCAACCCCATTGTGACAAGTCCGATGCCTGCGAAGAAATCAGCCGCTGTTTTGCGCAGCGCTTGTTTCATTTTTATCGTTTTCTGACAGGGTGAATTGAGTAGCCGGATATACTGGTTTTCCCGTGGACAATTTAACGCCTGAAGATCGCTACAAAACGATGTTCGCTGTCAAATCCAGCGGATCTGCGCTCGAAAAAACGATGCGGCAGGCCCTGGAAGATAGGGGCCTGTCAGACCTGGAGTATAACAGGAACGATTTACCCGGAAAACCTGATGTGGTACATGAACGCACCAAAACAGCCGTGTTCCTCGACAGTTGCTTCTGGCACGGCTGCCCGCAACACCTGCGCAGACCGTCCTCAAACACCACCTACTGGAAGAAGAAGATAGCCCGAAACAGGAAACGCGACAGGACGGTAACTGCAACTCTGCAAGCGGCGGGGTGGCGCGTTTTCAGGATATGGGAACACTCGGTAAAAAATCCGCGCGCCCGCAAATGGTGGGTCACGCGAATTGCGAATACCGTCAATCGCACAGATCCCATTCCCTGAATGTATGGGCAGATCCTGATCCTGCTCAGTTCGGCAAAATGCGCTGCGATACCTCGCCGGACTGACGATCTTTCAAAATTCGCTTCTTGCTTCCGTCAGGCATATGCTCCTCTTTGATAAGCACTTTGCCATCATATTCAGGCGCCTCGACGCGGATCTTTTTAGCAGAGCCTTCCGCGTGCCAGTCTTCAATCTCGATAGGCTCCCAGCGCCTTGATTCAGCGGAACGGTAGCAAGCATCGATAATGGCATTCACGATATAGCCGTCGTAGAAAGTCTCTGTGGGTTGGCGTCCGGCATCCAGCGCGTCGAGCATATCGGTAAACATATGCACGTAGCCGAGCGCGGCCGGTTCGTCGCCAACGGGGAAAAGCCAGCCATTTTCCACCTCGACTTTCTCCGCTACATAGCCCTCGCCGCCCTTTGTAAACATCTCAAATCCCGTACGCAGCCAGTGGTTAAGCATGATCGTGCCTTGCGTGCCGCTTACCTCATCACGAAGGTCCATACCGCCGTGAAACGCCCAGCTTACCTCGAATTGCCCTACTGCTCCACTCTCGAAACGAATCAGGCCAATACCGTGATCCTCCGCTTCTATCGGATGCACAAGGGTATCTGCCCAGCACATCACCTCAACCGGACGGTTGCCTTTGCCGACGAACGAGCGAATGATCTCGACGCAGTGACAGCCCATATCGATGATA
>CBDUBU010000510.1:0-1758 GCA_965365465.1 uncultured Rhodothermaceae bacterium
CCTTCACGTTCGATGTCGTCATAGAGCGAGCGCGGGCCGCCCTCGGCAATGCGCAACTCGTCTATGTAGACCGCATTGCGGTAGACGCGCATGAAAAGGTGCAGCTTGTCGGCGCGAGGGAAGTCGTACTGCGGCACGTTGGAGACCCGGTTCTCATTGATATACATCTTCCAGTACGGCCCATCCACCGCGATTCGGACATCGTGCCATTCGTCCGGCGTCAAGGCATCGTTCACCCCGGAGTTTCCGGATCCCGGCAGTTGAAGACCCTGAAACTTGGCCCCTACCGCCACGTGGGGTTTGGGAGGATAGGTGCAGCGCGTGTCGGGGGTGTCGTCGCTCCCGTCGGAGAACATCTCGGTTTGAGCGCGGCGTTGCGGGTCGCTCGAACGGAAGCGATACTCGATAGTGTAGCGTTCGGGCAGCGTCTCGGGAAGCGGGATGGTGAAACAACCCGCGCCACCGCGTCCGGATTCCCCGGTGTCGTCGCCTACCCTGAGCACCTTGTTGTCACCTAACTCGACCACATCGAGGTTGCCCGCGATGTAGGTCAGACGCGACGGAAAGTTGCCGGTGCGGACGCTCTCGAAGTCGTGGTAGAAAAGAACGCGGTCGCCGGAGACGAAATCGTAATTGGCCCATACGCCTTCAACGGCTTGAGCGCCCTCCTTGTTACCGGAGGCTGCGGCAGCGTTCGGAGCGCCTCCGGCAGGCTCGTAGCCTGAAACCGGTTCGCCCTCTTCATTCACAACGACCGGCTCCTGACCCTCGCTGCGGGCCTCTTCAATGCATTCCTCGTCTGTGACGACGCAGACGATGGCATCTTCGGCAAGGTCGAGCGTGCGGCGGGCCGCTTCAACCGCGCGGTTCTCGACACGGCGTTCTGCCTCCCGCTTGATCCGGTCTTTGATACGTTTTCCAATCTGTGCCTCGGCCTCGGGAGCCAGCACAGCGGTCAGCAGGAGGACAATGATGGAAACACGCAATCGCGTCATAAGATCACCTCTGGATTGGGATGCCGTTCCAGCGCTGCGCCATCAAAAAGAAACCTGCTCCGCGGCTCCAATAGGCAGATGAGACGAGATCGGGATGGTCAATTTGTGAAATGCGACTTGAATGAATTCACATATCCTTCAATATACAAAAGCATACTACTTTAGCAAGTCTCATCGGCTGCTCTCGCCGTCGAACACCTGCACCATCGAGATCTGTGCTTTTCGGTGGAGAAGCCGTTCAGAAAACCTGGCAGATTGGCATAACATAACAAACTATCCGGTGTAGGGGCGAAGCCTCCTCTGGCAAGCGCGGCGCTGCCGGAGCCGCCTTCGGCAAAGATCCGTCTACCCGTCCTCCGGAGCCGCGATGCTTCGCCCGGCAAGCCCTCACCTTCGCAGCGACTGACGCACCGCAAGCCGGGCAGGTTGCCGGAATAACCTGTTCCGCCTGAACGCCGATTCCTATCTTCGGAACAGTCTGGCATGTTGAAAACAGGATAGGAACAAGCAAGCCTTGAGCGCCTGCCCGGCTTCGTGCATAGAGGCGGCCCGGTAAGAAGAAAAAGAGACGCCCCAGTGCAACGACAAGACTATGATCTGACAGGAAAAGAAAAGAAATAAAGCGGTGTGGGGCGCGAAACTGCGTTTTGGGCCGCAAAAACCGCAAAACGTCTTTTTTGACCCCTTCAGGGCCGTTTTGCCCGCGCGAAAAACCGCAATAAACCGCTAAAAACCCGCAGTAAACCGCAAAATAATCCACAGG
>CBDUBU010000511.1:0-1740 GCA_965365465.1 uncultured Rhodothermaceae bacterium
GGGCAAGCAGCGGCAGCGGCAGCAGGCACCCCCCAATCAGCAGGAGCGCTGCGCACGAATAGTTCTTTGTTCGCATCATGGCAGTGGTTGCGCGGTTTCAAGGTCAAAAGAGAGGCGCACGGCGCAGCTTCAGCCGTAGCGGTTGTTCGTAAGCTCCAGCCACGCCCGGTAATAGCGGTTGAACCGTTCCAGATCCTCCTCCGATGCCTTGCCGTTCCGGCGCAGATCCATGTTGTCCGCGAGATCGAGCAGCTTGACGGTGCGGGCCAGCGAATCTTTTCCCGCACGCTGAACGAAGGCTTCATACGACTCGCCTTCGCGCCGCGTCAGCGCGTCCACGGCCTTCAACACCTCGCCCGGAAAACCGCGCCGGCGCAGGTCCTCCAGCGTGCAGTCCGAGTCCTCCACCACATCGTGCAGCACCGCCACGATTTTTTCCGCATCGGTCTGCGCCTTTGACATCATGCGCAGCGGATGCAGAATGTAGGGAGCGCCCGCCCGGTCTTTCTGACCCCGGTGCGCCTCCAGGGCAATCCCGATAGCTTCTTCCAGTAATGACATCTTTACTTTCCCCTTAAGTCCTTTTCACCAAAAATGCTTTCTTGTTAGACCCGCCCTCTTCCTTGCCCGCAGGCTTCTGTACAGGGCTGAAAAGCCTGAAATCCCGGATGGCCGACGCCCGAGATGCCAGGCATCCCCCGCCATCAACCCCATAGCCGCAAGGCGGAAGCGCTGCAAGTATACAATAGATCCAAAAGCAGCATTATATTTCCATTGGACTTGCGACGATCTGGTAACGGCAGTTCATCTCCGGCTCGTCGCCGACCCACGCTGCAGCGTTCTCCGGCCTGCCGCCCGGCGCGGCCTGCAACCCCTTCCGGGTATAGCCTCAGCCCTTCCCGGAAGGCAGGCTCCCGCCCTGCGAAAAGCCGAACGGCGCGCTCCGGCAGCCCTGCGCTTCGCCACGCAGCGCTGTTTTTCCCCACCCGGCGATACAGAGGTTCGACCCAGATGAAACGGATGCCCCTCCCTGTGATGGCCGCCGCGCTGATCCTTTCCGGCGCCGTCCCGCTTTTTGCACAGCAACTGCCTTCCAGCGCCCGGAAACTTCAGGAAGCGGAAAAGAGATCCCTCGCGCTGACCGAGGCGCTGGAACTGAAGGGCCTCTCACAGGATCAGATCCTGCGCATCGACCCCAGCGGCATTCCGGTGGTTTGCGCCGCGGCGGAACAGGACCCCGCCGCTCCTGCCTCGAAACTTTCTTTCAGCACGGCTGCCTACGGTTCCGAACGGACCTGGGAGGTTGTGCCCGGCGTCATCCGCAGTAACGGCGCGGAAAGCTTCCGGCTCGAAGTGGGGACCGGAGAGCAGGTAGAGCGGGGGATTCTGGATAACACCTACTCCCGGCACACCCTTATCCCCCCTCCCTCCCTCGAACTCCGCGACGACGGCCTGGAAGGAGACCGCACGGCAGGCGACTTCATCTACACGAGCGGCCCTTTCCGGTTCAATCCGGCCTATCAGATGCCCGGCCATCTGTGGTACGATCCGGCCAGTCCGGCAGGACTGGCGATGCTGGAAATCGGCGAGATCAGCATCGAGACGCTCGGCGGCAGCGCCGAGGAGTTTCTGGTTCAACCTGAGATCGGCGTGCTGCAGGCAGGGCTGCCGGAGGATGCGGCGGCCCGCCTCTCAGCCGACGTGACGGTTACGCCGCACCTGATCAACGTTCGCACAGGG
>CBDUBU010000512.1:0-1731 GCA_965365465.1 uncultured Rhodothermaceae bacterium
TTGGGAGGACAAGCCGGTGGAAACGGGGCGTGAGATTCTCGGAGTAGAAGATGGAGAACCGGCCAGTGAAGTCAAATTTACGCCTCCTGCTCCCCGAGCCAAACGGCGCAACAAGCCGCGCGGCGGCAAAGGTCGTCAGGGGAGAGAAGGGCAGCGGAAGGGAGAATAACGAAAGGGGTTCTCTCCGGCCCCGTAATCAAACGAGCGATGCTTGCAACGAGTAGCAGGGCCAAGCTTGATGCTCGTAATCAAAGTGCGCACCCAAACGACATTCATTTATGCTTCGGAATATACTGACTGGTCTGGTTTTGCTGTTCCTGGTTAATACAGCCGCGTATGCGCAGGCATCCGTTACACTTGTCGAAACGGATCGGATGCGCGAGGATGGACAGTTTGCCGAGGCGCTGGCTGCGCTGGAGGGCATGAAAAAGGAAGATCCGCAGAATGCAGAGGTGCTGTGGCGTCTTTCCCGGACGCGGGTTGATATGGGGGAACAATCGAAGGCTAAAAGCGAGCAGGAGAAAGCGTATGCCGCTGCCATGGAAGATGCGCAGGCAGCCGTAGAGGCTGATCCAGGCAACGCAGAAGCGCATCTCGCGCTGGCCATAGCGGCAGGGCGCGTCGGGCTGATCTCGCCGACGAAGGAGAAGATTCAGTTGTCACGCACCGTGAAAGATGCCGTTGACAAATCGATTATGCTTGACCCGCAACTCGGGCCGGCCTATCACGTGCGGGCGCGGTGGAACTACGAAGTGGCGAGCCTGGGCTTTTTTGAACGCACCATCGTAAAGGTGGTATACGGAGGTTTGCCGGAAGCATCCTTTGAGCAGGCAGTGCGGGACTTTCAGAAAGCAACACAGCTTGGCGACCGTATGATCAATCATCTGGAATTGGGAAAAACGTATCTCAAGCTGGACGAGCCGGACAAGGCGAAAGCAGAGTTCGAACAGGTGCTTGCGATGCCGCTCGTGGATCCGGACGACCCCGGTTTTCAGACGGAAGCCAGAGAGCACCTGAAAAAGCTCCGGTAGGAAGCAAGGGATTAGCCGGTTGCCCGGAAGGCATCTACTCGAGAGAGTCTTCGTCGGCTCCCAGGTTCTTCAGGACATCTTCCGGGTGGGTGCGGACGAGCGCCAGAATGGCTGCGTGTGGAAAGATGAGGTATGCCTTACCCTCATACGTGATTTCGACGGCATCCTTGCGGAGATAAAAGGCATAATCTCCCGGTTTGGCCTGGAGCGGGATATAGCGTACCGCTTCGCGCTGCGGCGCCCACGGCTCGTCTTCCGAATACTCAGGATTGGGTATCACGTATCCCGGCCCGACGCGAATCACCCGTCCACTTCCAACACGGTCCTTTTCGGTGACGGTAGCCGGGAGGTATAACCCGGCGCGGGTCTGTTTCTCACCGTCTTCGGGTTCGAGGAGCACCCGGTCTCCCACCATTATCAGTTCATTCATGCGGCTGCTTTGTCAGAATAGCAATCGTCTGAAGTATAGTTGCCTCAATCTTGAGGGAGCACACGAACGCGGCTTTGCCGGCTCAGATCCCATGAGAGGAACGCAGCGCTCGCGGCAGCCACGCCCAGACACAGAACCCCGGTGACGGTGTTTGCCAGGAGCAGGTACCCCACGCCAAAAAGCGTGGAATACACCAGCACGACCCCGGCCAGCCAGTCCATTGCAAGGATGCCCAGACCGGTATCCGGCTGCACCGAAGGGTTGCGGCGG
>CBDUBU010000513.1:0-1706 GCA_965365465.1 uncultured Rhodothermaceae bacterium
CATTGAACGGGAAAGCGCGAGACGCTTGGCCCGCCTCGGCGGGAGCGAGCCACAGTTGCAACCCGTACCCCGGCGGCGAGCGGCGCCCCTATGATCCTCGGCGATACCTCCGTCTGGATCGATCACCTCCGTGCAGAAGTGCCGGAACTGGCAGCCGCCCTTGAAGGCGCGCAGGTGCTGGTGCATCCGTTCGTGGTAGGAGAATTGGCCTGCGGAATGCTTCAGAATCGCGCCGAGGTCATCGGGCTTCTTCAGATGCTGCCCCAGGCGCCTGTCGCTACGGATGCCGAGGTGCTGGCGTTTATTGATCGTCACGCCCTGATGGGCCGGGGCATCGGCTACATCGACGTACACCTCCTGGCTTCCACGCTGCTCGACGGCACGGCGCAACTTTGGACCCGCGACCGCCGCCTCGCGGCCGTGGCAGACGATCTGACGCTCAGCTATTTTGAAAGTTAGGGCGCCGTCTGCCAGAGGGTTCATCCACAACGGATAAGAATTGCCGCCCTGCCGGTAGAGACTGGTTAAGGCACGATGGACCAGGGTTGTCGTAGTTCCGGGCGGACGGTCGCCGAGCCGTCCGCCATACCGGTTTGCATAGACGCTTCTCCTCGTTCAGCAGGACATGAGGAAAAGATGCAGCAAACCCTACCGAAACGCTCATCCTGAGCGATAGCGAAGACACGAGCGCGTAGCGCGACTGACGCCGGTAATCTCTCACCATGCAGCCTACCCGAACGCAACCCACAAGCACATCCCCTGTCAATGGCAATTGACAATGGGTTCTTCCGCCCTTTTGGTGAACGTGGGTTTTACCACCGCCCACCCCCCCCAGTTTTACCGAAAACAACGGCTCGTGCGCTTGCAAAGAAGCCCTCGCGCGTTTAGCCAGTGGCGCTCACGGCGCCTGCTCGAATCCACAGCAACGTGTCCGCGCCATTGGGTACGGCCCGCGCGTCTGGGGAGAGGGCTTCGCGCGTTTTGATTTCAGCGGACTTTCTTTGTTACTTTCTTTGGTCTCGCAAAGAAAGTAATCCCATCCCAAAACAAGCACCCCCGTGCAAATAAGGAAAAAAGGCTCCCCTGAGGTCCGAAGCGCTCGGGCTTACTGCTGGAGCAGGTACGAACGAGGCGATACATTCGCCAGGCACGCCCCTCCACTCTTCACCCTTCTTACGATCCGCGCCGCAACTTTTGTTATATTCACAAATCCTACACAATAGCCAGTCTGTAGGGTCTAAACGTACCGTGCCACGAGGCCTAACGAAACAGAGGCCGGTTCCGATGAAAGAAATGAGAAAAGAGGACCTGGGGAAGGAAGTCTTTGACCTGTACGACAGCTATGTGCATAGCCACATCAGCCGCCGGGAGTTCGTCGATCGGCTCTCCAACTACGCCGTAGGTGGGCTCACCGTGGCCGCCATCCTGGAATACCTGTCTCCGAAATATGCATCGGCGCAGCAGGTCCGGGCAGGGGATGTTCGGCTGGACTCCGAATACATCGAGTACGAATCACCCAGGGGCGGGGGTACGATCCGTGGCCTGCTATCCACCCCGGCCGGCAACGAAGCCAGGCTCCCCGGCATTGTGGTGGTCCATGAGAACCGGGGTCTCAATCCGCATATCGAAGACGTATCCAGACGCGCCGCGCTCGCCAACTTTATAGTCCTCGCCCCGGATGCGTTATCCCCCCTCGGCGGCTACCC
>CBDUBU010000514.1:0-1680 GCA_965365465.1 uncultured Rhodothermaceae bacterium
CGCAACGGCGGCACGGTTTCCGTGATCGGGGTCTATGGCGGCTTTATCGACAAGTTTCCGATGGGTTCGCTGATGAACCGCTCCATCACGATCCGGAGCGGGCAGTGCCACGTCCACCGGTACATGCGCCCGCTGCTCGAACGGATCCGCAGCGGCGAGGTGGACCCGAGCTTTGTCATCACGCACACGCTCAGCCTGGACGAGGCGCCGCAGGGCTATGATACGTTCCTGCACAAGGAGGATGCGTGCATGAAGGTGGTGCTCAAAACCTGATTTTCTTGCTTCCGGCGGCCGGGATGCGTTCCCTTCCGGCGCCTGTCCTCCCGGCGACAGGCGCCGCCGGCTGATAGCGCGCAGCGGAGTAAACGCGCGAAGCGGGCAAAGCACAGCACCCCTTTACGTTCCGGCAACCTTCAAGCCTGGGATCCTCTCTCGCGTGCGGGCGGGCGCAGCAGAAAGGCTGTGGTGTTTGCTCGTCAGGACAGCGCTTCGACGCGGCGCGTTGGCGGGCGTTCTACTCACGAAAAAAGATTTACAGGAACCTGCCTGGATGTTACCTTGCACCCGTAGCCGCTATTATCCGTGTTAAGCAAACTCCCTTGCCCTCAATCAATCCCTACTTCAGTGACATGCCCTGCGGAGTCAATGACCGTGACTTCCCGGATGCCACAAGCAAGAAATTTTCCGCATTGCAGAGGTCTCTCGTCCGGGTTCCTGCCGGTCCTTCAGCCGAATTGATTCAGGCGTTCCTTCAATCCTATCGCCTGCTTTATTGCAACCTCCCTGCGACAGATAAAAAGGCGTATTTGCCCAACCTGGCTCTTGGCGCTCTGTTTGACCTGGTAGTTAGCGCGAACTACGCTGAGCGGCTAGTCTCAGATGGTGGATGGACTTATTGCGCGGGTGCAGGAATGCAGGAAACACCTTCCCTGTACTTCTGCTATCTTAAAACTTGCCCTCGATGCAGCGTAAATCTTGGCATAAAGCCCAGGACGCTCTCGAACAAGCCTAAATCGGAGGTCATTGGCGATATCTGCGGAGATGCAACCTGCCAGATTCTATCCGAACTTGTCAGGGTAAATGCCCCTGCCGTCAAGATCGGAAAGAGCGGTGACCGTATGGGGGATGTAGATTTCGTTTTATACGATCAAAACGCGCTCGTCCTGGGTGAAACGAAATCATCTCCTCTGGTCATTTATCCCCTGGAAAGCACGATCTCTCACATCCTGAAAGAAGTGCGTGAAGGGGAAAGGGCGCCGAAAAAGGATCACACTGCGGCAACAATCAATCTGGATAGCGCCGACATAGCAATGTACCTTCCTCATATCAGCGAACGCATTCCTTTAGGGGCAGCGACGTCTGAGGGCTGGCCTTATGCCGGGCTGATTCAGTACGTTCAGTCTGACAGAAACGTCGCCATGCTCATATCCGCATGGAAGGATTTGTATGGCGTTTACGAGGAAAATCTTCTTCGCGGATCTACGGATAGCAGGAAGTGGATTACTTGCGGCTGCGGTGGGGGCGTTGATGACTCCAAAAACAAGCCCGGCCTGGATCGCACTGACGATATCAAGAAGGGGACTTACCAGTCACTCAAATTTGGAACGTACTTTAAGGAAAAGGCGCCGCGTCGCAACGTCCTTTCCGTAATTGCCTCCAACTTTTTTCCGCTGCGCACTT
>CBDUBU010000515.1:0-1680 GCA_965365465.1 uncultured Rhodothermaceae bacterium
CACCAGCTATGCTCACAGTCAATCTCCTGGTGTCTCATTGTCAACACAACCTAATAGTCCGGCAGCATGAAGCGGCAGCGCGTCCGGCTTCATCCCATTGTATTCACACATTACGTACGCGAAGGGTAGAACGCATTGCTGTGTTGCTCCGTATAGAAAGGCTTCGGCGGGCGTATATAACGAACCATACATCACTGTGCCAGGGCATCGGCGTTCATTCCGGCAGGAGGTAAAGGAAACCGTGTCGCTTGCAGGACCGGTTGTGGCCGCCCTGCTTGCTCAGAACTCGATGAGTTTCATCGATACCGTCATGGTAGGCAGGCTCGGCAGCGAGTCGCTGGCAGGCGTAGCGCTGGGCAACACGGTGTATTTTTTCGTTTTTATCATGTGCATGGGGGCCATCGTTGCAGTAGGGCCTATGGTTTCACAGGCTTTCGGTGCAGGTGACCATGCCTCCATCGGGCGGATCGTGCGGCAGGGACTTTGGCTTGGTCTGGCGCTTGCCGTGCCTTCCTTTCTCATTATCTGGAACATTGCTCCCCTGCTGCGTGCGCTGGGACAGGTCGAGCAAACCGTAATACTGGCGCAGCGTTATCTGCACGCCGTAATATGGGCCATTCTACCGGCTATGTGGTTTGTAGCGCTGCGAAGCTTCGTGGAAAGCGTCTCCCGGCCCTGGCCGGTGACTGTGGTAACCTTCATGGGAGCCACGCTGAATGTAGGCGCCAATTACGTATTGATGTATGGAAAGTTCGGGTTTCCTGCGCTCGGGCTGGCAGGAACCGGCTATGCCACTACCTTCGTTTTCTGGACGCTTTTTGTTGCCCTCGCGCTCTATATCGGAGGCAACAAAATTTTCCGGCGCTACAGGGTTTTCTCTCAGTTCGGAGGGCCGGATCGGCAGTACTTTCGTGAACTCTTCCGAATCGGTTGGCCCATAGGGATTTCGCACGGGGTTGAAACAGGCTTGTTTATGGTCACGGCGCTGCTGATGGGGGCGCTGGGCACGACTTCGCTGGCTGCGCATCAGGTGGCTATTCAATGCGCAGCATTTACCTTCATGGTGCCGGTAGGAGTAGGCATTGCAACGTCCGTGCGGGTAGGACAGGCTGCCGGAAGGCGAGACGAAAAAGGGGTTCGGTGGGCCGGTTATCTTGGCGTGCTCCTGGCGGGCTGTTTCATGCTATGCGCCGCCGCCGCATTCTGGGCGCTTCCGGAGACGATCATCGCCCTCTTTCTGGATGTCCATGATCCGGTTAACACCGCCGTCGTGCAACTGGCCGTTACGCTGCTCGGGGTAGCCGCCGTCTTTCAGGTTTTCGATGGGGTTCAGGTTGCTGCTTCGGGCGCCTTGCGGGGCCTGAAAGATACCCGCACTCCCATGTTGATCGGGCTTGTTTCATACTGGTTGATTGGCCTTTCCACAGGCTATCTTTTCTGCTTTGTGTTCGGCTGGGGAGCAAAGGGTCTATGGTGGGGGCTTGTATCCGGTCTCGTTGCCGCTGCTGCGTTGCTATCATTGCGGTTTGTCCGGCTTGCTCGTAACGTTACGTCCTTGTTACCAGCGCTTCCGGTGCAGGATGTAAGTTCTCTGAAGTCCACAGGTGGAATGGATTGAAGTGATCCGGCTGGGGGTATATATTGCGGCGGTGTGTTTCGCTGCGGTATGCGACTGCCGCC
>CBDUBU010000516.1:0-1667 GCA_965365465.1 uncultured Rhodothermaceae bacterium
CCGCCGCGGCATGTCCGGCAATGACCACCTGGTCGGGGGAGTTGAAGTTTGCCGCGCTAATAACCTGATTATGCGCGGCCTCCGCCAGAATACCCTCCAGCTTGCCGTCAGGGAGCTTCAGGATCGCAGCCATTGCACCCACGCCCGCCGGAACTGCCTTCTGCATTGCGCGGCCGCGTTTCCGGACAAGCCGAACAGCGTCGGCAAGCGACAAACTGCCTGCGGCAACAAGCGCCGAGTACTCGCCCAGGCTGTGCCCGGCCACCCAGTCCGGCCGGATGCCTTCTTTCTCCAGCACTCGCCAGGCGGCTACCGCGACGGTGACAAGGGCAGGCTGCGTATTCTCCGTCATCTTCAGGTCCTCTTCAGGGCCTTCGAAGCACATGCGCGAGATGGCAAAACCGAGCGCGTCATCCGCCTCCTCGAAGACGGCTCGCGCGTCGGGGTACGTATCGGCGAGCGTCTTGCCCATCCCGGCAAACTGGGAGCCCTGTCCCGGGAACAGAAAGGCTGTCATGTGCATGAAACTTCTATGCTATAACGGAGGCATACAGTAACCCCGGCCGCGTTTACTGCGCCTTCTCCCCATAGTTCCATCGGTCAATCCGGAGTATCAATAAGTGCGCCTGTCTGAAATCTGCGTCCAAAGACCCGTCTTCGCGTTCATGCTGATCTCGTTCCTCGTCGTCCTGGGAATTTTCAGCTTCGTCGATCTCGGGGTCGATCTTTTCCCAAGAGCCGATCCGGCAACCGTTTACGTCCGGGTGCAACTGCCTGGCGCAAGCCCCGAAGAAGTAACGACGCAGGTCATCATGCCCCTCGAGGAGTCGGTCGCTGCCGTGAGCGGGATCGACGAAATGCGCGCCATCGTGTCCGAGGGTTCAGGCAATCTGATCGTCACCTTTGTGCTCGAGCGCGACATCGGCGAGGCGGCGGAGGACGTGCGCGAAAAGGTACAGCAGGCGATGCGGAAACTGCCGCCGAACGTGCTCCCTCCGACGGTGGCCAAGGCGGACCCGGACAGCGATCCCGTCATCACTTTCGCCGTCCACGGTAATCGTTCGGTTCGTGAGCTGACTGAAATCGCCGACAAGCAGGTTCGGCGCGCCATCGAAACGGTGGACGGTGTAGGCGGGGTGGATATCTCCGGCGGCCGCAACCGGCAAATCAATATCTTCCTCGATCTTGACAAGCTCAACGCCTACAACCTGAGCGCGCAGGAGGTGGAGCGTGCGATTCAGACAGAGAACGTCGAAACGCCGGGTGGACGCATTGTACGGGGACCGACCGAACTCGGGGTCCGAACGCTGGGCCGCGTCGAGCGTGTAGAAGAGTTCAACAACATCATCATCAAGAACGTCGGCGGCGCGCCGGTTCGTATCCGCGACGTCGGGCATGCCGAAGACGGGATGGCGGAAAAACGATCCTTCGCGTATTACAAGAGCCAGCCTGCCGTCATGCTCGAGGTCCGGCGGCAGGTGGGCACGAACACGGTGAAGGTCGTTGACGACATCCAGAAGAAGGTCGCCGACCTGAACAGCATCCTGCCGGCCGGCGTGAAGATGGATGTCATTAAGGAACAGGCAAGCTATATTAAAGCATCCGTTGCCGCTCTCGAAGAGCATCTGATCCTCGGCAGCCTTCTCGCCTCGCTCATCGTGTTCCTG
>CBDUBU010000517.1:0-1656 GCA_965365465.1 uncultured Rhodothermaceae bacterium
GGCCAGGCGTCCGGCGGCGGAGCGGCTGACATCCGGGCCGTCCGCTGCAACCACCGGAATCAGTCCGTAGAGCCACCAGCGCATCTCCCCGGTTTGCGCCGCGTAGCGGTCGAAGCCCCGAATGCGCATGACGCCGCTGCGGACCTGCGCTTTCCAGATCAGCCCTTCCCCCGGCGCAAGCACCTGCGTGGCCTGCATCGGAACCGGACTGTCCTCCGGCGACAGCCGGATCGCCCCGCTCATCTCCAGCCGGACGGCGCGGGCCAGGCGCGTTCCGGGCGCAATCGAATGCAGGAGGTAGCGCTGCGCGGGCGCCGGCAGCCCTTCCACCAGGGCGGGATCAAACACGGTTTCCGCTCCGGGGCGTTCCAGCCGCTGCCACAGGGCTTCGAGCGGGCGCTCCCGGCGAACCCGTGCGCTCCACAAAAAGATCAACGCGCCGCCCGCCAGCACCGGGAGCGCGAACAGTCCTATTCGTCGCAGCATGGGAATGGCCTCTCCAGGCAGGTTTGGGGAGAATCTGACCTCCTCCAAGCTAGCGCGCGGCGGTGAAACAGTCCGTGAAATCATGTGAAAGACCTGCCGGACAAGGCCCCTCCTTTTCACTTTCTCTGCGAACAGGGCTTGCAGATGATCGGCGATGTATGCATTATGACGGGCGCCTCTCTATCTCTCAACCTGACCTGACTTGCCATGTTTTCTACCTTTTCCCTCCGGTGCTGCCTGGCCCTTCTCCTGCTCATCCTTTCCGCCTGCGCTTCCGGCAGCCAGACCGGGACTGCCGAGGAAGGCTATACCTCGCTGTTCGACGGCCAATCGCTCGATGGGTGGCGCCGGCATGAAACCGTTCCGGCCAGCGACGTAGGCGGCAAGTGGGAAGTCGCCGACGGCGTGCTCGTGGGCGATCAGGACCCGCCGGGGCGCGGCGGCTTCCTCATCACCGACGGCAAGTACAGCAACTTCGTGCTGCGCCTTCAGACAAAACTTGACTATCCGGTCGATAGCGGCATCTTCCTGCGCATGGGCGAGGACGGAAAGAGCCATCAGGTCACGCTCGACTTCCGCCCGGAAGGCGATATCGGCGCGATCTACCTGCCCTGGACGCAGGGCTCCGTCCTCGAAAACCCCGACGGCATCGATGCCTTCAAGCGGGACGACTGGAACGATCTGGAAGTTCGCATCGAGGGGGAGCCGGCCCGCATCCAGTTTCGCGTGAACGGGCAACTGGTGACCGACTTCCAGCACACCGCCGAAACCACGCAGGGCGTGCCTGAAAGCGGCTACATCGGCTTGCAGGTGCATCCGGGTGAAACCTACGAGGCAGGAAAGAAGGTGCGTTTCCGCAACATCCGCATTCAGCCGTTGTGAACGGCTCACCCGGAAGGCGCCGCTTCCGCCTGCTCCCTCTGGATCACCTCGCCGAAGGCGCGCGCCTGACGGAGCAGGCCCCCGACCGTCAGGGCGCCCCCCGGCCGAACCGGCTTGCCCGCAGCCCGCAGCGCCCGGGCAACCCAGTGGTTGCAGTTGTTGAATACGTGATAGCGCGTCCTGCCCCGGTAGAAGCGGCTCTCGCCGTAAAGCCCCGGGCCGGCTTCCAGGATCTGTCCCTGTGCATCGCGTGCGTACTCGGCCCGTACGTACGCCGTTAGCGCGTCC
>CBDUBU010000518.1:0-1649 GCA_965365465.1 uncultured Rhodothermaceae bacterium
CGGCAGGCCCAGCCCCGCCAGCGCGGCAAAAGAAGCCTGCCGGAGAAACGCCCGGCGCGAAGAAAGAAGCAGCGCAGGCGCAGCCGGGCGCACGACGTTCGTTTTCATAAGGGTCCGGGGTAGAGGCAAGAGGGTTCCGGGAGGCGCGGAAAGGCGCTATCCTGATGGTACGACATTTACCGGCAAAAACCTGTTATCGTTCCGCTATTTGCTGCGTGCATCTGCTCAGGAAACACGGAGGAGCCGCGCCGCGCATGGCTCCCCTGCCTGGCGCGGCGGTGTAGCGCAGGCGCCCGTACGGATTGCAACCGCCCCCCTGATGGCGCGTTACAGCCTTTGATTTCTTTACCCGATTCCGAAGCGGTCACTTCTATGAGCCCCCCTGAAACGGTATGGTTCGGCATGAAGCTCACGCCTGAGCAGAAACGCAAAATCAAACGCCTGGCCGAGCGCGAAGGAACCTCAGCCAAAGAGGCCGTGCTGCGGCTGGTCGAGAAAGCCCTGGCGCAAGACCTCCCCGACACGCCGGACGGCTCCTTTCTTGAGGGCATCGAAGCGCTCATCGGTTCGGTCGAAGGCCCAACCGATCTGTCCTCGAATCCGGAACACCTCGAAGGCTTTGGCCGCTAGTCCCGGCTCATGCGCATCCTGCTTGATACCGGACCGCTTGTAGCGCTCCTGAACCGACGTGATGCTTTCCACGATTGGAGCGTGGAGCAGGCCGGGCGCCTGGAGCCTCCGTTCTTCAGTTGTGAAGCCGTCGTTGCCGAAGCACATTTCTTGCTGGCAGGAGTGCATCGAGGTACAGAACGCCTGATCGACCTGATCGGAACAGGCCGCATCGATCTATCCTTCAGCTTCGCTGATTTCGCCAGCCGGGTTGGAGACCTGATGCTCTCATATGCCGATGTGCCAATGTCCTTTGCAGATGCCTGTCTGGTCTGCATGGCTGAACAACAGGAAAGCGCCGTTTTTACGCTGGATGGTGATTTCAGGATCTATCGTAAACATCGCAGGGAGGCGCTGCGGCTCCTGATTCCGTAGCACAGAGGCGCCCCTGCGTTCAGCATGACACGGAGTGTGGGTCCGGGCAAAGGAAAAGCGCCTTCCCAATGGCGCGATATTTACCGGCAAAAACCTGTTATCGTTCCGCTATTTGCCGCACTCACCTACAGAGAACGGCTATGCTTTCCCGTTTCCTGACCAGTTGCTTCACGCAGCCATTTCCGCCGCTTCTGAAAATGGCTCTGCCGCACCATCCTCGACAAACACGTCTCCAGCGACGGATTTCCAGTAGCCGGTCATGACGCCGGGCGCAGGCTCCAGGACTTTCCGCAGGCGGACAGGGGAATGACCGGTGCAAAAACGAACCCTGCTGGAATAGTCGATTGATTCGCTTATCTTTCCGAATAGATAAGATAATCTTTGCAAAAGAAAAGGACAGGTATGCTCGCGTCCGCGCAACTCGAAGAGGTGTTACAGGCTGTCGGGGACCTGCTGGAAGCACAGGGTGAAGAGGTGGGAGTCGTCGTGGTCGGCGGCGCGAGCCTCAACCTGAGGGGCTTCGTGCTGCGCACGACTAACGACGTCGACATCATCGCGACGGTGCAGCCTGGGCCGACCGGCACAGATATCCAGCTGCATCCGCC
>CBDUBU010000519.1:0-1646 GCA_965365465.1 uncultured Rhodothermaceae bacterium
CGCAGCCATAGATAGCGCCCCCCGGTGAGCTTGCGCAGCCAGTGAAACAGGGTGATGTCTGCAAGCTGCCCGACGAGGTAGGCGGCCAGACTTCCGAGGACGATGCGCCCCGTAGCGCCGAAGACCACGTTGAAAGCCTCCTCCGGGACTGGCGAGATGGAGGCCGTAGGCACGGCCATCGTTGCCTGCAAGAGCAGAAACTCAAAGACGATCATCGCCATGCCGATGTAGGTCACGAAGCGGATGCCCGGCTTGCCGTAATACTCGTTCAGCAGGTCGGTAACGATGAAAGTGATCGGGAAGGCAATGACGCCTGCCGTCATCACCACCGTGTCAAAATCCATCCCCAGGATATGGATTGAAAAAGGCAGCGTGAAAGCAGTGAAGAACTTGCTTGCGGTTGCCTCGGCAACGACAAGCGCCGTGATAAAGATAGAAGCACAGACTACGTAGAGCTTCTGGGGACGGCTGAGCACATAGGAAGATCGGAGCATGATTTCCCGGAAAAGGCGGCCTGTCAACGCGGGCCTATGTTGGATTGAGAAACAGTCTGGCAAAAAGAATAGAGAGAGCAGGTCAGAAACCGGCCAGCGACGGGCGTCCTTGCTGCTGCACGCAGGGAAGCATCTATGTACCCCGCATGGCACAACGCCCGCCTGTTGCGCCTTACTGAGCCGCCTGCAAGGCTGATAGCGTAGATCCTTCGCAGGCTCAGGATGACACTCCGGGGAGGGATGAGGGAGGGCCTTGCGAGGCTGTTCCCGACCAACTCCTGTCAGGCAGACTGATCCAGGCGCACCAGGTCCAGCAATTCAATAAGCTGCTGCTGCTGCGCTGCGGAGAGGTGCCGCGTCAGGCGAGCCTGTATGGCATCTATGTCAGGTTGCATCATATCCAGCAGCGTTCGTCCTTTCGGAGTGATGCTGACTTCCACGACGCGGCGGTCATGGGAGGCCCGTTCCCGGCGCACCAGCCCGTTTTGCTCCAGCCGGTTCAACAGCCGCGTCACATCCGGGGTGCGGTCCAGCAGGCGCTCGCCAATGGCGCTGCACGTCATCTCCGGAGCCTGGCAGCCGCGCAGAATACGGAGCACGTTGTACTGCGCGGGCGTGATCTGGTAAGGGGACATGGTTGCTGCCAGTTCGCCCAGCACCCAGTTGCTGGTAACAATGATGCTTAACATTGCTTCCTGGGAAGGCGAGGTGAATCTTTCCTGCTTGATAAGTTCGGCAAGTTTCATGCGGGCAATGGAGACGGAATAGAAGACGGTAAGGGACAGGCCGAAATGGGTTCAGAGAAAGTGAATACCGGAATCTAAATCGGTTTTGCCCGTTGCAACAACTGTTACCCTGAAAATAAACTTTCCGTTCCGCCTGCGCCGCCGGATCGGGTTCTGACCACGGAAGGCAGGCGAAACCGGAAGGTCGAACCCCGGCCCGGAGCGCTCTCGATTTCCAGTTTTTGCTGGTGGGCAGCCAGGATGTGTTTGACGATGGCTAATCCGAGGCCGGTGCCCCCCTGCTCCCGTGAACGGCTTTTGTCTACGCGATAGAAACGTTCCGTGAGGCGTGGCAGGTCCTGCGGCGCGACCCCGATCCCGTCATCTGTGACCGAAACCCATATCTCGCCTGTCTCAGAATGGGCCT
>CBDUBU010000520.1:0-1598 GCA_965365465.1 uncultured Rhodothermaceae bacterium
CGATGCGCATCCCTATCATTAGCGACAGCCAGTTCCGCGCCCTGGCGCGGTCGGAGCGAACCACCCTGTTCATGGTTCTGCTTGCCGCCTACAAAGCCCTGCTCTACCGCTACACCGGCCAGGACGACATAGCCGTCGGAAGTCCTATCGCCGGACGGGATCGCAGTGAGATCGAAGGCGTCATCGGCTTTTTTGTCAACACGCTGGTCTTGAGAACACAGTTCTCCGGCAAGCTGTCGTTTCGGGATCTGCTGGCGAGGGTGCGTGAGGTTACGCTGGGGGCGTTCGCTCACCAGGATTTGCCTTTCGAGAAGCTGGTGGAAGAACTGCGCCCGGAACGAGTGCTCGGGCAGACACCTCTTTTCCAGACCACCTTCCAGATACACCACACCTCTGAGGACAGGCTGGAACTGGAGGGGGTGGAGACGGCGCGGTTCAGAGCGTCAACCGGCTCCGGCAAGTTCGATCTCTCGCTCACAGTAATGGAGGGGCCGGATGGGTTGCGGGGCGCCTTCGGCTACTGCCCCGACCTCTTCGAAGCAGCAACCATCGAGCGCATGGCCACGCATTTCTGCCGCCTGGCCGCCGCCGCTGCTGCAAACCCCGACGCAGCCATCGGACTCCTGCCCATCCTTGGCGAATCGGAACGCGCCGAGACGCTGGCGCGGGGCGAGCCAGCGCCGACGGACTACCCGCGCGACCTCTGCATCCACCAGATTTTCGAATCGCAGGCTGCCCGGAGGCCGGACGCGGATGCGCTGATCTTCGGCGGCGCCTCTCTTACCTACCAGACCTTGAATAGCCGGGCAAACCAGTTGGCCCGCCTCCTGCGCCGCCGGGGCGTCGGCCCGGACACGCCGGTTGCCGTCTGCATGGAACGCTCGCCCGACCTGGTCGTCAGCCTGCTCGCCATCCTGAAGGTCGGCGGCGCTTACCTGCCGCTGGACCCCGGCTATCCTTCCGAACGGCTCCGGTTCATGCTGGAAGACACGGAAGCCGTCCTCCTGCTGGCCCGACGGGAGACCGGTGAACTACCCCCCGGTGCGCCCGTGCTTTATCTGGATCAGGAGGCGACGGCGCTGGACCGGGAATCGCCGGAAAACTTGCGCTCCATGACCACTCCGGAGCATCTGGCTTATATTCTCTACACCTCCGGTTCTACAGGACAGCCCAAAGGCGTAGCCGTTCCCCACCGGGCGGTGGCGCGGCTCCTTTTCGGGGTTGATTATGCCGATTTCGGGGAGCAGGAAACCTTCCTGCAACTGGCCCCGGTTTCTTTCGATGCCTCCACGTTTGAACTGTGGGGCGCGCTGCTGCACGGCGGCAGGTGCGTCCTGTACCCCGGCGAGATCCCGGATCTGGAGCTTCTGCGCGACCTGATCCGGGAGTACCGTGTGACCACGCTCTGGCTGACGCGCTCGCTGTTCAACCTGGTGATCGACGAAGCCCCTGACGCCCTTCGGGGCGTGCGGCAACTGCTGACGGGCGGCGAGGCCCTCTCCGTGCCGCACGTGCGCCGCGCCCTGGCGCTGCTGCCGGGTGTACGTCTCGTCAACGGCTACGGCCCTACCGAAAGCACGACGTTCACGACCTGTTTC
>CBDUBU010000521.1:0-1570 GCA_965365465.1 uncultured Rhodothermaceae bacterium
AACCGGACGGCCTCCGTGACATCGAACGAAAAGGAAGTATAGCCGCCTTTGTGCTCGCCGATGAACGCGCCGTTGAGGTACACCCTGCTGTACTTCTGCACCCCGTCGAACTCCAGAGATACGCTCTTGCCCTGCATCTCCGGGTTAATGCTGAAGCGCTTGCGATACCAGCCCCACCCGTACCACCAGTACGGATCGTCGCGTTCGGCGGCGTTGTAGATGAACGGATGCACCTCGCCGGTCGTCTCGTAGGTGCTCCAGGTGTGCGGCACGGCAACGGCAGGCCAGGCGCTGTCGTCGTAGGCAGGGTCCGCCGCTTGCGCGGCAATCCGGCTGGAAGGCAGGTAGTTGAACGTCCAGTCCCGGTTGATCGTCTCCGTGATCCGCGCGGGTTCAGGCGCGGCATAGGACGCGCCGGGGACCGGCGCAGGTTGCGCCAGCGCGCCGGCCTGCAAAAGGACGTGAATCAGGACGGCAACGGCGATCCCGGTGCGGGTATGTGGCATGGGTCTTCTTTTCCAACGGGTAAAAACCGGTGCGCTTCCCTTTCGCGGGCGGTCTTCACCGGAACACCGGCCTATCTTACGCCTGTATTCCCAAATCCGCAAATTCATGTTACTGCGAGCCTGCAACCGAAAGGCGCCGACCATGAAATCCTTGTTGCCTGACCCTTCCCCTGGCAGAAGCGTTGCTGCTATTCTGTTCCTGGCTATTTATTGCTTTTTCGCGCTGTCCGGTTTTCCGGGATGCAGGGCAGATACGCTGGTGGATTTTGAAAGAGGGGTGGTGGAAAATGCAAAAGGGATCATCCGCCAGGAAAATGGATTCGATCCTCCGCTGTATGTGATAGGAATTCCGGACATGAATTCAGGGACGGGGTTCGTGCTGAACGGCTTGCCGGAGTTTCTGCCGCCCGACAACCTTCCGCCTGCATTTCAGAAAGACGGCATCCGGGTTGTGGTGAGCGGAAAAATCGTGGAGACGCCGCCTCAGATCAGGTTGCCGGCCATGCCGCTCCGGATAACCAGCATTCGAGCGCTTGATTGAACGGCGCCGATCTTCGGGTCTGGCGTGCAGCCCTTCGCGCTGGTCAAACGATGCGGCCCGGCTCGTGGGAGCGGGCGGCGCCGCGGTAGCCGAACACGCGCTGGATCAGGCGAATGATGCCTGCCGACTGCTTCTGCGCGTACCACTGGTCGGCGGCGCGGCGCACGCCGAGGCCGTAAGTGGGGTAGGGATGAATCGTGTCGGAGATCTGGCGGAGCGTGATCCCGTGCCGCATAGCGAGGGCATACTCGCTGATCATCTCCCCGGCCCGCGCCCCCAGAATGCTCGCGCCGAGGATGCGTCCGTTCCATCTCCGGGCATGGACCTTGATGAGTCCGGTCGTTTCGCCTTCCGTGATGGCGCGGTCCAGTCGGGCGTACGGGAAGCGGTAGGTTTGATAAGAGGCGCCCTGCCGCCGCAATGCCTCCTCGGAAGCTCCGACATGGGCAAGTTCGGGGTCAGTGTAGGTCGCCCAGGGGACCTGCTTCGTATCGAAGGTCATCGGCAGCTTCAGCAGCGCGTG
>CBDUBU010000522.1:0-1557 GCA_965365465.1 uncultured Rhodothermaceae bacterium
GCGACAGCACGATCCATTCAGACGCCCCCTTTTACGCTTATGGTTCTCCGGAAGAAAACTGGTGCAACAGGTTCGCGGCTGCGGTATTGGTGCCGAGAGAAGCCCTTGTTGGCCTGGAGATTACGCAGTATTACGGAGAGCAAGGCTTATGGGGAGAAGATGATGTTCGGGAAGTAGCGCAGCTTTTCAAAGTCAGTCCTTCCGTTTTGGTAAGACGGCTGGACCGGTTCAAGCTTATTCGTTCCGATGTGGCAAATAACCTCAGAACTACCTTTGATGATTACATGCCGGAGCCGCAGAAGAAGAGAAAGGGTGGGCCCACTTATTATGTGAAGGAGCTTTCCAGTTGGGGTTATTACGTTCCCGATATTCTCTTTCAGAGCTATCGGGAGGGATTTTTCGGTTTAGCCGACCTTGCCATGGCGCTCAGGGCCTCACCGGGAATGGTAGCGAAGTATGAAGAATACCTGTTGAAGCGAAGCCTGACTGCTATTCCATGAATCCCCCCTTTGTTATCGACACGAATGCCCTCGTCGGGTGGTGGTATTACTGGTATCCCCCTGCACAGCATGAGTTCTGGCTCGCCTTTGAACGGTACGCACAAGGCAACAAGGTGCTGATACCAGAGGAAGTTTTTGCAGAAGTGTTGCAGCGATTTCCCGAACTACATGCCTGGCTCTCCCCCCGAAAAGATTATCTCATGTGCCCCAACAGTGATGAAGTGGACAGTCATGTAGGGCGGCTCGTCAATGCCTATCAGCAGCGGCTCAGGTTCACAGCCTTTGAGAACAATGCAGACCTGCACGTGATTGCAACCGCTGCTCTCCATGCAGGCTGGGTATTTACCGACGAAAGAGAAGCGCGGCGGCGCAGAGACACGGGAGAGATTGAGGGAAAGTACCGGATTCCCGATATATGTAACCGGGAAAGCATGGTCTGGAAACGCTCGTACGAGATTCTGCCTTTGATGGGGGCCAAATTCATCCTGGCCCCCCATTAAATTTGCAAATTCAGCGCAGGTGCCAGGGCAATACATACACGGAGCGTTGGCTCCAGGAGCATTGCATCTACCGTATGTATTTTGCGCCAATCGCTATTTCTTTGCTTCCTGCTTCAAATGCTCCAGCATGGAGCTAACGACCTGATGCCTACCTGACCACTTCTATCAGGCAGGAAAAAACGTTGCAATCCTGCGGAAGCAGGTTCACATCCTCGGCGCTGATGACTGCCGCCGCGCCCAGGATCGCCGCGCCGGGCCGGAGACGACAATGTTGCATTCTGCAACGCCCCGGCCCGGGTCGCACGCGCAACCGCGAGGAACCAGGCCAGGATGCCTGACGTATTCCCGTCGATTACTTGTACGTCAACCGGAAAAGGTTATGCAAACGAAGCTGACCCTGCGCCTCGAAAAGAAGCTGATCGAGCGGGCAAAGGCTTATGGAGCGGCCCACGGCAAGTCCGTATCGCAAATCGTGGCCGACTACTTTACGGCGCTCCACCAGAGCGACGAGACGCCCGAGGACCTGCCGCCGCTGACCCGCCGGCTCTACGGACGCC
>CBDUBU010000523.1:0-1555 GCA_965365465.1 uncultured Rhodothermaceae bacterium
CCGGCTCTGCTGCCGCCTCTACCACAAAGCCACGGCAATCAAACGTCTGGCAGGCGCTATGATTGCCCGTGTCCGGCTCAGCTCATGCCGAGGTCAATCTCACAGTCCCTGTCCATCGGGTAGGCCGTTCCGTCAAGACCGTAGGGTACGTCGGAACTGGTCACACAGCCGTTCAGGGCCGTGAGTTTCTCGACATCGCCAAAGGCAGCGAGCCGAGGTGTGCTGTAGAGCTTCTTGACTTCATTCTTCGGGTTGTGCATAGACGTTGCCTCTTGATTGGTGATTTTTGTTAGGAGGTACAGACTTCTCCGGGCTGCAATGCGGCAACCCGGAGAGGCGCTACCCGACCGGGGCCTCCTCCAGCCCCAGGGCAGCGATTTTCGGTTTGGCCTTCTCTCTTTCGAGCCAGATGGACAGGGACAAAGCATCCCAGATTCTGGAAAGGTCGTAGCGAGAAGCCATCCCGGCTTCATGCCGGTGAAAAGCAGTGCGAATGCGCCCCATGTCGACGTACTGTTCTACGTCTCCCGGATTGTCATTCAAAAAATGGTGTATGCGCTCACTTTCGCGGGAAAGCAGGCTGCGTTCAAAGGCGGGCCGGAGGCTGGTCTTATCGCCGCGCCACTGAATCGGGGGGGGTAAAATGCCTTTTATAGCATGGCGCATGATAAAGCGGGTCCAGCCGCGCCTCAGCTTCTGGTCCGGCGGGAGCGAAAGGCAGAACTCGATGAGCCGCTTGTCGCAAAAGGGCAGGCGCAGGTCAAGGGCAAACGCGCCTGCCGTGGCATTGAGCAATTGCAGGGTGGCCGGCATGACGGCCCGCATAAGAAAGCGGTAGTGATCCTCGCGCTCCGTAGAAGCGGCCATGGGAGCCGGTTGCAACTGATTCCGGATGTGGGCGAAGAAATCGTCGCTAATGACTGAGCGCCAGGTCATGGGCGTGTCGGTCGCTACAGAAGGTTTCCGGCCCGGCGAACCTGTCATGCGCCGGAGGCGCCGGAGCACGCGGTTCCGGGCCATCACGGGTTCGACTGCATACTGGCGAAACCAGGCGGCCACCACCGGTTTCCACGGCTCTCCGATGCGGAGCGCATAGGCCCGTGCGTTAGATGCTAGCGCCAGCCACCGCCCGGCGGAGGCCAGTTCCGCCAGATAGCCGCGACCGTGTGATACCGTTGTGTCTCCGTCAAAGCCTTCCAGCACCACGCGCACGCCGTCGTTGCGAGCCATCCGGTATAGATTCCAGTTGAGGTACAGGTTGCCCGCTCCAATAGCCCCGTCGGCGTGGGAAAGCATCGCCTCGATGTCTTCCAGAGGGCTGTGGCGGTCAGCGTGGAAAAAATGCGCGTTTACCTCATAGCGGTCCAGCACGGGCTGGATGTAGACGCGCTCGTCGGATTCAGGGACGCTCTCAAATACGGCAGAGTAGGTGTGCAGCCGGTCCTTTCCTTCGGCCTGAAGCAGACGCGCCGCCGAACACGTCACGGCAGACGAATCCAGGCCGCCGCTGAGGAAGGATCCTACCGGATGGGCGCTTCGCAGGCGGGATCGAACA
>CBDUBU010000524.1:0-1522 GCA_965365465.1 uncultured Rhodothermaceae bacterium
CTCCAGGGGGCGGTTTATGCTGCCAACCTGAAAGCTTTTGCGCCGGGCAGAGACGTTAGCACTACCGGGACCTATCAGAATTTTGGAGACTTTGATCCCGGCTAACGCCTCGCGCAGGAATAATCACAAAAGGCTGCCCGGACGGTTGACCGCCGGCCTGCTGCCTGCTAGTTTATTCCGCCGCCCCTGCCAATGCCCTGAACCCTCTGACCCGACGGAAAAAAATGCCTGCCCCTCGCCCTTACATTCTTGCTGAAACCACCTGGAAAACGGTAAAAGACACCCCTTACGAAGTGGCAGTGCTTCCGTGGGGGGCCACCGAAGCGCACAACTACCACCTGCCCTACGCCACCGATGTGATCCAGTGCGACTACGTTGCGGCGGAATCGGCCCGGATCGCGTGGGAGCAGGGGGCGAAAGTCATTGTTCTGCCGACGATTCCGTTCGGGGTCAACACCGGACAGATGGACATCAAGTTAGACATCAACATGAACCCGAGCACGCAGGCGCTCGTGCTGGGCGACATCGTGGACGCGCTCGCGCACCAGGGCATCCCGAAGCTGGTGGTGATGAACGGGCACGGGGGCAACGATTTCCGGCAGATGCTCCGGGAATTGCAGGCCCAGGTGCGCAGCGTGTTTCTGTGCGCGATGAACTGGTATCAGGCTCCTGCCTACGAACCCTTTTTTGAAGAGCCGGGCGACCATGCCGGTGAAATGGAAACCAGCGCGATGATGCATATTGCGCCGGATCTGGTGCTGCCGCTCTCCGAAGCCGGAGACGGCAGGACGCGCCCGTTCAGGGTGCAAGCCTTGCAGGAACGCTGGGTATGGGCGCAGCGCGAATGGAGCCGCGCCACCATTGATACAGGCGTCGGCGATCCTTCAAAAGCAACGCCCGAAAAGGGGCGGCGGTATCTGGAAGCCGTCGCCGCGCAGATTGCCGGGTTTCTCGTCGATCTCGCCGCCGCCGATCCCGAGGACCTGTACGCTTGAGGAAATGCCTCGCGCCCCTGCCCGGCGGCGGCGAACGGGATCGTGGACAGGAAGCGCTCTGCGGCGGCAGGGCAACCGGAGGCGCCGGGGCGTTGCTCAGACTTCCGGGTACTCCCAGGGGGCGCGGTAGGCGCGGCGGAGCAAGGCGTTCGCTTCGGGGTCGTTCGGGATGGTTTCGCTTTCCCCGTCCCACGCCACGCTGCGGCCCAGCTTGAGCGACAACATTCCGAGCAGGCTCATCACCGTGGAATGATGTCCGGTCTCGATGTCGCAGACGGGCCGCTGCCCGGTTTCCATCGACCGGAGAAAATCGGCCCAGAGTTCGCGGATGTTCTGCTGGTCCGGCTGATGCAGAACGGGATCTTCGTGCAGCACCTGTTTTTTCGGATCGCTCGGATAAAAGGTCCAACCGTCGAGCCAGCCCAGGTGAAACGTGCCCTCGGTCCCGTAGAAATACGCGCCGATGCTATGCTTTTCCGCCTCGTTGCCGGCGTACAGGCGGTGCTCCCAGGTGACGGTGAAGTCCT
>CBDUBU010000525.1:0-1515 GCA_965365465.1 uncultured Rhodothermaceae bacterium
GATTATGGCAGGAAATCGTTTGCAGACTTCCTCAGCAGGAAGCCAGGCTGCATACTGCGGATGGGCCTGCGCTGTTTTCCGGAAGGCATCTGACTGAGCGAGGTCAACGGCTGGGTGCAGGATGTCCTTCGGCTGAAACAAAAGCGAAGCATCCGCCAGATCAAGCGCTTCGTGCAGTGCCGGGAGGGCGCGGTCGATCTGCCACTGGAGGCGCCCCCTGCGAGGGGTCAGCGGGTTGACGAGACCAGCGGCAACCCCTGACGCCCCGGAGGCCGGGCGGGCTGCTTCAAGCACGAGCACCTTTTCACGCCGGCTCAGGAAAAGAGCTGCGCAAGCCCCGGCCAGTCCCGCGCCTGCGATTATCATGTCAAACTGCTCTTCCATCACGCATTTTCCGTTTGCCTGTGCCCTATCTTAAGGACAATGAAAGCCGCCGCATCTCGCAGTTATCACGTTGTCTCCTGTTTGGATCATGAGAGGCAGCGGCGGCGCACTTATCCCAGAAGCTTTTTTTGAATGAAAGTCGGTTTAACGATTGCAGGCAGCGACTCCGGCGGCGGCGCCGGAATTCAAGCGGATATCAAAGCCATGCAGGCCAACGGTGTATTCGCCGCTTCAGTGATAACCGCTGTCACTGCCCAGAACACGCAGGCCGTTGAACAGGCGTACGAACTCCCTGTTTCGCTGATCGAAGCACAGATGGATGCGGTGTTGAGCGACATTCGTATAGATGCAGCCAAGACCGGTATGCTCTCATCATCGGCCATCATAGAGGCCGTCGCTCGAAAGATCGATGCCTACGAGATCAAGTCCCTTATAGTCGATCCTGTAATGATATCGAAGAGCGGGTATGCGCTGCTGAAGGAAGAAGCTGTAGCGGCGCTCAAGGAAAAACTGCTGCCTCTGGCCTTGCTGGTTACACCGAACGCGCACGAGGCCGCCCATCTGGGGGGGATGCAGGTCAGCAACGTAGACGACGCGAAAGAGGCGGCACGGCGCATCCATGCGATGGGGACGCGGGCGGTGCTGGTCAAGGGAGGTCACCTTCAGGGTGAAAAAGAAGCGGTAGACGTTCTGTTCGACGGAGCGCATTTCCATACATTTTCCGCGCCTCTCGTTCCTACGAAGCATACGCATGGTACAGGATGCACGTACGCTGCTGCCATCACAGCCAACATTGCCAAAGGCTGCTCGCTCAGGGAGTCCATCGCCCGCGCCAAGCGATACGTCACAGACGCGATCCGACATGGGCTGGACATCGGGCACGGCTACGGACCTACACACCACTTTTATTTTCTGGAAGGAAGCGGAATCTTTCCTGCGGACGACGAGTGAAAGCGGCCTGTCGCAGGAAGATGACGAGATTAACCTTGCCTTTTAATACCGGCTTCACTTGCAGCATATACGCAAGAGCTTTATTTTAACAGTTCAGAAAAACACGTGCCCGTAGCTCAGCTGGATAGAGCGTCTGACTACGGATCAGAAGGTCGGGGGTTCAAATCCTCCCGGGCACGC